>JAJDCR010000078.1 GCA_029260735.1 Planctomycetota bacterium
CCTTTGGAGCACAAGCTGATGGATTTGTTGATGCCGAGGGAGTAGGGGCTTTGCTCCTGAAACCTTTAAAACAAGCAGAAGAAGATGGCGACCCTATTTATGGAGTGATCAAAGGAAGTTCTATTAATGCGGGAGGCAAGACAAATGGATATACTGTTCCCAACCCTAAAGCTCAGTCCCTCTTAGTCTCTGATGCTCTAAAGAGATCTCAAGTTGTCGCAGAACAACTCAGCTATATTGAAGCTCATGGAACGGCAACAGCCTTGGGAGATCCCCTTGAAATCGCTGGCCTAACCCGTGCCTTTCGAGAAACGACAAAGAAAAAACAATTTTGTACGATTGGATCGGTAAAGTCAAACATTGGCCATTGTGAAAGCGCTGCGGGTATTGCCGGAATTACAAAAATTCTCTTGCAACTACAACATAAGAAACTAGTTCCTTCCCTTCATTCTAGCGTACCCAATCTTGAAATTGACTTTGCCCAAACTCCTTTTCAAGTACAGCAGAGATTAGAAGAGTGGAAACGCCCCCAACAAATTGTCAATGGAGTAGCACGAGAGCTTCCCCGTATTGCGGGAATCTCTTCGTTTGGAGCAGGAGGAGCTAATGCCCATGTAATTGTAAGGGAGTATATACCCCATATAACACAAACAAGTAAAAGTAATATAAATGTGTCTGCTACCACTTCTCTAATGGTACCTCTTTCGGCTTGCACGCTAGAACAACTAGAGAAAAAAGTTACTCAGCTAATCCAATGGATGGAAAATTCTCCTAAGAAAATCAATCTCCAGGAAATAGCTTATACTTTACAATTTGGTCGAGTTGCTCTGGAGGAGCGACTGGGATTTTTAGTTTATTCAGGAAAGGAACTGCTGGAGAAGCTAAAACAGTACCAAGCAGGGGAAAGAAACATTTCGGGTCTCTATATGGGACAAATGAAAAGAAATAAAGAAGCCTTATCGATAATTACTGCTGACGAAGATATGAGGGATACCATTGATCTATGGATTACCAAGAAAAAATATTCGAAACTCCTTGATTTGTGGGTAAAAGGCTTAGCCTTAGATTGGAATAAACTCTATGGAAAAATAAAGCCAAAACGTATTAGCTTGCCAACTTATCCTTTTGCTAAAGAAAGATATTGGCTCGATGAATTAAAAGAGAAAAGGGGCCATACTTTTCTTTTCGAATCAGAATCTACTGTTTCGAAAATTCATCCTATGCTCCACGAAAATACTTCTAATTTATGGGAACAACGATTTACTTCTATATTTACAGGAAAAGAATTTTTCTTAAATGATCATAAGGTCAAAGGAAAAAAAGTACTCCCCGCAGTGGGATATCTCGAAATGGCAAGAGTCGCTGTTCAAGTAGCCTCGGGAGAACGGGAAGAAAAAGCTTCGATTGAGCTTAAAAATGTCGTTTGGGTCCAACCTCTTTTTGTTAATGAACCAAAGGGAGTTTTTAGCAAAAAAGTTCATATTGCACTATTTCCCCAAGACAATAACAGAATTCAATATGAAATTTATACCCACTGCGAAAAGGAAAAAGAGACCATTGTTCATTCTCAGGGAATTTCGCAGTGGAAGCCAATCAAAGAGTTTCCAATGATTGACTTAAAGGCACTCCAGTCTAAAATGAACCAAGGAATTTTAAAAAAGAAAGCTTGCTACCAAGCATTCGAGGCTATTGGACTAGAGTATGGCCCCTCTCATCAAGGAATAGTGGAAGTATACCTAGGACAAAATCAACTTCTTGCCAAGCTATCTCTTCCTTCCTTCATTCAAGAGACAGAAAAAGACTATGTTCTTCATCCTAGCTTAATCGACAGCGCTCTGCAGTCTTCTATTGGCTTAATCGTGAATTCTGCTTCGCTAGAGAATAAAACTTTTTTTAAACCAAGTCTTCCTTTTGCTCTAGATTCATTAGAAGTTCTAGGAGCTTGCGCAAGTCAAATGTATGCATGGGTACGCTACTCGGAGGGTAGAAAAGGAACGAACAAAGTCCAAAAAATAGATATAGACCTTTGTGGCGAAGGAGGAAATGTTTGTTTTAAGATAAGAGGGCTGGCTTCCAGATTACTACCTAATGAAGTCCATTCAAAATCGTCGCGTTTATTAAAAAAATTAGAAGAAAAAACAAATTCTCGTCCAAATTCAATAGAAACACAGCCTATCTCCACTATAGACTCTAAAACCTTAGAAGGAAAAGTACATCATTACTTGAAAAAACAGCTTTCGTCTGTTTTGAAGCTTCCTTCTTACAAAATTGATCCTAAAGCATCTTTTGGCAAATATGGTATGGATTCGGTTTTGGCTATGAATCTGACCGAGCAATTGGAAAAAACTTTTGGCTCACTTTCTAAAACATTGTTTTTTGAATACCAGACTATTGCAGAGCTGGCTAGTTATTTGATCGATTCATATGAACCTAAACTAGTCTCTATGTTCGGCTCAACAAATCAATCCGACCAAAGCGAGAATCCCGTTCTTCTCAAGAGGGATTCCCGTCTTCGAAGGAATGACATAAGACGAATAAAAGCCAAAAATGCCAAAGATATCAAAGATGCCAAAGATATTCTTCCTCAATCTTTAGATATCGCCATTATTGGATTAAGTGGTCGCTATCCTAAGTCTATAAACATACAAGAATATTGGAAAAATTTACGAGAAGGTAAAAACTGCATCAGCGAAGTCCCCCAAAATCGATGGGATTGGAGAGAATACTTTAGGGAAGACCGCAGTAAAGCAGGTTATCACTCCAGTAAATGGGGAGGTTTTATAGAAGGAGTGGATGAATTTGATCCTCTGTTTTTTAACATTTCCCCTGACGAAGCAGAGTACATGGACCCTCAAGAACGTCTGTTTTTAGAACACGTATGGATGTGTATAGAAGATGCTGGCTATACTCCTGAAAACTTGCAAATACTCCCGAACAAAGATTCTCGACGAGAAGTAGGAGTTTACGCCGGCGTTATGTATGGAGAATATCAATTAATTGGTGCAGAAGAAAGCTTGAAAGGCAACAAAATAGGATTTGTGGGAAACTTGGCCAGTATTTCCAATAGAGTTTCCTATTGCTTGAATCTCCATGGGCCAAGTATAACTGTTGATACCATGTGTTCTTCCTCCTTAACTTCGGTTCATCTAGCTTGCCAGGATTTAAAACAGGGGAGAACTAATTTAGCTATTGCTGGTGGTGTAAACGTTACAATTCATCCTAGTAAATATTTAATGCTTAGTGCAGGGCAACTTATTTCTACTAAAGGTTATTGTGAAAGCTTCGGAGAAGGAGGAAATGGCTATATTCCCGGAGAAGGAGTAGGAGTTGTTCTCTTGAAACGTTTAAGCGATGCCATCATGGACAGCGACCATATCTATGGAGTTATCCAAGCTAGCATGATCAATCATGGAGGAAAAACCAATGGTTACACTATTCCTAGTCCAAAAGCCCAGCGCAGTGTAATTGAAAGAGCACTGGCAGAGTCGGAAATTGACCCCAGATGGATCAGTTACATGGAAGCCCATGGCACGGGTACTAAACTAGGAGATCCCATTGAAATTACAGCCCTCACTCAAGCTTTTAGAAAGTATACGGACGAGAGAGGATTCTGTCGCATTGGTTCAGTAAAATCCAATATTGGTCATTGTGAAGGAGCGGCAGGAATTAGCGGTCTAACCAAGATACTCTTGCAGATGAAGTATCAAAAAATAGTGCCCTCTCTCCATTCTTCTACCTTGAACCCCCACATCGATTTCGATAGCACTCCTTTTATCGTTAACCAAGAACTTAGGGATTGGGAACAACCCGTTGTAGAAGGGCAAGAAATTCCCCGAATTGCCGGTATTTCTTCCTTTGGGGCGGGAGGAAGTAATGCTCACTTGCTTGTGAAAGAATATAAGAGAGAGGATGACAAAGAATATCTCGATGGGACAAACTCTAATTCTCCCGTAATTGTTCCTTTGTCAGCAAAAACAAGGGAGCAGTTATTAAAATCGGTAAAAAATTTATTGCTCTCTCTAAAAGAGCACTCTTTGGATTTAGTCAATCTATCCTATACTTTACAAGTAGGGCGAGAGGCAATGAATGAGAGGCTAGGTTTCATTGTTGTTTCTCCTCAACAGCTCCAAGAAAAATTAGAAGAATTCCTGAGAGGAGAACAAGACGTTGAAGATATGTATCTCGGACAAATCAAAGGTAACGAAGAGGCTCTTTCTGTATTCGGAGATAATGAAGAGTTACAAGAAGTAGTAGAGAAATGGATTCAGCGTAAAAAACTCCCCAATATTCTTGGTTTATGGGTAAAAGGCTTAGAATTGGATTGGAATAAACTCTATGGAGGACAAAAGCCAAAACGTATCAGTCTCCCGACCTACCCCTTTGCAAGAGAGAAATACTGGATCTCAAAGGAAAAACTGGCCGACGAAAATACTTCTGATTTAATGGAACAGAGGTTTGCTTTCGAAAAACAAGTTCCAGATTCTGCTAAATTCTCAACAGATTTACAATGGCAATTTTCCCTACCAAAAGACAAAAAAAAATCAAAAGGCGGAAAACAGTTAAAAGGTGAAAAACAGTCAAAAACGAAAGCTCCATCTTTCACTCCTTATGAAAAGGCAGAGTTACTTTTAAAACAAACAATAGCACATCAACTCCATAAATCTTTTCATGATATGGAAGTAGATCGTAGCTATTTTGAACTTGGATTAACTTCGCTAGGAGTAGCAAAAACGACCGATGAAATCCAAAACATAATGAATGAAAAACTTTCTTCCACTCTTCTTTTTGAATATGTAACCATAGAAGAACTCTCAAGCTATTTGAGTAAAAAATATAAGAATGTTTTTCAGCGATTACTTGTTAAACAAGTAAAGATGAAAAAGAAACTATCTAAAAAAAGTATATATCAAGATCCGCTCTCCAGAATTTTCTCTCAGTTTCCAGAGTTAATTCATTTAAATCAAACGATTCAAGGGCGACCGATATTCTGGTTTCATCCAGTCTCGGGAGGAGTGCAACCCTACTACGTTATTGCAAAAGATTGCCAACGACCTTTCTATGGAATTCAAGCACGAGGCTGGATGACTGATCGATCTGCTCTTCATGGAATTCAAGCGATGGCTTCTTATTATATTCATATCATAAAATCAATCCAAGCTGAAGGTCCTTATGATTTAGGAGGATATTCATTAGGAGGACTTCTTGCTTATGAAGTCACTCGCCAGTTGCAAGAACTAGGAGAAAAAGTATCCTCGATTGTTATGGTGGATTCTTTTGATACGAATGAATTAAAAACGATTAAAGTTTCTCGAAAAAGTGAGCTACTTCAAGCAGTAAATTCTGCTTTACAATCTACGATTAGACAAAATTTCCAAGAGTTTGCTAAAACATTAATTCACCGAAATCAAGTGGATTGTTCCTTAGAAGAGAATCTTTTTCTAAAGCACTTGATTGATTTAGCAAAAACAAGGGGATTAGTAAAAACAAAAAAGCAAATGAAGCAAATGATCGAAAAAGTACTTGCAGTTCAATATGCATATGAGGTAGATCGTTATTCACTGCTTCCTCTTTTAGATCCGTCGTCCGTCCCCTGCTATTATTTTCGTAATAAAAGTGGATTATTTATGGGAAAGCTAGAGTCTTATTTTTTAGTTTCTGATGATAAGCTTTCCTTGGATCATATAAACTATTGGAGACTTTGGAAAAAACATCTTCCCCACTTTGATATTAAGGATGTGGATTCTTCTAATCATATGATGATGCTCTCAGAGTCCAAAGTTTATGAAAGAATTATTGATTTTTGTGATACTTTGTATTCTGTCTAGCTCTTATGATTTTCTCGTTTCTAATTTTATCTTCACTATCTTGGTTCATGATGGGTAGACTAAAAATTTAGAAATTTGAGATTTTTCTTTGACTGTCGACTACCCTTTGATACTCTATTAATATGCAAGACCCAAAACTTATCCCTAATCCTCTCATTAATCCACAAGAGAAAAAAAAAATAACTATTGTCAGAGAAGAAAAGTTATCTTTTTTTCTCTCTCTTTCGAAAAAAATAGCATTTTTCTTTGAAGTTATTTATCTTTTAAATCTCCACCTCCTCTCCAAAATTCTTTCATCAAACAAAAGCCCACAAATTCGACGGAAAAAAGCTCAGATAATTAGAAGAAGAATTGAAAATCAAGGAGGCTTTTGGATTAGGTTAGGAAAACTATTTTCTCTCCGAGTTGATCTTTTTTCTCAGGAGTTTTGCCAAGAGCTTTCTTTCTTAAAAGATAGAAGTTATGCTTTTCCTTTTGATCAAGTAAAGGAGGTTATCGAAAAAAGTTACCAAGTGCCTCTAGAACATCTTTTTGATCATTTTGAAGAAATTCCCTTCTCGGTCACTTCTATTGGTCAAATACACAGCGCTTTTTTGAGGCGCGAAAAAATGGTTGTTGCGGTAAAAGTACAAAGGCCTGGCATTGAAAAACAATTTAAACGGGATATGGCTTTAATTCTCAAAGCTATTCGCTTTTGTGAAATATTTTCTATTTACCCTCGGCTTGATTGGGAAGACGTGATTTTGGAACTGAAGCAAGTTCTGACGGAGGAATTGGACTATCGTTTAGAAGTAACTTCGGTTGATCAGATGAAAAAGAAATTAAAACGCCATAATATATACGTCCCTTCTTTTTATCCTCAATACTCTACTCAGCGAGTTATGATAATGGAGTTGATCCGAGGGGTTCGCATTTCCGATTTTATTGAAACTCTAAAGACTAATCCAGACAAAGTTAAACAATGGTTAAGGAATAATAATGTTTGCCCTAAAAAAGTGGCCAAACGCTTAGTTTTATCGATCTACCGACAAATGTTCGAAGATAACTTATTCCATGCTAATTTGCATCCGGATAATATTGTTTTTTTGCGCGATAGCAGTTTTGCTTTTATTGATTTTGGAGGAGTGGGGATTTTGGAAAAAGGAGCGATAGAAAAAATAAAAATTTATTGCCAAGCGATTAGTGAACAAAACTACTCGGAGGCTGCCGATTACATTTTTTTTCTTTCTCCCTCTCTTCCTCTGATAGATTTACAAGAAATCAAAAGAAAACTGCTACTTGTGTATAGAAATTGGGAGTTGCGCACTTTATCGAAAGAATTGTCTTATAATATGAGATCTCTTACTTGTCTAACGGAAGAAATCATAGCAACTTTAAAGCCTCACAACATTACCATGGAGGCATCTTTTTTACACTTCAATCATGTTTGTACACTTCTAGATCTCTCCCTCATTCATTTACATCCAAAACTTAGTTATCCTAAATTAATGCGATCCTATTTTCGAAAAGCAGCGGAACGTTCCCGTAAAAAACGAAAAAAAGAACCAAAAATGCCAAAAATAATGCAGCTTAACCGAGAGATGCAAGAAATTTCTGAAAAGATTTCTAAATTAACGAGGTTTCAATTAGACAAGGCACGCCACAGTGCGCAAATCTTTCAAATGACCCTTAGTAAAGGTGCTTTCTTCTCCGGAACATTGATGAAGTCAGTAGCCTTGGCATTTCGGCTATCCCTTTGCCTTTTAGTTTATAGCGTTTTATACAAACATAATTTGTGGGTTACTTCATACCACTTAGGGTGGCTAACAGAGATTGCCCTGCAAATTGCTCAATATTCAATAGAGACTTGGTGTATTCTCTTTCTTAGCAATTTATATTTTCTGCGTACCTCCTCTAATCTTGCTAAAAAAATGGTTGCGAAAGACACTCGCACCAATACCCATATTCCCAAAGATTAAATTTAACTCGCGTTTAGCAGCGAAAAAAACGTTTTTCTGGATTTATTTTATATGCAAAAACAAGAGTCTATTCCAACACCTCTCATAGACCCTGGAAAAATAAAAAAAATTACCATTGTCGAAGAAAACAAACTTTCTTTCTTACAATCTGTGAGAGGAAAAGGCAGAGTTTTTTTTGCTATAAGTTATATTTTTTATTTACATCTAAGGGCTAAATATTCACCAGAAGAAAAAGTTCCGCACTACCGATTCCAAAAAGCCTTGTCTATTAGAGCTCTTTTAGAACAAATGGGAGGACTATGGATTAAAGTAGGGCAATTACTTTCTTTACGTGCTGATGTTTTTTCCCAAGAATTTTGTCTTGAGTTGTCAAAACTACAAGACAGTAGCACTGGTTTTCCTTTTCACCACGTCAAAAAAATAGTTGAAGAAAATCTCCAGTCCCCGATAGAGAGATACTTCGATTATTTTGAAGAAAGCCCTCTTGCCGCTGCTTCCATTGGTCAAGTGCATTTGGCTCATTTGAAAAAAGAACAAAAAATGGTCGCGATAAAAATCCAAAGACCAAACATTGAGTACAAATTTAAACGAGATATGGCTTTTGTACAAAGAGGGGCTGATTTTTTGAGAATGATTTCTTTTCATCCTCAATTCAATTGGCAAGAGCTAGTTTTAGAATTAAAACAAATTTTTATCGAAGAGCTAGACTATCGTCTAGAAGCAACTTCGATGAAAAGAATGAAAAAAACCCTAAAGCCCCATAAAATATATGTTCCTTCGGTTTACTCTCAATATTCTACCCAAAAAGTCATGGTAATGGAATATATTGATGGTGTGCAAATGTCTGATTATATAAAAACTTTACAAATCAATCCGACCAAAGTCGATACTTGGCTTAAAGAAAATAATGTTGATCCTAAAAAGGTTGCTAGACACTTAATACTATCTTTCAATCGCCAAGTTTATGAAGACAATCTCTTTCATGGCGATTTACATCCGGGAAACATCGTTTTACTGCGCAATAGCAAAATAGCATTCATCGATTTTGGTGCTATGGGCAGTTTTGAAAAAGGATTTCGTGAGAAAATACTTCAATACAATAAAGCAATAGCGGAAAGAAATTATGCCAAAGGTATCGATTTCTATTTTATGCTTGTTCCCTCTCTTCCCAATATAGATCTCAATAAGCTAAAGCGAAAACTTGTCGTAGTATTTAGAAATTGGGAATTACGTACCATGACTCAAGAACTATCTTATAAAGAAAGGTCATTTAACGGAGTTACCGAAGAGATAACAAGACTTATAGCTCCTTATAAAATAACCGTAGATTGGTTATTTTTGCGAGTTACCCGTAGCTTTTCTACCATAGATGCCTCTATAATTTACTTACATCCAAAAATTAATTATCTTAAATTATCTAGAAAATACCATATAGAAAGAGGAAAACGTGTCCTGAAGGAACAAAAAAAAGCACTATCTTCCAATACTGTTAAACTCCGAGAAGATATCCAAGACATTCCAGGAGCCATTTCTGAGCTATTGAGTTTTCAAGTTAATGGCGCCCAACGCGGTGCCAAAGTATTTGGAATGACAATCAATAAAAGCTCTGTTTTCTTAGGTTCCCTCTCAAAAACAGTAGCCCTTGGACTAAAAATATGTTTTTGCTTCTTAATTTACAGCATCTTACATAAATCCTATAAGGATCTGCCACTATATGATTTAGGATGGATAAGTGATTTTGCTAGAAAACTTTCCCAACAGCCCGAGGATATTTTACTTCTGCTCTTTGTTGCCAATATATATTTTTTGAATGTTGCATCCGTTCTTGTCAAAAACATGACCCAAGAAGATGTCCGCAAAAGTGTCCATTGATTATTTCATTACTTCAAGATTGTTCTCAAAGTAATGAGGATGAAGAAGTAAAATCGCCCTGCGAGAATGGAGTTGTTTAGTAAAAACGAGGCTATTACTTAGCTATCATTTTCTTGCAGGAGAGTGTAGCCATTATTTTTTGCAGCTTTCTTATCAAATGTGTATGTCGTAACACAGTTTTTATTAAGCTGCAAAATTAAGTAATCTGCAAGATCTGCATTACCATTTTTGTAGTTACACAAAGATTGTTCTATAGTAGCATGAG
This sequence comes from Planctomycetota bacterium, assembly GCA_029260735.1. Lineage (GTDB taxonomy): Bacteria > Planctomycetota > Uabimicrobiia > Uabimicrobiales > Uabimicrobiaceae > JAJDCR01. The sequence goes on from JAJDCR010000078.1 coordinate 9,921, forward strand.
ACTCAAAGACAAAAATTTTCCCCTTTAACAGAGCTTCTATAAGTTCAATAATAGATGATTTATCAAGCTTATAAAGCTTCATCAATACCCACACAGTTTCACACAATACCGTGTTATTAATGAAAATATTCTTCTCTCGTATCTTGACATCTTTGACAAAATTTCTTGCTATTTCACACTGTTTTGGAGCAGACAAGTCATCAAATACAACTCTCACTAGTATATTTGTATCAATACCTATCACTACTTAAACCTTCCTCTATTTGCCCCTTGAGCAATAGCGTTTTCCATATCTTCTAGTGTAGCAGTAGGCGTCTCTACCGTTCTATATTTATCAAGAAGACCTATAACACTTGTAGATTCTTGTTTATCTTGTCCACTCTCTTGTTTTTCTTTTATTTCACCAACGGTTACTTTTGCCCCTGCTCTTAATCCTATCTTCGCAAGTATTGCTTTAGATATAAGCATTTTTCCATCTGATGTGTATTCAACTGTAATTTTCATAATAAAACCTCCTAGGTAACTCAAATATGTTTGATATATTCAATTATATCCTAAGGATCAGAAAAATCTTAGTTTTCCCTATTTTTAAGTAAACTTTAAACATATCCAAAAAACATACATTTTATCTAAGTCATGTATTATCAGACGGAATCGTGTAGCGAAAAAGAACGGAATCCCCCTAGGCATCATTTGTTTACTCATAAACACTGGTACCTTCTTCGTCTATAATCTCATGCTCAAATTCATCATGTTTCAAAATAGCACGGTTTTTCGCTGAGCCTTTGGCATCTCCGAGGGAAACTGCTTTGCAAACAATTTTGTAAACAAGTTTTTCTCCTGGTGGTAAGCTTGCATATGGCTTAAAAGTAACGACTCTACCGTTAACTTCATATTCTGTAGGTCCGGCGGCTGAGACAAACTCCATTTCCTCTGGTATATTGTTGGTTAGTTGAACATTAGTGACAGCACTCGTACCTTCATTCCTCGTTTCTACGAAATAAATCGTCTGCTTTCCTACCTCAACGGGATCTTCCGTATCATAACTTTGCAGGTGCAACGCACTGCCACCTCCTGCTCATAAAACCTTGACCAATTCTGAAGTCTCCCATATTCGAGAATTTTTGCTTACCTTTACTTTGGCTCTTCTTTCGTAATGTCCCTTTTCTCCCCGAAGTTTTAAGATTATTTTTTGCTCTTCCTTGGGAGCTATTTTCTTTTCCAGTTTCCACTCTACTATTGCTAACTGCTCTCCTTTTGCCGGCCGAAAAATACCAGTAGGAGAAGAGGAAACATAGCTCAATCCCTTGGGAATCGTGCTAATTACATCGATATCTTGTACGGAAACATCACTTTCATTAGCTATGACAACTTCGAACTCTGCCACTTTAAATAACCATATACGTCTTTGGTTTACGTTCATTGATACGTTTAAACCGACATATACTCTGGTCGTGGATCTTGCTTTATGAACGTTTTTATTCCCTACAATTAGAAAAGCTTCGTTGACAAATGTACCGACTTTCAGGGCTTGAAGACGGTAAACGAATTTTTTTTCTTCTTGCGGAGCAAGATCGCCAATATTATCCCACCTTAAAACAAGTCCGTTTTCTCTCCCCTTAAAACTCATTCCTGGAGAAATCTTATCGCGAATGCTTATACCATGTATAGTTTGATTTCCTTTGTTTTTGACAACTAAAGTGTACTGGGCAAGATTCCCCAAGGACACTTCTGTTGGACCAAACTTAGCAAAATAGAGATCCCCTGCTGGTTCATTATCGCCATGCACATTTGTCAGCATTGCTATTATCAAAAGTAATCCAGCGCACAGAAAATTCTTCATTTCACTCTCCAGTAATCCAAAAGGTTTGCCTAGCCTCGCTTCTTCTTGTACTTCACTGAGCATCCCACAGGAACAGTGCGAGGGACGCTGATTTTTTTTGCTTTCAGCATTTGGCTTAAGGCTTGGTCAATGTGGTTCACAGAACTAGGTTGCTCAGAGCGCCACCCACTTTTGTCAACAGCTCCGGTGTAGACTAATCTTCCCATCCAGTCGATGATGAACATGTGAGGAGTTGTTTTTGCCCCGTAGAGTTTACCCACCGTGCCATTGCTATCGTCTAAAATGGGATAGGGGAGATTTCTTTCCTTAACTCGTTTTTTGTTGTGCTTTGGTTTCATATAAAAAGTACTGTTGATGGCTAGCCAGGCGATGTTTCTTTTTTGATATTTATCGTAGAGTTTTTTCATAGTACCAAACTTGTCGTGGAGCTTAACAAAGGGACAATCAGGGTTTGTCCACTCCAAAATGATAATTCTTCCCTTAAAGTCAGAAAGCCGTACTTTTTTTCCGTTGTGATCTCTCAAAACAAAGTTAGGGGCCTTTTCTCCTAGCTTAGCTTTTTTAGGCTGCTTAGGGGCAGACCACGTTTGGTTAAGAAGACAGAATGATAATAGGATTAATGCGCTTTTTATATACCTGCTCATGGCGATTTTCCTTTTTAGGTGGGGGAAAAAAATAAATGGGATATTTATTTTTTCCTACGTACCTTATTTGTTAGACTTTCCTCGAACATTTCCCGAAAAAATGTTTTCTTCTTCCCAAGGAATAATGGCAATTTGTAAGAAATTTATGCCAAAACCTTGGTTGTTTTCTAATCGATTTTTCTTTAGATTGGGCGAGCTATTTTTTAGAGAGATTCCATCTCCTCCATTTTGGATAATCTTATTCTCTGAAACATCCAAAGAGGTTCTTTCTAGTTCTAGCCCAAAGCCTTGGTTTCTTTCAATAGTATTTTCCGTGATATTGCCTCGGCAGTTTTTAAGTAAAACACCTCCGGCAAAATTTTCTCTAATTTCATTTTTTGGGCCAAGGATAATAAAAGAATTCTCTCCTTCTATTCCTGTACCCCCACTTTGAGATATGACATTGGATTGAAGGTAGACATGAGAATCGCCCTCGATCCGAATTCCTGTAAAAAGACTTTCCGAAAGATTATTTTCTAGCAGTCGTATTTCCTTACTGTCTTCAATTGAGATTCCTCCTCCTAGAGATTCTTGGAGTTTGATTCCTCCTTCTTGGTAGACAAAAAAACCACTAATATTATTTTTCTCTAGGTTTATGTTACGGGAAGTTTTCAGAGATAAGGTCGTATGGCTTAAACTTCGATTATGGAGAGTATTTTCTTTTATATTTAGGTTTTGTCCACCAGATAAGGACAAAGCAGAGAACTTCTCTGATTTCGAGTGATTATTTTCTATTTCAGAATTTTCCAAACTTTGTAAATTGAGGGCGATGCCTTTAGTGCTTTCGAATGTATTGTTACTTAACCTAATCTCTTTCCCTTCTCTTAAAGAGAAAGCCATCTCATTCCCTATAATTTGATTATTATCAAAGACTATTTTTTGTTCACTGGTTCCCCCAATTTTTTCTGCAGAAACAGCAATATCTCCCTCGATTTTGTTCTTTTGACAGATAAGCCCTTCCACATTCAGAAAAAAAATAGCTTTACGAGAGGAGAGTATGGAGGAATCCTTTTTTTCTAGAGGACGGATTTGGTTTTCGTGCATCTCAATGTTTCGGCAATTTTCCAAACGAAGTCCCTCTACCTCATAATCTATGGTGTTTCGCAACAAGATGACCCCCTGTGTTTGGGTATGAACTTGCATGGCAAGCTGGGAGCTTTCAAGTTCACAGTTACGAATGGTTAAATTGCGGCTGTAGGCTACTTCTAAAAGAGGCTTATTTTTTGATTGAGAAGTGAATCTAATATTTTCAATAAGACATCCCTCTGTGTCTTGGATGAGAACACCCACCCCTTGGTTACTCGCTAAAACAACTTCTCCTAAGCCTATAATACTAAGATTCTTTTTCTGAATAATCTCTAAATTGACATTCCAAGTTCGAGGAGGAATTTCTAAAATACTTCCTTCGGGAGCATTCTTAATCAAGACGTTCAAGTCATCGTCAAAAAGAGCTGTAATAATCTTTGATTTGACCTGGCTTGAGGGCGTTGGAATATACTTTTGATACCATCCAAAGTAGATGGTGAGAAGTCCAGCAAAACCAAGTACCGTCGCACAGAAAAAACCTGTTGATGTAGAAAATGTCGGAAGGGGAGGAATTTTTTTAGCCATCTTTTTGCCTTGATACATAGAAACCTTGCTCGTTTAAAATTTTCAGAGTACTCACACTGGAAAGGTAAGGGTCCTCAGGATTTTCTTGGTATTTAATATGAATTTCTTGTCCTAGGTATTTTTGTTTTATTTTGCTAATAACTTCTTGAAGAGTTTTTTCATCAGGACAAGACCAATTGCTGAGATAGAGTTTTTCATTTACATAGTGCATGGGTAGCAATACTTTTTTTTCTTTAAGGGAGTCTTCCTTTACCTCTTTTGTCTGGTTAAAAATTTCTGGATGGAGCCAACCCGCTGGAAAAAAACCGCTTCCTCCTCCCCAAGAAGCAAAAAGGATAGCTACTATCAAAATTAAAAAAAGATGTCTTTTACGAATCCACTTAGGGGTATCTTTTTTCATGGGTGTCCTTTCAAGGAACTTAGGAGTTTAGAGCCTATAAGTAGTACAAGCCTAATCAAACAATCCCTCATGGCTAACAACATGAACGAGAGATAGGTCATTAAAAAAATCACCTATCTGGTCTATTGTCCCACGCTGGGTAGGATCCCCGACAGAATCACTTACCTGCAAAACAACAAAGGATATTTTTTTCTCTAGAAGAACGTCTCGCAAACGATTTTTGATCTCGGTCCATGAGTACATTTGTTCTTTCCAGAGAACTCTATTGTTATTTACGTGCAAATGAAAAATTTTGTGGGTAGAAATTCTTGCTTTTGTTTTAGGAGTCCCCAATTTCCATTCATAAAAAGATATAGTTTTTTCTAGATTATCGTTTTTATCTTGTAAACTTCGGATAGTTTGGAACTCTTTTGACGTAATTCCGTGCGGAAGTATGATAAAAAGAGCCAATAGCAAAAACATCACATCTAAAAGAGGGAGCATACGTTTGCCAATATTAGGTCTCTTCATTCTCGCTCCCCAAAGTATTTTCTTGGCTTTGGGGTAAAGTTACTCCATTAGCCTGACACCACGCAATTAATTCAGAGTAATATGTGTGCAGAAAATTGTAGACAAAGAGATTAAACACTGCAAAAAAAAGTCCAAAAAAAGTTGTCGAGAGAGCTGGAGCAATATGAGTAGCAATGTCTTTTACTGTAGGCATATCCTGATCCGAAATGATGTGCAGAGCATTCATGATTCCCCAAACCGTCCCCATAATCCCGATCATCGGTAGCATCTCTATTAGAGAAGATATATATTGTAGCTTAAGTTTTTCCCGAGTAATAAATAAAGGATTAGCTTCTGCTTTTCGATAAAAACTACGACCAAAGGTAAAAATACGCTTTAGTAGTTGGTACACAAAAAGTAAACTCCCCATTCCAATGATTAAAAAATCTAATAGAGTTAGGCGGAATTTAAAAAAGTCGATCAATTCTGGAGTAAACGCTAGTTCCATAAAATAGCCTCATTCATTTTGGTCTTTATTCACTTCCTCAGTTAGTTCATTCTTATTTTGATCTAAAGTATGTAAAAAAGGAAATTTCTGTTTAATGGAATTCCAAATTTTTTCTCCCCGTCCAGGGTATCTTTCCAAAAACTGTTGCTTAAGAGAAACAACCGCTAGCTCTTGCAACTCTCGAAAACTCAAAGGTGTTTCCCTTTGACTAGTTCGGTCTAAATCACCATGGCGATCCACGTATCTATCATACATCAACTTTGTATACTGTTCGAGAGAATGAGCCCAATTGGCCGCATTTTCCCCTCTTTCTCCTCGAAAAAATTGTCCGCTAATTCTCGCCCCATAAGCTAGATAAAGATTATTAATCATATCATATTCAATTTTATGCCTCTGCTGCATTTGCATGATTTTTTGCCCTACCTCATAGACAATGTACTTGGGCAAACTTTTTTCATAAAGAGATCGAGGAAATTTTTTCTTTAAAATGCGATAGTATTTTTTTGCTGTTTCCAGTCGGTTGGACATATACGCTTGGTGAACAACATCTTTCAAAAAAACTTCGTGACTTCCTCGACCTTCCTCTAGTTTCCATTTTTTTTCGATGTCTTCAAATTTTTGATGGACAACAGGAACTAAGTTAAAATTAGGCATACAAATAAGCCTTCTCTTATCTCGAGCCATGATATATCCATATTCAAAACTCTCGGTTAAGGCCACCTGTTGAAGCCGGTCTAAGTTGTTACTGTCTAAGGTGTTTTGCCATTCTGGCTGTCGGTCAATAGCGGCAATGCCTTCTTCTATCCAGTAGAGAGCATGAGATGCTGCTAAGCGCCAATCTAGCTTGCCGTATTTTTTTTCCAAAGCCAACATTTTCGCCGGAAACATTTTCCAGTTTTCTCGTAACTGTTTTACTTGAAAAAAAATAATTAGGCTCTCGATTTCGCTTTTCCAATCGGGGTTTTGTACAATCGAAGCTACTATTTTCCTCTGTTCATTGGAAAGAGTTTCTACTCGAAAGAAATCTTCCCAAGTTTGAAAGCCTTGTTCTTCTAGCTGCTTCCATAGTAAAGCTATGTTAGGATTTTTTTTATTTAAATCTTCCCAGCTTTGGGGTGCATTTGCCAGCTTTTCGAGATTGGGCTCTTGCCCTAAGATATTTTCCATCATTGAGATAAGTTGGTTTTGATAAAAAAATCGATATTCATCAAAAGAATCAATTCCTATTTTATCCAGAAAAATCCAAGCCAGCTTATAGTAAAGAACAGGGTTATTTGGATTGTATTTAAGCCCAAAATCGCGTAACTGTTCAATCCCTTTGTATACCCAACGCCAACGTTCTTCTCCAGAAGGCATAGTCGCAGCAATATTGTACGACATCTCCCAGGAAGTGTAGCTCCATACTTCTGTTATACGAGGCTCTAGTTTACCAATCCAGTCATAGAGTTGAATAATTTCGTAATGCCTACCTTCATCTCTCAATTTAAGAGCGTGCATCCAAAGATAATCAATCAAAAGTCCTCTAAGACCTCCCAGAGCTGCGTTTGCAATAATAAGTTCAGGGGGAGCGTTTTCTAAAGGTTGGCTATGAGTTAAACGGTATTCTTCGCGGGCTTGGTTGACAAGAGGAATGAAGTGACTTGCAAGGTAAACACAAAAAACACTAAAAAGTAAAAAGAAACACTGTTTGGGTTTGAGAAATTTTTTTTCTTTTTGCATGGTTTTGTGGAAATGGTTTTGTGGAAATGAATGTTACACAGCAGTGTAAAACACTGCTGTAATAACTTTATGGTTTGGCAAAAAACTCTACCATGTGCACTTTTTGGGCTGGAAGAGCTTGTTTGGTAACATACTTACGAGAGTAAAGATTAAATAGATCATGGACATTTTGTACTTTACAAGCTAATTGCCATTCTTGCTCAGTAATAGATTCTGCTTTAACTACGACCATGAAGAACTCCCTTTCTAAAAAATTTTCTTGACTTTCAAATTGGCTTTTCCTATACTAACGAAACCTAGTATTTTTGAGGCTTGTGAGCAAATACTGTAGTGGTTTTGCTTTTGCAATTTTAAATAGTAACTGGAATAGATTAAACTTTGCTGTTTTGTTGTCTAGTTCTATACTAACAATTTGTGCATTGAGGATTCAAGAGAATTTTCAATTTTCATAAGTTCTTCTAATGTTCATAGGTTACTACACTAAATAGTCCAAGAAAAATACAAGCCCTAATTGCTAGTAAATTAGGGATGAAAACAAAGATAGAGAGAATGGATTAGGAAATTTAATTTCTATTTCATTCTAAATATCCGAAATTCAGAGAAACATAAAAAGTTCAAAGAATTTAGGGCATGTCATCATGCCCTTGTAATACGTAAAAATTCTTAGTTTATTTCCTATATTTAAGCAACTGTTTTTAACTAGCAACCTAGGTTAATACAGATATTTATTGATAGATTAATAGGAGCGCCAATGGCCGAGTTACTCTTCCAATCAAAGCAAGAAAAGTTATCTGACGGCTCCCCCATTATTATAACCAAAATCTTGGGTGCAATAGATGGAACTACGGTACGTCAATTTGAAGACAAGCTGATAGGTTTCTTCAACCAAGGTGTCAAAAACCTAATTTTGATATTCTCTGATGTCAAGTATATTAATAGTACCGGGATGGGACTTTTAGTTAAACTTGCTGATAAATTTCAGGAAGGCGGAGGAGATATTAAGCTAGTAGGTGTACCTGAAAAGGTAATAGCACTTTTTGACATGTTAGGCTTACTTTCTCTCTTCAAAATATACGACACAGAAAAAGATGCTATAGAATCTATAACTCCTCAAGATGCACCACCGGCACCTGCTCCGGCACCACCACCTCCTCCGCCACCACCACCTGCTCCTCGTCCTCAGCCAAAACCAAGGCCAGCACCAGCACCAGCACCAGCTCCTGCTCCTGCTCCTGCCTCGGATGATTTTGGAGACATTGGCGGTGGAGTTGTCATTGGAGATGATTTTCTTTCAGGAGACTCTGCTCCCTCTTCACCAGTTCAATTCCCTCATGTGGCTGAATCTGACGGTGGTGGAGGAAAAATAGAATTTCCTAAGCCGGGTAATTATAGATGTCCTCGCTCGGGTGCTTACATCAGCATTGATGAGTGTGGGAAACAAACAGTTAAGGCTTCCTTAAATTCTCATATGATGGAAGTAAGATTTCCTTGTCATCAATCTTTTATTGCCTCCAGTAAAGTCGCTATCAATTCTCTTGCTGCTCAAGTGAACTTTTCAAAAGTTTTTTGCGATGAGGTAAACGAAGCTCTTGATAATGCTTTAGCTATTACCATTGAAAAAAGTAATAACAACAGCAAAGAAAGTTTTCAAATTCTTGCTGTAGCTGATGCTAATGACATGATTATTGGAGTGAAAGCTCTTAATCCTTTTCTTGTTCAAGGGGGCCCAAGAGATCCTCGCTTACCCGCTATCGCAAGAAAAGTAGATAGATTAGAGGTCTTCCCTCTTCCGAATAAAGGTCAATTATTAAAAATGACCAAGAAAAGAAAATAGGTCTTTATTCTATCTAAATAAAAGAGTCGCTTGTCACAGCTTTGTGGTGTGCAACTCAGCGACTAAATAGAATTTTTCTAACACTATCTCTGATTGGTAGAATTTTCTCAAGTCGTAGAATAAATATATATAGAAAGAGCAAAAAATTATTTTTGCTCTTTCTATAACAACTAAAATGTACCTATCAATGCCACACCTCTCCCGCATACAAACTCCAAAAAGGTAAAATGCAGTAAATTTGTTTTATGCTTTTAGAAGTTTATCTAAACTATCATAAAATGTGTTTACTCCCTAATTGGTCAAGATGACAGGAAGACTTGTAGGTTTTTCATGGAAACTTATTCAGAGACAATGAGTTTTGACTCTTTGTTGGGACGGTTTATATAGCTTATGGAAATTAGGATCCAACCTCCTCCAGAATATGGAGAAAAACTACTATATAAAGAAATTCAAAGTACTTTAGATCTAAAGAATCCTCTTATAGAAGAAATCTTAAGTACATTGAAAGAAAAAGGTTTCTTGCCAACCGAAGATGAAAAATATGGTGCGCAGCTCTGCTTGGATGAAGTAATTGTAAACGCAATTCGACATGGTAACAATGAAGACTCTTCTAAAATAGTAAAAGTGTCGCTCTACGTTGGTGAACAACTTTGGGCAATACGAATCGAAGATGAGGGAGATGGATTTACTCCCGAAGAGAATGTGCCAGATGTTGAAGATGAAGATTCATGGGAGCTAGAGAGGGGACGAGGTGTGACCATAATGGAACATTACATGGACGAAATATGGTACTATAATAATGGGGCCAGCGTTCAGTTAAAAAAAAAGATGAGCGAATCTTTTTTTAAAAAGATGTGCTCATCTTTTCATAAGGCGATAGAGAAAATACTATCTTACATAGGGATACGTTAAGAGTTACAGTGCGATGTCAAATCCTCGTGACTTTCGAGAGCGATTTGTTCCCAAACAAGAACTGGGGAAATATGACTAGGAGCAGAGAATGTCTCAAAAAGGAAAATTAGAAATCAAGGATATGAAGAACGTTACCGTGATAAGCTTTCTCGATGTTGCCATTCTAGATGAAACAAGCATCAAAGAATTGGGAGACGAGATGGAGGAAGTTGTCAAGAGTAAGGAAGAGATCAATTTAGTTGTTAACTTTACTAATGTAGATTATCTTTCCAGTGCTGTCCTTGGACGATTGGTCAAAGTATTTAAGATGGTTCGCAAGCAAAAAGGAAAGATGAAACTTTGTGGAATCAAATCTAGTATTCTTCAGGTTTTCAAAATCACGAGATTAGATAAAATGTTTGAAATACTTCCAGACGAAGATAAGGCAATTAAAAGTTTTAAGAAACCTTTCAAGCTCTGGGGCTAAGACCTTTTCCTTAGATAATAAAAAGCCCGGAAGAAAATTAGGTTAAAACCTAACTTTCTTCCGGGCTTTTTATTATCTATAGGCCTTGCAGGCCAGAGCCCTCCAGGGAACATGGTGCTTAGAAGGGTTTTAGATCATCTTTTTCAAAAAATGCTTTCAGATAAGCCTTACCTCTCTCACATTGTTTTATCTGATAAAAAGGTTTTTTTAAACCTTTTTAGTGTCTTTGTCTTCTCTGGCCGTAAGGCCCTTTATAAAAAAAAGCTCGTAAGAAAGTTAGGTTTTAACCTAATTTTCTTACGAGCTTTTTTTATGTTTCTAGGAAATCAACCAAAGGCTTAGCCCTCTTATTTTTATTTCCCAAATAAAGAGATAGAGCAAATAAAATAGAAATCCCGCCTAAGATTAGCCCCAAATCTCCCACCCCTCCTAGAGGAGCCGCAGATTTTTGAATGAAGCTCGTCGCTTCCCCTACAAGTTGAGAAGAAGAGTTTAGTAATTGGCTTTTGGAGACTTCATAAGCAAAAGACAGAATAGGCAAAATTAATCCACTAAAAAATGCTATTTTTGCAGGAAGTTGTTTACTGACAGAGACAGCTAATGGAATTTCTTTGAGGCATTTCCCTTGAGCAAACACTTGTATAGAGGCATCTTCAAGATGACCTTCTGTTAATGGAGTTACCCACATCTTAACAGAACTTTCTTCCTCAGAAACATCAACCCAACTTTCCGAAGGTGTCACAATACAACCAGGAAACTGAGCAACCACTTTCAAAAGAGACTCTGTCTTTTTCAATGTGAGTTTTGTGTTAGATGTTTGCTGAATAGAATCTTGGGATTTTCGGAGATCTTTAATTTCTTCGGCAGAGAAAAGAGTGGTTAAAGGAAAGTTTTTGAAGGGAGACATTTTCTGGTAGTAACGAACGACTATATTTCTCTGAATTTTAGCAAGAGAGCTAGAAACTTTTTTAGAGAGAGAGCCTTTCTCTTCGTTGATTGGTCTTGTTTCCTTGTCTGAGCTCTCTGGCTCTTCCACCAGAGAATCTTTCTTTTCTTGGACTTCGTTTTGAAAAGAACCGGCTTCTAAAGTTTCATCTTCAACTTGATCTTCAGCTTCTTCTTCAGAAGGAGTGCTATCTCCTTCTATGACCAGATCACCAGAAGATTCTTCATCGTTGTTTTCCGCTTCTTCAATTTCGTTAGAAGCTTCCATCTCAACTTCCAACTCTTCAGAAGACTGCTGTGAGACCTCACCTGGAGCAACCAGAGAATCATTTCTGGTTACTACTTCTGTTATATCAGGAATACTGGACATGGCACTTTGAGCTAACTCAGGACCTAGTATAGTTGTATCAAGAAACTCACTTCGAATGCTATGTTCGATCAGTTTCTCCTCCTCAGTCATCTCCATCCCTTTTTCTTCCAGGGTAACTTTTGATTTCTCTGGAGAAATTTCTTCCCTTAAGGTAGATGGAGGTCCAGAAAACAGGTCTTCTTCATTTCCTGAGTATATTTCAGACTCAACACTTGATTCGCTAGCTTCCATATCTTCAGGAGAAGCTCCTCCAAAAAGAGGTATTTCTTCTCCCATTGCTATATCAAGAGGCTCTGCTTCTTCTAATTTTTCTTCACTTCCAGAATCCGTTTCTAAAAAATCATTTAGGTCTATGTTTGCTTCCTCTGATGAGCTTGATTCACTGGGGCCGAGAGGTTCTATAGGAGCAACAGCTTCTTCGTCAGAAGTGTCCTTATTTTCCACCATTGTAGGGGCTTCCCAAATTCCAGGCTTACTTTCCTTTGCCTCTACGTCAATGTCGTTATCAATCCCCTCCACTTGAGCTTCTAGAATAGAACTTTCCTCTGAATCATCTATCTCTATATCTTCCTCTTCTATATCTGACTCTTCCTGATAAAGATAATCTATTTTATACTGAATGGAAAATTCTGTCGAAAGAAGAGGTTCTATTTCCATTTCTGTCACTAAACTCAGATCATGAAGTTTTTCTACGTCAAAGGGATTCACCACAGCTACAGATAAAACTCCCTTATCTATACTAACAGGAAGGATTCCGTAGTATTCGCAGATGTTTTTAGGAACAGACTTGAGAACATCACTCGGAACAGAAACCTTACGTAAGTCAACGCTGGCAACATCAAGCTCCCGGCTAATGGCCTGAAGAATATCTTTTTCTAAGAGGTAAGCCCCTTTTATGAGAGTTGTTATTAAGGATTGGTTCTCTTGTTGAGCTACTTTTAGAGCAGAGTCGGCCAATTCTTGGTGGATAATATTGCTTTTTTGTAAAATCAATAATATAGCCTTGTCTAAATGCTCTCCTCCTTGCTTCATAAGTGCAATGAAATCAACTTCTGCCCCTGGTACTTCAGTAAGAGCAGATTCTGCTTTTTCTCTAACCTCAATACGATCTTTTTCTGTATATTTCTTTTCGCTAATAAACTCTTTTAAGGAAATTTCTAAGTTTAGTTCTTCTCCTCGAAAAAAAAGAGCTATATTTTTTTCTTGGAGATGTTCATAGCGACTTTGTAAAATGCTGATAACTCGCTTAAGAACAGTTTCTTCTTTAAGTTTTAGAGCAATGAGTTTATTTGTCAGTTTATCTTTAATAATAATTTTTGCGATTGTTTTCATCGATATCCCTTGCAGTTTTGGAATTCCCAGGTGAGTTTTTTTTTAGACTCCCTTCTCTGATTTTTAATTTTTACCACAAAGACTGAACATTGTCAACTTGTAGCCACTTAGAAAAAATTTGTAAAAAAACTTTTGTCTCTGTCCAAAATATTTATTAACATAGGGCGTTCTAAAGATTTTCTAACCATCATCCCCCCTGGGCACCACCAATCTTTCGGAGGAAAACATCTTGCTCCGTTTTCTGAAACACATTCATAATTCTTTACGTCGTTTAGCTAAACTCTCGGATGCTTCTTTTAGTAAGGCCGCCTTACAGATTCCGGTAGGAGCCCCTCGCTTCCTCACGATAGCTATTTTTTATTTAATTTTCTTCTTATTTATTTTACCCCAAGCAGGAATACTTTGGCTTCCCTTGCCTCTTCTTTTGCTTACGTTTGTTTTTTTCTGGAATCTAGGCGCTATTTTAGCTTTTTTTGCCTTTTCTGACGAAAGACATCGTGTCTTAGAAGGTGTTTTAAGTAAAGAGAGTAAACTTGAATTTTATAACCAAGAAAAAGAGTCACTCTATACAAGTACCTTTCTCGGAGAACTTCTTCTGGTTAAGGTTTTTACCATAGCCTGGTTTTTTCAAGCCATTTATATTTTGGCGCCCGATAGTTTAAGTTCCGAAAAAAGCATCCATTTTGGCTCGTGTTTACTCTTTGCCCTAGATCAAATTATCCAATCGGTGGACATTCTAGACATAGGAACCCATTTTTCCCTATCTCTTCTATCCACACAGGTTTTTTATCTAGAATTGTTGCTTGTATTTTTTCGCTTAGTTATTTTACTTGTGCTGGGGAAAATTCTTTTCCTTTTCCTACGCAACAGTTTCATGATAGAAAAAACAATTCTTACTTTTGGCAAAATGATCGACTCTATTGACCAAGCAGTTTTGATGGGAAAAAATGCTGTCTCTTCGCTTTTAGAAGCGACAAATCACGACCTTTCTCGAATTCGTCATGGTGCGATTACGGCTTTAGGGCGTATCAAAACAAAAGAAGCGGTTCCTTTTTTGGCAAAGGCACTTCTGGACTCTAGCCGAGAAGTGAAACTCGCCTCTCTTCTCGCGATTGAAGAGATGGGGGAAACTTCTGTCGTTCCTGAAGTTATTGCAGCCCTTAAGGATGAAGACAAGGGGGTCAAAAAAACAGCGGCCAAGGTTTTATCTGGTCTGAAAGATCCCCAAATGCTTTCTCATTTTGAAAAAGCTCTCCAAGATGAGGACTCTCAAGTTCGTTTCTTTGTTGCCCAAGCTTTACATATTCAGCAAGACAAAGAATCGATACCTTTATTTGTTAAATCTCTAAAAGACTCTTCTTCGGAAGTTCGGAAAATAGCTGTTTTAGCTCTTTATGAACATTCTGATTCTTCTACGGTTACACCTTTGATAGAGATTATGGAAGATGAGGAAGCAGAAATTCGACTGATCGCAGTGAAAACTTTGCGCCGCTTAGGAGATAAAAAATCATCCTCTGCTCTTGTCAAAGCATTGAAGGACAACAAAAGTGAAGTTCGAGCCGCCGCCGCCGAAGCTCTTAGTGAAATAGGCGAAAAAGAATCTTTGGACGAGTTAATTCAATGCCTAAAAGATCCTTGTGTGGATGTTCGTGGCTATGCTGCTCGCGCAATTGGAAAAATGGGAGATTCTTCTGCCATTGGTGCTCTCATTGAAACATTAAAAGACAAAAATAATTTTGTTTCTTCTCAGGGAGCAGAAGCCATTTCGAAGCTTGTTGATGAGGGAGCTATCCCTGCAACAATTGAAGCTCTCAAAGACCGAGACAAAAATGTCCGCCGTTGGGCTGTACGCACTTTAGGGAATATTGGAGCCAAAAAAAGTGTCCCTCATTTAATGAAAGCTCTGAAAGATGAAAATGAAGGAGTCCGTCGCCAAGCAGCAATTGCTTTAGGAAAACTAGAAGAAAAAGAAGCCGTTGTTGCTTTACTGGAAGCTCTCAAGGATAAAAAGTATAATGTTCGCAAAGAGGTTGCTACTGCTCTTGGTAAACTAGGGGATGAACAGGCTATCGACAGTTTGATCGAACGATTACAAGACGAAGACGAGTACGTTCGAGGTAATGTTGCTTCTGCCCTAGGAAAACTAGCGGCCAAAAAAGCTGTTGCCCCTTTAATTGAAGCCCTTAAAGACGAAGATGAGTATGTTCGTATCTACAGCTCAGGAGCTTTAGGAAAAATCGAAGATGCAAAAGCTATTCCTTCTCTAATCAATGCCTTACGTGACGAAAGCATTGATGTTCGGATGTATGCGACTTGGTCTTTAGGACGTATCAAAGATAAAAGCGCTGTTCCCGCTCTTTCTAATGTCCTAGAGGATGAAAATGTAGAAACACGTAAACTTGCGGCAGAAGCTCTTGCCTTAATCGGAGATATTACTGCTATGCAAATCATCAAAGAGAGAATGGTCAAGGAAAAAAATGACGAAGTTCGTGAAGCCCTCTTAACAGCATTTACTCATCTTGAGGGGATTGAGGGACAAAGTGATGGCACCCCTTAATATTTTACAACTTAGAACCAATACAAAATTAGGAAGTAGAAAATGGGATTAAAAATATACAATGTCTTGGGAAAACAAAAAGAGAACTTTGAAACAATTGAGCCTGGCAAGGTAAAAATGTATGTTTGTGGTCCTACGGTTTATGATCTTCTTCATGTCGGAAATTTTCGAGGTGCTATTTTTTTTAATTTAGTGAGAAATTGGCTAGAGTTTAAAGGAAATGAAGTTACCTTTGTTTATAACTTTACCGATATCGACGATAAAATTATTAAAAAAGCGAACGAAGAAGGAGTTTCTACTCAGGAAATTAGCGAAAAATATATTGCCGAGTTTCAAAAAGACTTCCAAGCATTGAGTTTACGCTCTCACGAACATAATCCTAAAGCGACCGAGTATATTCCTGAAATGATCCACTTTGTCCAATCTTTAGTGGAGAAGAAGGCGGCATATGTTATAGAGGGAGAAGTATTTTACTCTATCCCCAATTTTGCTAGCTATGGTAAGCTTAGTAAGAAAAACTTAGATGACCTGCGCTCTGGCCATAGAGTAGAAGTAGACACTCGAAAAAGAAGTCCTCTCGACTTTGTCCTATGGAAACCTTCCAAAGAAAATGAGCCGGGTTGGGATTCTCCTTGGGGACGAGGTCGTCCTGGTTGGCATCTGGAATGCTCGACCATGATCCACTCTCTCTTGGGAGAAAGTATTGATTTACATGGGGGAGGAATCGATCTATGCTTTCCTCATCATGAAAATGAAATCGCTCAAAGTGAAGCTTTTTCCGAAAAGCCTCTCGCACGCTACTGGGTTCACAATAACTTCATTCAGTTTAATGACGAAAAGATGTCTAAGTCATTGGGGAATGTGATCAAAGCCCGGGAGTTTTTGGAAAAATATAACGGAGAAATCTTAAAGTACCTCATTCTTTCGGTTCACTACCGATCTATTCTCAATATTTCTCAAGAGCAAACCTCTCAAGCAATAGGAGCTTTAGCACGAGTATACTCTTCCTTGGCCTGGGCAGAAAAAGTTTTGGAAAGCAAGCCAGCAGAAGATAAACTGGAACCAGAATTTGCTGAGCTATTAAAGAAAAATGGACAAGAGTTGGAAGAATCTCTGGATGACGACTTTAATACTCCCTCCGCCTTTTCTAATATTTTTCAGGTAGTTCGTGCTTTTAACACAGCTTACAAACCTGGGCAAAAGATAACAGGAAAGACAAAAGCGAAAGCCCGAGCCTTTCAGGAGTGGCTTAAAAAATACGGGAGTACTTTTTCTCTCTTCCAAGAAAATGCCCAAGGTTTCTTAAAGGAACTTGATTTGATGCTGTTGCGAGAAAATCAAATCGAAGCAAGCGAAATAGACAATATGATTGAGGAACGAGCCCAAGCACGTAAAAATAAAGACTTTGAGCGAGCCGATGAATTACGAAATGCTCTTTTAGAAATGGGGATTGACCTACACGATTCTCCGACAGGTACGACCTGGGAAGTTCAGAAACAGTTGGTTTAAGATGCTTGGTCCTTGATATGGTTCTAGCTATTTTCTTTGAAAGGAAATATTATGCAAAAATTTTTACTCTTTATTACCTGCACGGGACTTTTAGTTTTGGGCTCTATATCGCAAGCCCAAGAGAATAGAATGGAAGGGGAGGAAGAAATTCGGTCTCTCCATGACAAAATTAAAGAAACTCGTCAGGAACTAAGAGAAAGCGAAGATTTGGAAGATCGTGAGGAATTAGAGATCTATATTGCCAGTCTAGAAGAACGATTGGAGGAAAAAAGAGAGCAATTCCGCCAAGCAAGAAAAGAACGTGCTCACTCGGAAATCCCTCAAGAAAACCCTCGTTTTTCAGAAAAGGAATTTATCCAACGGCTACAAGGGGAAAATCCTCGTCAGTATGATAAACTTATACGTCTTCATTACCATAACCCCGAACGCTTTCGAAAACTCCTAGAGGAACTTCAAGCACGAGAAGAGCGGCGAGAGAAAATGCGACAGAAAGATCCCGAAACTTATAGCATACTTCAAAAAATTCGCTCCTTGGACAAAAAAGCCCGGCAAATAGGAAAACAAATTCAGAGAAGCAACCCAGAAAACCGAGAAGAAAAACTTCACAACCTGCAAACTATAATCAACAAGATTTTTGATCTCAAGACAAGTTTGCAAGAGAAAGAAGTAGAGCAAATACGTAAAAGCTATGAAGAGGCAAAAGAAAAATTAGAGAAGAGAGTTGCCCAAAAAAATCGCATCACTCAGCACTATCTCGAAACTTTAACCGGAGAATACGATGAGCTTGATTGGTAAACAATCTCCCCCCATCGAAACCTCCCCAGAAGTTTCTGTCCGAGAAAAAAGATCTTTAAATTTTTCTCGGGCTCAAATTTATCCTTTCTTACTTTTTTTTGCTCTACTCCTGGTTCTCTATTTTCGGATTTTCTCTTTCCCTTTTATTTTTTTAGATGATCAGTGGCTTATCTATGATAACCCCTATCTTCAAGAACTCTCTTGGGAAAACCTAACTACTATTATAAACCCCTTCGCCCCTCGCCATGATTTGGGGGGAGAGTATCTGCCTCTACGTGATCTCTCTTATTTTTTTGATCGTCTCATTTGGGATTTTGCCCCAGGCGGCTACCATCTTAGTAGTTTTCTTGTCCACGCTCTCACTTGCCTTCTCCTTTTTTTCTTTATGAAAAAACTTTTTTCCCACTCGCAACTAGCTTTTTGGACAAGTGCTATTTTTGCTTTTCATCCTTTACAGGTCGAGGCGGTTTGCTGGGCATCTGCTCGAAAAGATCTTCTTTATGTTTTTTTTCTGCTTTGCTCTTTTCTCTGTTACTTGAGCAAAGAAAAAAAAAGTTACGGTGGTGCTTTGCTTTGTTTTCTGGCAGCAACTCTATGTAAAGCACCAGCGGTCATTGGGGCTTTTATTCTAGGGCTTTTCCATATCTATTTTCCCGAAAAAGTACAACACCGTTCTCTGAAAAGCTATTTTCTATTCCCTCTTCTAGCCGTCTTTCTTGCGATTATGCACATGAGTGTATACGCAGACCCTGCTCCCACCGAAAAATTCCATTGGGCTTACGTCTTATTTTCGGTATCTTTTTCTCTTTCTTATTATCTAAAGCTATTTTCTTTTCCGGTTAATTTGGCCTTAGAGTATCCTCTTCCGGCAGACTTCATCTCGTCTTGGGATATATCTGCCTATCTCAGTATCCTCTTGTGTTTACTTATATCAATAGCAATAGCCTATAGTTTTCTCCTCGCTCGCAAAAATAAGATGTTTTTTGGGATTCCTTTTTTTGCCATCTCACTTATACCCACTTTGTACATAGTCTCTTTCCGCAGTATATCTCCTATCGCTGACCGTTACATGTACTTGGCTATCATTGGTTTATCTATGAGTATGGGGTACCTTCTCTTCCAAATTTCAACGATTTCAAAGAAACATAAATGCTATAGTTTTCTTATTTTAGCATTTTTCTTCCTTCTGAGTTGGCAAAGGATCTCCTACTGGCAGGAACATGAAAAACTGGCCGACGACAATGTCCTACGCTATCCAGAGGTAAAATCTAGTCTCATGCGGCGTTCTTTTCAGTTAGCGGAGAAAGGACAATTCAACGAAGCTTGGGAGGTTTTTCAGCGACTAGGCAATGATCACAAGTATTGGCTCCAAAAAGCTCGTTTGTTAAAAAAAATCAAGCAGTATACCCTCGCCGAAAACACTCTGCAATTTTGGCTACCTTCTGCCCAGAAAAAATGGCGAAAAACCCGAGCAATCGCCTTACAACTAGAGATGCACACCCTGAAAGGAGAAGAGGAGAAAGCTCTCCAAATTCTCCATAAATGGTTCTGGGAACAAAGTCAGCGCTCTAAAATCCAAGAAAAAGCACTCGTCCAAGTCGGAGACATGAAACAAAGACATGGTAAACACCAAGAAGCTCTTCTTTACTACGAAAGAGCTTTGCTACTTTTTCCTAAAGAAGCTTACATTTATAGCAAAATAGGAGATATCCACCTTCAACTCAAAAAAATGCCTACAGCAGAAAAATGGTACGACCAAGCTCTCTCTCTAGCTCCAGACTATTTACCTGCTAAAATTAACCTGGGTTGGTGCTTCTTTTATCAAAAGAAATACCAAGAAGCTCTTTCTATAGCCAAAAATATTTTAGAGAAAGAAGACAATCCTTACGCAAAACTTCTTCGAGAGAAAAGCTTACAAGAGCTAGGGAATAGCAAAAAATAGTTTGGTTTCAGGAAAACCTGTGTTAGTGGAGAGAATTATGCGCTACGGTGTTTATGGCGACATACACGGAAACTTAGAGGCATTAGATGCTGTCTTTGCTTTTTTCGAAACGAAAAATATCGATCACTATCTTTGCGTGGGAGACATTGTCAACTATGGTCCCACCCCTAAAGAACGCACCGCCAAGGTTAAAGAAAGCGAAAGCTTAGTTGTTGCCATGTACCCGCATTTTTTTTCATGGAAAAAAATGAAGTAGCATTCTCGATGGAGCAAGAAATGAAGGTTGACCAAAATGGTAAAATTTTAGTTAACGCAGGAAGTGTCGGTCAACCTCGTGACGGTGATCCGAGAGCTTGCTGTGCTATATATGATGACAAGGAAGAAAAAGTTTCCATCCATCGGGTGGAATATGATTTGGAAAAAACCATCCAAAAAATAGAAAGCATGCAAGATTTTCCTGATTTTCTGGGAGAACGTTTGAGGTATGGAAAGTAATAAAATGTTTTCAAAGGTTAAGTTTATGATGGAAAAAATCGTTGTTGAAAATGAGACAAACGCATGGTAAGCCAAAAACAATTAAAGAAATTACTCACCTCTGTGAGAGAAAATAACGGATGCAAAACTTGGAATACATATAGGAAAGTTAATTCTAATGTTCAAGTTGATTTGCAGGAAGCTAATCTAGAAAATATGAATTTAGAAAAAATCAATCTACAAGAAGCTAACTTGGTGTGGAGTTATATGCTATGGAGTAATTTACAGCAGGCTAATATGGAAAAAGCCAATCTGCAACGAGCAAAACTACAAGGGGCCAATCTAAAACAAGCTGTTCTACGAGATGCTATTTTAGAAAAAGCTAATTTACAGTTAGCTAATCTCCAGCGAGCAGATTTGGAAGGCGCTATCCTTAGAGGAGCTTACTTATCTGATGTTTTTTTGCAAGAAGCAAATCTTCAAAACGTTAATTTAGTAGGAGCTGAATTATTAGAAACTAACTTACAAGGAGCTAAGCTAACAGGAGCTAATTTGGAAAGAGTAACCTTTCTGTGGGGTAATAACATAAGTTCTGACCAGCTATCTACGTGTGAAAATCTTACAGGTATTCGAGGTTTATTAATCGAAACAATGATGGAGTTAAAAGAAAAAGCTCCTGAACTAATGAGTTGGTGGACTAAAGACATGCTGCAGGTTGCTGACATAGAAAGATACAAAAATCACGGTAGATGGGTAAAAAAAGAAGATGTTATGCAAAAAAGTGGTCAGTGGATCCTCAAAGAAGATCTTATAGATATTTGGGGTTTACCCAAAAAAACAATAATTCAGCTAGAACAAAAAGCTCCTGAACTAATTAAATGCTCAAAAAAAAAAGATGTTATACAAAAAAGTGGTCAGTGGACTCTAAAAGAAGATCTTGTAGATATTTGGGATTTACCCAAAAAAACAATGATGCAACTAAAACTTAATGCACCTGAATTATTGGAGTGGTGGTCTGAAGATACTTCACAAGTTCTTGAAAACTGGATTAACGATGGTCAATGGATAAAAAAAGAGGATGCTGTGCAAGAAAATGGACAGTCGTTTCTTAAAAAAAACTCATCAATTACTCTAGCTAAAAATAAAAAAGACGAAAGCCATAGATTTCTGGTTAAACTGAGTTTAGCATTTTTATATATTTTTTTGATAACGAGTATTATGATAGCTTTCTATATTGGGCTTTAAGAGGAAATGAACTTTCTCCGCGGATTGGATCTAGTTATCCGTGTCGGAGATATTTTGACTTTGGTTCATGCTTCTCTAGAATATCCAGAGTAGTTTGGGTACATCCAAACAAGAGTAGAGGCTAAAGCAAGTCTATAAATTTTGAAAACCTCCTTATGTTTTTTAGGTCACAGTAAAATGAAAATTCTGGTAAAATCAGGAAATGTCTTAGAAGAAAAAGTTGATGTGCTGATTTGCACAGCCAATCCTATGCTGAACATGTCCGGAGGTGTAAATGGTGCTCTTTTACAGCTAGGAGCTTCCTGTATCCAAGAAGAGCTAAGGGAGTATCTTAGGT
This sequence comes from Planctomycetota bacterium, assembly GCA_029260735.1. Taxonomy (GTDB): domain Bacteria; phylum Planctomycetota; class Uabimicrobiia; order Uabimicrobiales; family Uabimicrobiaceae; genus JAJDCR01. Next base: position 31,892 of record JAJDCR010000078.1, read on the forward strand.
CTTTAGGACAACATTGGGTTCCAGAAGGCTCCGTCGTTCAAACAAGCCCAGGGCCACTTTCTCATGTTAAACATGTTTTGCACGCGGTATCTATTAATGGTTTTTATGAATCTAGTATCAAGTTAGTTGCAAAAACTCTGTCTCTGGCTTTAGATAAATCGGCCCAGCTAGGAGCAATAACAGTTGCTACTCCCACCTTAGCAACAGGTTATGGTCCTCTTTCGGTAACAGATTTTGCCAAAGCCGTACAGATAGTTCTTGCAAAAAGATATCTACCTGTCGAAGAACTTAGGATCGTTGTTCGAAAAAAAGAGGATGTCAATTTGCTTCTTTCTATCTTTTAAGGAAAAGAGGCTAAGGCTAAAGAAGAAAAAAAGAAAAACAAATTAACTCTATATCCATCGCATAATTTGCTCACCAATTTTAGTACCCTTCAATTAGTACTCTTCAAAAGGATGATCCAGGCTGTTTTAAAAACTCGATTTCTTCTGGAGTAGATTCGCGGTTCAGTATAGCATTGCGATGAGGATAACGTCCAAAACGATCAATAATCTCTTTATGTTTAAGCTCAAAATCTAAATTAGACTCTAGATCTTTTTGACTATAAAGTTCCACTGCAATAGTATGCATCGACCTTGATTCACTGTGCATAAAGGGCATATACAAAAAAGTCTTTTTTTCTGATGCAAGTGCATGAGAGTTTTCTTGGGCAACAGCTTCTTGGGCTAAAACCAATGCGACCGTGTCAAAGGCAAAAGCGAGCGAAGTATCACGATAGATGTTACGAGAAAATTGATCTAGTACTATTATTTCGGCAAGCCTTCCCTCGATTGTCTTACGCCAAGTATATATTTCTCCTTTAGTTGCGGCAACATGGATTGCCAAAAAGCGGTCTTTAATTAGCTGATCAAATTGAGTATCTTTTACCCACCATTGTTTGGGTTCAATTTCTTCAAACCAAAAGCTAATAACAGATTTATAGTCCATTGATGTCTCCGTAAAATAAATTTGAGTAAGAATGAGTAAACTTTTGTTTTGCCATTCCCGCAAAGGTGCGAATCTAGATTCTATAAAAAAACGTTCCCGAATTCTATACACAAAAAGTGTTATATCTGAATAGCCTAGGAAAAAACTGCATAATAACTTAGTTGATGATATTTTAGCTATAGAGCAGTTTTTCAGGAGCTTTATCATGATAAAGAAAATTTTCAAAAGAATGGGCAATCCACTTGGCGTCTTCCCAATCTAAGCAACCACAGTCCACAACAAAAAAACCAGAAATGCGTTCATTCTCAACTTTTCCCACACAAAGATTTCCACTACCATCTAAACAAATAGGAATAGTGTTTGGTAAATATTTTTTCAACTGATAGACATCTTCGCCCATAATTTCTTCTAGAGAGAAAAACTGAAGTTCTTTAAATCCAAAGAAAACAGTAGCACCATCACTTTTTAGCCACCAGTCCTTCATCTCAGGGCAGAGAACAACACCACATGATTTTTCGAATGTAGAAACCTTATTAGGAGAGCATCCTAGAGGTTTTTCGACATAGTCTATCTTAAACTTCATGTCAATCTTCTTTCATTTTTTTGTTTGGGCTTCTTCTTTGGTCAACTTTTCCTTCTTTGTGTTACTCTTCTGTTCTTTTTGAGTAATTTTTTCTGCCAAATTAATCAAGCTTTTTCTACGTTTTATGATTTATCTCCTGCTCGATTTTTACTATCTTCGCAAGGACAATATTTCTTCTCTCATATTTTACATAGTTTTTATTTTTTGTTAAAAGCTATTTTCTATGTTGTTATGATACCAGGGCGAGGCTCCTGCCGAGCAGGGGATGTGCCTAGATTACAATATAAAAAGCCAATCACAAACCCAGCACCGCAGGAACCACCCCCACCCCGGCCTAAAATTCAAAAAAACCGT
>JAJDCR010000079.1 GCA_029260735.1 Planctomycetota bacterium
CATACTTTACGTCGCTTTTTTTGGCGTTATAGCAATTACCATATTGTTTACAACTTTTCTCTTGCTAAAACTATTCATATTTGGAAGCAATGGCCTTCTTACTCCTAATTTTATTAGTCTAAATACTTTTGTCAGGTTACTCAAAATAATAAAAATTTAGAAGAGTACCAGCAAATCGTAGCCCAAGGGCATTTCCCCATTAGCATAGGTCATATTCTTAGTGAAGACGAAAAAATTATTCGCCAACATATTTTAAATTTAATGTGCCAGTTTGAAACAACTTGGGAAAAAAGCTCTCGTGCCCAAACTCTTTTTCAAGAGAGTGCCGACCGGCTTTTAGAGTTGGAAAAAGACAACTTAGTAAAGGTGAGCGAAAACAGCATAGAAGTTTCTGACCTAGGGCGTATTTTTATCCGCAATATATGCATGGCTTTAGACGATCCTTTATGGAAAAAAAAGACTCCCCAACTGTTTAGTAAAGCAATATAAAAGTACCGTATAGTTGTCGTACATTTTTCTTGACATCCTCCTTTCTATCCAGTAATCTTTGATATTTTCGGGCAACTAGTAATCAAAGTTCTTGGGAAAGGAGTTTTACGAAAAATGATCGAAACAATCCATTGGGACAAGAAAAGTCGAGAGAAAACCCACCCCCGTAGTCTTACAAATCCATTCAAATTAAAATCTACGACAGTTCTAGCAAAAGAGATCCAAAAAAAAGCGACTCACTTGGATATGTGGGAAGCTGGATTAGGACTGACCACACCTACTCTTCGTAAGAACACCCAAGTCACACTCCAAAAACTCTCTGATGTTAAATTAATGAAAGACTGGAGTCTTTCTCAAGCTGCTTGTTTGGGAATTCTTTTGGAGATAAACGAAAATCCTTACGAAAGAACAAAAAGCAGAACCCCTTCTTTATATACAGAGTACCTTTTATCTTCTGAAGGAGCTGTTTTTACTTTAAAAGTCATGATGGAAGTTCGTGAGCTAGTGGAGAGAAGTGATGGTTTCGGAAGACAGTGCTGGCTAGTTCGAAAAACTCCCCAAACAACGAACTCTTGGGAAAGCTTCATGGATCTTCCGTTAGATGCCTGGAGTCCTCTGCGAAAATATCTTCTCACTTGCTCATCAAAAGAGTACCAAGAGGCCAGTCAATGGGCCCAAGAAACACGCTCAAAGACAGATAATCTAAAAGTAAAATGTTCCTTATCTTTTTGCTTTCCGAAAGAACCAGAATGGGCAGAAAAAGATTTTGAAGAGTGTTTAGAAAAAACAGAAAAAAATTTTTATGGAGCCGAGCAGATTTTAGCCCAAGGTTGGTGGTTGTTGTACTCCATCGAGAATATCTCTATCTTAAAAAATCACTTAAATGGGCTCGCAAAAAACTTCTCTGGACATTATGCTTGGGCGATTCTTGACTTGATGGGAGAAGAGGCTATTGCCGTTTTGGAAGAAGTTCTCTCTGTTTACACAGAGATGGTTCAAGAACGCCATTGGCCTCTCTCTACTATCAATGAAAATCGACGATATATTTTGGAAGCTCTTTCTATTATCGAAAACGAAAAAGTGGGGAACATTCTGGCTAGCTATTTAGCAACAAAGGGAATGGCAAAATACGTTTCTCCTTACTTTGAAAAATATCCTAAGATTGCACTAAAAGTCTTACCTCAATACAAAAAAGGAAACGTCGGAAAAGAAGCGGATAGCATTGTTAAAGGAATTGTTCGTTCTCAGCCAGATTTGGTCACAGAACTTCTTTCTCAGGTCGAAGGAAAAACCCAAGAGGAGTTAGATAAATTAGTTCAAAAGAATAGCAGCCATATTAAGGAAGCAGAGAGTAAAGACATCCCCAATATCTTACAAAACCCTCCTTGGGAAAGTAAAAAATCCACATCTGTCATTGTGCTAAACGATTTGCCTACCCTTCCTTTTAAAACAAAAATTAACTGGCGGGAAAGAAAAAAGCCTCGTATTTGTATGTATGATCGTCCTCCCCAACTTTCCACTCCCGAAAAAGACCGCTCTGGTTTATTAGACCTTCAAAACCGAGCAAAAAAAAAGAAAATCCATATGTGGGATTTAGATCGCTACACAGATGGAGCTGCTTTAGAGTTTTGGAGCACGGCCTCTCCTAAAGTTTGGTATTTTGGAGACTCTCTTCTCTTCATTCTGTCTCGCTTTGATATCGATGCTATCCCTGGCTTTTTAAATTTACAAGGCAAAAGATCCGACCAAGTTCTAGAAGCTCTTGACTACGTCATTTCTCCTGAAGTAGCTCCTTTCATGGCAAGCTGCTTGCAAAAGGGACGTAAAAGCCAAGAGATTGCCCGTAAATGGTTCCAGCGCAATCCCAAAGAAGCTAGTCAGGGGCTCATCCCCAATGCTTTGGGAAAAGTCGGCCTTGAAAGAACTAACGCCGAGGCAGCTTTACGCTTCTTAGAAAGTGAAGGATACGAAAGCGAAATTTGTCAAGTCGCAGAAAAATATGGAAAAGAAGCTTTAGGTGCTTTAAAAAAAGTCCTTCAAGTTGACCCTCTTCTTATCTTTCCCCAAAAAATTCCTTCCTTGCCTGCCTTTTGGAAACCAGAAGCTTGGCCTTTGATTTTATTGCAAAATGAAAAAGGCTGTCTTCCTATGGAAGCAGTTGAGAATTTAGGTAAGATGCTTTGCTTTTCGACTTTAGAGGAGCCTTATGCGGGTTTAGAAATCATCAAAGCAACTTGCACCTCATCATCACTGGAAGACTTTACTTGGGAGCTTTTTTCCCAATGGCTACGAGAAGGAGCACCTAATAAAGAACAATGGGCTTTCACTAGTTTAGGGTATTTAGGAGGAGATAAGACTGCTCGAAAACTCTCTGGGCTTATCCGCAAGTGGCCAGGAGAAAGTGCCCACGCTCGAGCTACTCTCGGAATCGATATTTTAGCTCAAATTGGAACAGACTTGGCTCTTATGCACTTACATGGCATTTCCCAAAAAGTGAAATATAAGTCTATTCAAAGTAAAGCTCGTCAGAAAATGAACGACCTTGCTAAAGCCCTAAACCTAACAACAGAAGAGCTAGCTGATCGTTTAGTTCCTGATCTAGGCTTCAATCAAGAAGGAGTTCGGACTTTAGACTTTGGCCCGCGCTCTTTCCAAGTTTTTTTAGATGAAAAATATAAACCGGCCTTAAGAGAAAATGATGGTAAGAGCATTAAGAGCTTGCCCAAAGAAAATAGCCAAGACAATCTTGAGAAGGTAAAACAAGCCAAAAAAGATTTGAGTTTACTCAAGAAAGATTTGAAACACTTCATTGAAACGCAAAAAACTCGTTTAGAGATGGCAATGTGTACAAAGCGAGCTTGGTCAGTGAATACCTTTCAAAATCTATTTTTAACAAACCCACTTCTACGCCAACTCTTTATCGGGCTTGTTTTTATTATTCAAGATAAAGATGAAAAATTTCTCTCTAGCTTTACCGTCAAAGCTGAGGGAACTTGCACAGATCACAAAAATAACAAAACTTTGTTGCCCTTAGACGGGAAAATACAAATCATTCATCCGATGAACTTAGAAGAAGGTTTAAAAAAGGCTTGGCTAGATTTTTTTCAGAAAAATAAGACAACGCCCATTTTTCCTCAGCTTAAACGTTCGTTTTATCAAGCGACCCCAGAAGAAATCAAAGCCAAGTCAATTCTGCGCTTCCAGGGAAAAAGCGTTCCTCAATCTCGAATTCTAAAGCTAGAAAATCGAAACTGGAAAAAAGGAGAAGTCTGGGATTCTGGCTGGACAGAAGAAATGTTTAAGCCTCTACCAGGAAACAAAGCCGTAGCTTTTCTCCGCATAAGCCCAGGGCTGTGTTTAGCAGACCCCACGGAATCTTCCCCTCAGGAACTCAAGAAAGTAAACTTTTTCAAAACAGAAAGACAATCAGGAAACCGACTTTCCTTAGATAAAATAGCCCCTCTGCTTTTAAGCGAAATAATGTACGATCTGGAGGAAGTGTAAAATGTCAAACAGCATAAAAAAGATATGGGAAAAAGGGCAAAAACTCTCTCTCAAACCACTCCAAGGTGGATCATTAGAAATTTCTCTTTTCCAGCTCAAGACAATCTACCGCTTAGCTTGGTTTGCTAGTGATGGAGCCGATCCTATTGTTCGCCTAAGCTCCCCAGGCGAAAAAATTTCCATCAAGTGGAAAAAAATAGATGCTCGGTCTCACTCTCTTCCTGACGCTACCATAGTAGGACATTCCTCTAGCTCTCTCAAATGGCAAGCTTTGCGAAATGTAGAAGACATTAGTGCTCTATTGGTGGATTTACAAGAAGGAAGTGAACTAGAGCTCATAACTATAGATGATGACCATCCGGTTGCTTGCCAAAGATACTCAGGAATAGTAAAAGATAAAATTTGGACCATCACTGACACTTATCCTGAAATGACCCAAGATTTTCTCCAAAAGGCCGTTCAATTTTCTCAGCAAGCAGAAAAAGACTCTTCCATTGAAGTGGATGATCCAGAGCAAGCAGCCCAAATCGTAAAAGCAGCAAGCTTAGAATTTGAAGGAACCCACATGAAAGTGGTCCAAAAAGGAAATAAAATATCCGCTGAAATACAAGGAGAATTTGACCAAGGTATTTTTATAATGATGGCCGCCCACGCTTTTTATGTTTTACTCGGAGATGGCCCTTGGGATTTTTCAGAAATCCAAGCAGAAAATGAAGAGTCGGCCCGAGAAGTAGAAATCATGAACGAAAACTTAATGCAAGCTTTCCAAAACAAACCCATCACCTCACAACCACAAGGAAAGGCTATCTGGAAAGGAAAAAAATATCAGTTTTTGCAAAGCAACATTCGAAAACTCGAGTACATCCTAGAAGAAGATATTGCCATCGTTGACCAAGAAATGTCAGAGCTTGGCTTAGAACCTCTAGGAGACATCCTCTGCGACAAATTTACTTCCGTCATTATGCGCGTTTATGTCGGTGCTCCTGAAACAGGAATCTATGGATGTATTCTCGCCAGCACAGACGGCACCTTCGCGACAGAGTTCTATAGCTCCTTTGCCAATAACACTTCTCTAACAACCACCACTCATCCTTTAGCAGAAGACTTAGAGCGCAAAGGAATTTTTCGTAACGCATCGAAGAACTTCGAGACAGCCAAAGTTTATGCTGAGCACAAGGCAAGCCTGAAAGAGAAAAGATTTGCTTCCCCTCGGCGAACAGAGAAAGACTTAGTGGAATTCGCCCAAACGGTAGATGAATTTTTGACTCGGCAGCATTCTCGGTAGGAAAACATAGCGTAAACACTATTAATGCAACTATTACCCAACGCAAATGGTGTTTGCGCAGAAATAAAACTAACCGACCTTAATGCACAATTGGTATCCCGAAAGAGATGTTAGATGTTAGGCCCAGGTGAAACCGGGGTTTCCAACGTATTCTATAACCTGATGTAAATGATGTAAGGCTGTCTCCTCCAAAACATCAAAAACGATTCTCAAATATTCCTCCTCGAAAAAAATAGCGAAAAATATCCTGTTTTGTTATACTCAAGACCATTATTGAGACAAGTGATTGTCTTTTTTGCACCTAAAACAATTGGATTATTTTTGAGGGACAGAATGAGTTTAGAATTTTCTGGCAGTGATCAATATTACTTAAACCCGGAGCTCGAAGAGATCGTTAATATCGCTATTGCGATGGATAAACCTTTGCTTCTAACGGGGGAGGCGGGGACAGGGAAAACGCAGTTGGCTTTTGAGATTGCTCGTACCTTGGGTTTGAAGATGGAAATTGCTCGGTGCAAGTCTACTTTCCAAGGGGAAGAGTTGTGCTATGTTTACGATACTATTTTGCGCTTGAACGATTCTCGCTTTGGTACGGAAAAAACCGAGAGAGATGTGGATAATATTTGGGACTATTTGCGCTTTGGCCCTATCGGAAGAGCTTTCCAAGCTCCTGAGAGACGAGTTTTGCTTTTAGATGAAATTGATAAAACCGATGCCGATACCCAAGATAACTTACTCGATGTTTTAGAAGACCGCTCTTTCATTATTCGGGAAATTAACCACCGAGTAGAAACTAAAAATCCACCTATTATTATTATTACGAGTAATGCGAAAAGAGAGCTTTCTGATCCTTTTTTACGGCGGTGCTTTTGTCACTTTATTCCTTTTCCTGATCCGGATGAAATGAAAGAAATCATTGCTCTCCATTATCCTCAAATCGATACGAAGCTCCGCGACTCCTCCCTAGATGTTTTTTACGGCCTACGGCGCAAGAGTTTTGAAAAGCAACCAGCGACGGCTGAACTGATTGATTGGCTCGGAGCTTTGCAAAAACGTAAGAAAAAATCTCCTACCGAAGGAAACGAAGTTCTCTTCCGAGGGACTTTGCTCAAAAGAACCCAAGACCTACTAAATGAGAAAAAGACTTCTCGTTCCTGGAGCTAAAGTTTATGTTTTCTCCTTTCTTTTATTTACTACGAGATATTGGCTTGCCAGTTAGTTTTCAATACGTGATAGAATTCTATCGAGCTTTTGAGAAAGGGCTCATTACAGACTTGAAGCAACTATTTTTAGTCACTCGCTTAATTTGCGTGAAAAAGGTAGAGCACTACGAGCTTTTTGAACGAGCGTTTTCTGCTTATTTTTTAGGGCAAGAGGATGCTTTAGATGTTCCCAATGAAGTGCATGAAGCTCTTATTGATAGCAAACCTTTTCAAGAGTGGTTAGCGAAAGAACTAGAGGCGGGCAACTTAACAGAAGAAGAAATTCGCAATCTCTCCTTGCCTGAGTTGTTAGAGGGTTTCTGGGAAACTCTCCTTGCCCAAAACGAAGAGCACCACGGAGGTAATCGCTGGATTGGAACAGGGGGAACCTCTCCTTGGGGGCATTCAGGCCGAGCGAAGGGAGGAATCCGAGTTCACGGCGCTTCTCTTCACCGCTCTGCCATAAAAGTTATTGGGCAGCATCGTTACATGAATTACTCGGGAGACAGCGATCTTCGCTCCGAAAATATTCGGCAAGCTCTTGGCATGATGAAACTCATGCTCCCCACGGGGCCATGCTCTGAGATAAATGTCGATAAAACCATTGAGAAAACTTGTAAAAACGGAGGAGAGATTGAACTGATCTTTGACCGTCAAATGTTAGATCGAATCAAAGTGATTCTTCTTTTGGACAACGGAGGCTATTCGATGACTCCCTTTGTTCGAAATGTTCGAACTCTTTTTTCCAAAATGAAAGATCAGTTCAAAGATTTAGAATTTTACTATTTTCACAATTGTATTTATGAAAATGTCTACACCGATCCTCGGAGAAGCCAAACTTATAGCTTAGAAAAAATCGCAGAAAAAGACAAAGATACCCGTGTTTTTATTGTCGGAGACGCCAACATGGGCCCGAGCGAATTATTTTCAGCCTATGGAGCCATCGATTATTATTCTACTCACAAAATTCCTGGTATTGATTGCCTTCAACTCTTAGCAGAAACATTTCCTTATACGGTTTGGCTCAACCCCTTAGAGAAAAAATATTGGCCCTACCAAAGCGTTACAATTACAGCTATTGCAAAAATTTTTCGGATGGAATCACTGACTCTAAATGGGTTAAAAAATGCCGTTGAATATTTAAATAGTCGCTCTTAAAGTGATTAAATACGTGAGTAAGTCCATGAAAATAGCCCCCTTTGACATTATCTACCAAGATGAACACATCATTGCCATTTGCAAACCAGGAGGAATACTTGTTCATCGTAGTAAAGAATCTCGCGACAAAGTCTTCGTTTTACAAACTTTAGCAGAACAAATTGGCCAGTACATTTATCCTGTTCATCGATTAGACCGAGCAGCTTCAGGGGTGATGGTTTTTGCTCTATCCTCAGAAGATGCTCGGCTCCTCCAAGAAAATTTAGGTTCTTCGGAAACTCGAAAAGAGTATATTGCCTTGGTTCGTGGAATTAGTGAAGAGGAGTGGGAGATGGATCGCCCCTTGAAGAATGAAAACGGAGAGAAGCAAAACGCACGAACTGAGTTTAAGAAGATCGCTGATTTTTTCCGCTGCTCTTTACTAAGAGCTCGTATTCACACAGGGCGTAGACATCAAATACGACGCCACCTTTCCCACCATGCCCATCAAATTATCGGAGATACTACCCACGGGAAGGGAAAAATAAATCGTTTTTTTCGAGAAGAATATGGACTCCCGCGTCTATTTTTACACGCCCGTTGGTTGGATGTTCGCCATCCTAGAAGCCAGGAAATGCTTCATCTGGAAAGCCCCCTTTCTTCTGATTTACGGGAATTCCTTTTGCGTTTACCGGAATTCCCAACTTCTCTCATCGATTCTTTATAATTTAGTGTCACTCTAATGCAAAGAAATTAGTTTTTTCAGAAATGAAACTAAAGCAAATACTATTTTGTTTAAGAGTAGTCAGTAGCCAGTAGCCAGTAGTCAGTAGTCAGTAGTCAGTAGTCAGTAGTCAGTAGTCAGTAGAAAACCAAGAAATCACAATGCTTTACTACTGGCTACTCCTAACTGAATTCAATATTTATAAGAGTTATAGCTCGATAGAAATCGTGACTCGATTCGTAATCTTAATCGTAATCCTAATCGTAATCTTTTTTTATTTTCGATTACGAGTACGATTACGAGTACGAGTACGACTCGAATTACGAAGAAACAAAGTCAGTTCTTGATTTTACCCCGAAGCGAAGCAGGGGTTTGATGCTGGCTACTGATTTACTAATATGAGGCGTGTTCTAATTTCTAAGGTTTCTAAGCTTATTTAGGACGAGAGAGAACGAGAAATAGAGGTCGTCTATCTCCTGGTGCCTCGGCCCGCTCCATATTGTTATTATCAACGATGACATAAAAATTATCTTCGTCTACCGCTAATCCTTCTGCTATTCCAAAAGTCATGTCAATGTAGCGGTATTTAGAAGAGAGAATTACATCAGAAAAATCATAGCGTTTCGCTACTCGGTAGTGGCCTATTTTTCCGGTTAATTCAACTATTTGATGGGCATTGCGAAAAAGGGCCCAGGTTTTTCCTTGGTAGTGATAAAGTCCCGCAAAATCAGGGTTCACATCAGGATCTAAACCCATTTCTCTGGGCATTAATTGACATTCATAAGACTCCGGCTCTAACCGAACTTCCATCAGGCCACGTGGCTCCCGTTCGCCAGTTAAAAGAAAATGTCCTTTACCTAGAGCAGTTATTCCCTCTATTCCTGCGTTGTGTTTAACAAACAATCCTTTTTCTAAACCTTTTTTCTTAATCTCCAGAGGAAGCCATTGTCCTTTCCCGTCGGAAGAAACTTCAAGTATACGACAATCTGTTTCCGATGCTAGGTAAAGTTTATCTCCCCAGCGAGTAATTCCTTCTAAGTCCAATTTCGGTAAATTATGAGGAGGTACCTGAAAAAAAAGGAAGGGACGAATTTCTGAGTAACCATTTTTCCACAAGATTTCAAAAATAACATCATCAGATTTGTCGTCTACTGTTAGCAGTTTATCTTTCCAAATAACTAATCCAGAGGGCTGAATTTCTCGAAGAGATTTCAAAAGAAGAGCTTTTTTAAGCTCTAATTTAATGGGGGTACTTGTTTTTTCTTGGGCAAACAAATGAAAAAAGGAAAAAAACATAAGATAAAAGATCATAACTTTTTTCATGGGATTTACTCTCTAATAACTAATTTTACATTTAGGAAGGATAGCCTGGAGTTCCTTTACCCCTTTTTTAGTAACGCTATTTTTTTTCAGATTCAGTATTTCTAAATTTTTCAAAGTAGATAGATGAATAAGTCCCTTATCGCTTATCTTCGTTTCTTTCAAAGAAAGCTTAGTTAGTTTTGTTAATGACTTCAAATGGATTAATCCCTTATCGCTTATCTTCGTTTTTACCAAACTAAGTTCTTCTAAAGAGGGGATCTTCTGTAATTGAATCAAATCTATATCTTCCAATTCATTTTCTCCTAGCCCTAGGCTTTTTAATTTAGGCAAGGGGGTTAAATGAGCGAGGTCATGTTTTTTTAAACCGACTCCATTAAGATTAAGATTTTCCAAGTTTTTTAAATTGCCTAGAAACGATAATTCCTCGGGAACTATCTCCATCTGCCCCAAACTCAAGATTTTTAAATTTTTCATTTTTCGAAAATGCATAAGTTTTAATTTCTTCTTTTTCTTATCTTTTTCAAAAACTTCCCCGAGAGAAAACAAAATGGTTTTTTTTAATCTTAGCTTCAATTCTTTTAGAGCTGTCATTTCTTGGAGATGGGCAATACCTTTACTACTTATATTAGTATCACGCAGATCTAATCTCTCCAGATAAACTAAGTTGCGAAGATGGTATAAACCTTCATCATTAATTTTCGTTTGATAAAAGCTTATATCCTTTAATGATAATATACCAGATAAATACTGGAGATTCTCACTGAGAATGCTTGTCGCTCCCAAATCAAGTCTTTCTAATTGGGTCAAAGTACTTAGATTTTCTAACCCTGTTCCCGTTAGATCGCAATTGTGCATACGGATAACTTTTATATTTCTGCTATGAGCAAGAGGCTTAAGAGCAGTGTCTTTAACGCGAGTAAAGCTTACGTCCAGGTATTCTAATTGAGGGATCTCTTTCAAGTGGATGAAGCTTGCTCCTCGAATTTTAGTAAAGCGTAAATTTAGGTGCTTAAGTTTTTTCATCTTGGCAATAGAAGATATAAATTCATCATAAAGAGAAGTAAAGCCTAGATCTAGCTCTTCTAAATTAGGTAACTGAGAGAGGTGAAATAACGCTTGATCTTCTATTTTAGTAAAACTTAAGTCGACAAATCGGAGATTTTTACATTGGGCTAAGTGCTCCAGACCTTCATCTGTAACTTTTGTAAAACGAAGATGTATTCTCTCCAAGCTTTTAAAATTACCAAGATGCTTCATTCCTTGGTTAGAAATGCTTGTTTGATTTAAGTTTAATGATTTGAGATGAGAAAGATTTTTTAAAGAAAGGAGTTGGTGATCTTGAACGGTACTAGTACTTAGGTTTAAGTTAGAAAATTTTGGCAAGGCAGCAATTTTTTGGCAAACATCTAAAGAGATTTCTTTAAAAACAAGATTAAGAGTATCTTTTTTTATGAATTCCTCTAAAGGACTGTTAATTTTATCAACACCTTGAGAAGTTTTATTTTTGTCCGATGAATCTTTTTCGCAAGAAACTAACAAAAACACTAAAAGAAAGCAAAGCAGGCTTTTCATTTTTTTATCCAAAACTCTTCCTCCAAAGTCTACAGATAATTCTTTTCGCACGTCTAACCTTTAAAAAGCTTTAAATATGCGGCGTTTTCATATGGCAATGAATCAATTTCCCTACTATTTTTTTTGTTGTCATGGCATCGGCCAGAGCCCGATGTGCTTGGGGATTTTGAATTGAAAAATGGTTGGCCAAGTTGGCTAAAGAATAACTTGGCAAGTTAGGACATATTTTTCGAGCTATTCTGAAAGAGTCAATAAACTCATCCCAAAGAGGAAGTTCTTTGGCATACTGAAGTTGAGAGAAGTGGCTTAGATTTCCTCGAGTTGCTCTAATATCAAAGTTTGTATGACAAATTAAAGTAGATTCGTCGACAAAATCTAAAAAATCTCTGAGAACATCGCATCTATCTTCTCCTTGCTCAATTTTACGAGGAGGAATTTTGTGAATACTCAGCTCTAAACTATATTTATCCCAGGAATCAGGACAATATCGGAGTATTTTTTGAAAAGATCGAAACTCTTTACCATAATTTTTCCCAGCTTCAACTGCTCCAATTTCAACGATGATACTGTTGTTACTTGCTCCCACTGTTTCTACGTCAAAAACAACAAAACGCTCATTATTATGATAGCGTTGTATTAGACGACCAACCATATTTATCGCCTCTTCCTTAGTTTTTTTCATCAAGGACCTTTCCCGTCTTAAAAGACATCTCTTCTTTAATCGTATTACACCAAATAAAGTAGCCCTTTTCATTCATGTGAAGTTGATCGGAGATAAATATATCCTCCTTTGGCTTCTTCTCTAAATTTAGCATCGGTTTTGCAATATCAATAAAGTAAAGATTTTTATTTTTGTTTTTTTTGTTTAAAGAGGGATATTTTTTGCAGTATTCATGAATACTTTGATTAGCTCTGTTCATTTGAGGCCACAAATGCCATCTAAGAGGGGAAGGTTTCATAGAGAGATAATAAATAGTCGTTTGAGGAAGTTTGGCATGAACCAAGGTGACAAATTTCTGGAAGTCTTTGAGTGGTATTTCTTCTTTTTTTCCTCCCGCAATGTCATTTTCCCCGCAGTAGAAAAAAATAGTTGCTGGATGATAGGGAAAAACGATTCTGTCTATAAAATAAAGGACATCTGAGGTTTGCGATCCCCCAAATCCGCGGTTTATCGTTTTCCATTCAGGAAAATCATCGGGAAGACTTTTCCATAAACGAATACTAGAGCTACCAATAAAAAGGACTCCATCTAGTGGGGGAAAAATTTTTTGATCGTTTTTTTCAAATTCTTGAATGTTTTTTTCAAAATAGTTTTGTTCAGAGAGTAACGGAGATAGGAGAAACAAGAGTACACAACCCCATATCTTGAGCATGCATTTTCCCTTCTAATTCACTATAACAATCCTTAAAAATCAGATGCGAAGACGTTTTGTATTATAGAAAGTGCTTAAGAAGTTGTAAACAACGAAGGGGAATTAAAGTGAAAAATAAAGGATCTTGCCGACTTATTCCTTTATTTTCAACTGGAACAAGTTCTTAGGGAGTGTTATCATATAAATGATTGTAATATATAAACAAGAGAGCTAGTTTTTGTCATTAAAGTAAAAAATGTTTGAAAGAAAAACAAAGTCATTAAAGTAAAAGATGTTTGAAAGAAAAACAAAAATCAAAGGGCGTAGTGATAGTTTGACCCGAAGACTAGAAGAGGTCGACCAAGAAGGTATTATTTTCCAGCTTTTTGTCCATTGGCCGGTTTACTGGCAAAGAAAAACAGAAATTGTCGAGATGTTCTTAGAAGAAGAATGCTCAATAGAAAAAGCCTGGGAACAGATAAAGTCTCCGCTAGCAAAGTTCCAAACATTTTGGTTTGCTCAAGAAGAAAGCAAGCAGGAAAAAAATATTTTACGAGAATGTTCCAATCTATTAACGGACGAAAAAGGGTGGGAAAGTAATTTTTGGGAAATTTACCTTTCTCAACAAAAAAATGGAGAACTTTATCAGAATAATATTCTTCTGTTTGTAGAAACCATTTACGCTGAGATTAAAGCTCGTAAACAAGAAAAAACAACTATTACACAAAATGATCCCCTTGCTTTAGTCATTAATTCTATTCTCTCTACTTTTACTCAAATTGTAGGCTCTATAAAAAATTTCCTTAGAATAATTCATTGGCAAATCCAAGAAATTTTGGAAGTCTCAAATGGAGAGAATATCTCATGGGAAGAGATGGAGCTCTCCTTAACGAAAGAAAATGAAATTCTTCAGCATCTACGTAAAACATTGGATGTCCTGTATACGGAGATGAGAGAATTTTTAATTACCTACTCTCTTTTAGAACATGAATCTTCTGTTTTTCGTTTAAAGGGAGGTCCCAAGCCATTATTAGTCAAAAAACATGGTTATGGACTTCCTAGCAATCTCTCAGCTTTAACTCGAGGGTACAAATACTATCTATTTTATGAAGTATCTCAGCACGATAGAGAAGAGGAAGCTTATGAAGATAGTGGATTGAGCGGAGATCTTTATTACCACGAAGAAGTTCAGGCTAAAAACCGATATCTACTTTTAGCCCATGGTGATGCCCAAGGACATGGAGCAAAAGCTGCTCGCATTAAGTACGAAATATTAAAGGCCATCAAAATATCAGGATCCCAAGCTCAGCTTCAAGATAGTTTAGTTAGATACTTACGAGAACGCCTTTGTTTTTTTATTAATAACTACACAGAACAAACTCGAGACTTATCAGAGAACAAAGTATTTCAACTCCAGTGGCTTCTCTTTGATTTTACAAACGGAGAGCTTTACTCTTTTGACTTTGGCCATGGGATGTGTTTCGCTATCCAAAAAGACAAGCAAATCCTACATCTGAAAAATGAAGGAGCTGCCTTGATAACGGGGCTTTCACGTAAATCAGAGTATTTAAAGTTTATTAAGAAACATAATTTTACTCCTCTTAAACTAAAAAACATTCTTTTTTTAGTCGTTTTTTCTGACTGCCTTATTGAAGAACCTCAAAGCCCAGAAAACGAAGACCGCCAGTATATGGATGTAGTTTTAGGGGAGAGCTATGAACTAGGAGAAAAACAGAATATTTACTCCTTGTTCTTTGAACAATTATTGAGGCAAATAAAAGGCAAAAAAGAAATTGAGCAAATGGACTGCAAAATGCTGGCAGAGTCCATTTTGAATGATTTTTTTGAGTTTAAGGAAAATAAAGCCTTCTCTGATGACATGACCCTTCTTGTTATCGATACTCAGTCATCCATAACACGTTTCTTACCAAAGAGACGTCGTCCTCATAATATTGTTTTTTAAGATCCAAAGGTTTCCTCATGTCTCTCTCAAACAAAATAGTGGGTTTTCCATTACGTCAGTCAATGTAAAAAAATGCTGCAAAAGACTGACAGCAAGAAGCACTACATTAATACAGGAGGTGGCAATTCCTTCACGAAGCTAAAGACTTCGTGGTTTCTTTGCCACAATTCTATGAAAAATAAGGAGCAAACAATGTCAAAGTGGATTATTTTTGCTGTTGTTATTTTAGTTTCTTTCGCTTGGACTGATGAAATCAACACAGAAAGCAGTGTTATTTGGGTTGGAAAAAGTGGAGATAAAGAAAATATTCTAAGAGGAATTTCCTCGAAAGAACAGCTTTTTCCCGACTTTGTTCCCAACTCGTACACTATTGGTAACAGCATTCGCTCTCGCCTTTATAAGATCAATAGTGAAAAGGAAGTATCCAGTAAATTAAAAATGTCGATGGACACTTTCATCGACTTAGGATTTGGAACTACCTTATCCACTTCGAGCAAGAAAAAATCGAGTCTTTATATCTATGAGTTATCCCTTGCTCGAGAAATTCATGAGTTTGGTTTAGGTCCAGAAAATTTGAAAGAAATTAAATCTCGGCCCGAAATTGCAAAAATGACTCGCACTGAATTTATAGAGGAGTATGGGCAAGAATTAGTTTCTCGGCAAGAAATCAACAGCTACGCCTATCTTTTTATGGAGGTAGACGAGACAGAGAAAATTTCTGAGGTAGAAATGAAAAACACCTTCAAATTGTTTTTCTTGGAGTTCACTACTCCCTTACCAGGAGGAAAAGCAAAAGCTACCCAAAAGAAGCTAATGTCCCGTGTTCAGTTTATCATTGATGGCGTAGATTATAAAAATATGAGTGAGCGAGAAGTCATTCAAAAGTTAGCCAAAAAAGACTTTAGTGACTTAACCTTTACAACACCACGTCGAAGTAACTTAACCTTTATTGATTTTCCTAGTTTATTTGGGAAAAACCCCAACTATTTAGATGCTATCACCAAGATTGCCTTTGGGAAGTACAAAATTGGTTGGAAAGGTGGTAAAGCCTCTGGAATTTACTCTGTCACAAAGTTAGAAATTCAAAGAGACGGAACCATTTACCTTTACTATGCTCACCAGAAAGGGTATCTTAAAATCCACTATATTAAAGGACGAGAGATACACGGAACTTGGCACCAATACTATGCCTACCTGGGAATTGGCAAAAACATCACGGGAAAAATTTATCTAAAATTCAACAAAGACTTCTCGGCCGCGGAAGGATGGTGGGAAGATTACAATAATCCAAAGAGAGAAACACTTTATTTGTCTGCGGATTAAATGAGGAAAAAATGACATCAAAAGAACAAATTGACAATACAGGAAAACTCGTATGCGTAACAGGGGCCGGAGGTTTTATTGGCACCCATGTCGTTCGAGAGCTTTTGGAGCGAGGCTATCGAGTTCGGGCCACTCTTCGGGATGCCAATGACGAAGGGAAAAGTGCTCATCTCTATAAACTAGCAGAAGACACATCTGGTTCTTTAGAGATATTTAGTGCCAATTTACTAACCGAGGGAAGTTTTGACGAAGCTATTTCAGGTTGCGATTATGTTTGTCAT
Source organism: Planctomycetota bacterium (assembly GCA_029260735.1). Classification (GTDB taxonomy): domain Bacteria; phylum Planctomycetota; class Uabimicrobiia; order Uabimicrobiales; family Uabimicrobiaceae; genus JAJDCR01. The sequence goes on from JAJDCR010000079.1 coordinate 16,156, forward strand.
GTTGCTTCCGCGGTTGCTATGACAGCGAAAGATCCTCAGAAAGAAATTGTCGATGTCGCTCTTAACGGCACAAAAAACGTTTTCGAGTCCATTGCTCGGGCATCTTCGGTTAAAAAAGTTATCCTTACCTCCTCCATCGCAGCTATTTTAGGGAATAACAAACCTAATCACATTTATACGGAAAAGGACTGGAATGAAGATGCAACCTTAAAGACAAGTCCCTATCCTCTATCTAAAACCTTAGCAGAAAAATTTGCCTGGGAATTTCATAAAAAATTACCCGAAGAAAATCGCTTTGATTTGATTTCGATTAACCCTTGTTTGGTTTTGGGACCTGTTTACACAAAGATACATGCACGATCTAGCCCCACAGTTATTAAAGATCTTCTGACCGGAAAATTTCCTGCTTGTCCTAACTTTCGTTTCAGTTTAGTCGATGTACGAGAAGTGGCCGATGCTCATGTGAATGCCTTGGAAACAAACTCTGCCCAAGGACGTTACCTGCTCTATCATGAAGGAAAGTGGATGCAAGAGATATCTGCTGTTATCCGAAAAGAATATCCCCAAAGCAAAGCTCCCTATAAAGTCTTTCCCAATTGGCTTATGTACATTTTTTCCATTTTTGATAAGCGGCTCACTTTTTCTTTTTTAAAGCGCAATTTAGGAATAGTTGTTCAGGCAGATGCTTCCAAAGCAGCAAAAGATTTGGGAATCCAACATCGATCTATCGAAGAGAGCATAAAAGACACTTGCCAGTCTTTTATCGACAATGGCTTTATTGCCTTGCCTAAGAGATAGGTACTGATCTAGGTTAAAAAGAGGCTTGAGCTTGCCAAGAAATTCTGCTAATATAAGCTCAAAATTAGAAAATCAATTATCTTAAATATATACTTAGGAAAAACTATGAAAGACGAAGAAGTTCCAGAAAAACCACAAGAAGAAAAGTCCGCTCGTTTAGATTTAGATGCTGCTGTCTCTGATCGTAAAGGTTTGGGAGCAATCCTCGAAAAAACACTGCGTCGTTTTCGCACAGTTGTCCCTGCCGCTATTCTTTTCGGGATGTATGGCTTAACTGCTTTTATGTTCGGCCTATCTCTCGTTGTGCCTATTTTTATGCTAAACTATGTCTCTGAGTGCACCATAGATTGCTCTTTTTTTTGCCAAGCTCTTGCCATAGGGACTACTATTGGATTAGGCTTTTTTGTTTTTGGCTTTACTCTAATGTTTGTTGTCGCCTTTTTTAATAAAATCTTACCGACAAAAATTCAAGCTTGGCGAGGTGGCTACTATTCATTAGCCACAGTACCATGGTATATACATAATGGTTTGGCCTATATTATGCGCTTTACCTTTTTGCCATTTATCACTCCGACTCCTTTTAACGTTCTCTTCTACAAAATGATGGGGATGAAAGTAGGGAAAGGCGTCCAGATTAACTCCGTTCATATTTCTGACCCTTCTTTGATTGAACTCGGCGACAAGGTTACGGTAGGAGGATCAGTTACTTTAGTTGGACATTATGGCTCGGGAGGATTTCTCGTTCTCTCTCCTGTTAAAATCGGAAAAGGAGCAACTCTTGGTTTGAAGGCCATTGTTATGGGGGGAGTCGAAATAGGAGAAAACGCTCGTTTACTTCCTAACTCTGTTGTTATGCCCAAAACAAAAATCCCTGCCAATGAAATTTGGGGAGGAATCCCTGCTGTCTTAATCGAAAAGAAAGAACCTAGAAACAAGTAAACCATGGCTAATTTTCCTCAACATCTTTATTATGGACTGAGCACTAGTGCTATCACTAGTGCTCTGGGATATTTTCAGTTCGGCCTCTCTCGGGTAGAAACGGGGGGAGCTTTTATCATTGGAGTTTTGGCAAGTTTAGCTCCTGATTTAGATCATCCTGCTAGTGTTCCTGGAAGTTTCCTTTATAGTTGGTTGGGGGTGATTATTCCTCTAGCCATTGCTCCTCACTTGCCTTATGACGGGCAGTTTCGCCTGGAACATTGGATCGTTCTTTTAGCAAGTGGATATATTTTGATCCGCCATTTGGCCGCACTTCTTTTTGCTCAGCTCACCGTTCATCGAGGAATGTTCCATAGCATACCGGCAGCTTTGATTTGCGGAGAGATCGTTTTCTTACTTTTTGCCCACCTACCAAACTATCCTCGCATTGTCATCTCCGCGATTGCTTTGGTTGGTTATCTCACTCATCTGGTGGCAGACGAATTATATAGCGTAGATTGGAAGGGAGATAGTCTTTCTCTCAAAAGATCATCTGGAACAGCTTTAGATCTGGGAAGTATAAAACAACTATCCACTTGGGTAACCTATTTGATTTTAACTCTTCTCAGCTTGAATATTTGGAATCATTTTCAACCCCTGTAAGTGGGGAGTCAAAACTGTTAACAAAGAAAGAAGGAACTGAGTGTTACGCATTTGGACAATTGCTGCGAATACTTTTACTGAAGTGATTCGACAACCTGTCTATTTAGTTGTTTTAGGTTGTTCTCTCGCTTTAGTTCTTCTTTCTCCTTACTTCACCTGGTTTACCTTAATGGAAAACCTGAAGTTAATCAAGGACATGGGCTTAGCTAATTTACTTCTGACAGGTTTGCTCATAGCATCTTTTTCTGCTTCTACCGCTTTACACCAAGAAATAGAAAATAAAACCGTCCTTACAGTCATATCTAAGCCTGTTCCTCGCCATATTTTTATTTTGGGAAAGTACCTAGGGGTTCTGGGAGCCATTCTTGTAGCAGAATATCTCCTCTCCATAGTTCTGATCCAAGTTGTTCGAACAGAAATTACAGAAGCGGTCTATTCGAAAAATGACTATCCTGTATTAGTCGGTTATCTAGTCGCAGTAAACCTTTCTATTCTCTTAGCTGCTTATCTTAATTTTTTTTCAGAAAAACCCTTTGCCTCGGCAACGGTTACTAGCGCCTTATATTTATTTACAATTACCTTTTGCACTCTCTCCTTGCTCGACAACAATTGGCAATTGCAATCCTTTGCTCAGAATTTAGATAGTAACATTATTCTCGCCTGCCTCCTTATATTCTTTGCCGTAACTATACTTGCTGCCATTGCCATTGCCGCTTCAACACGCTTAGCTCCTTCGGGCACTTTAGGGGTTTGTGCATTTTTATTCCTTTTGGGGTTACTCTCGGATTATTTGTTTGGTAGATCGGCAGATGACTATCTTTGGGCTAAGCTACTTTACACTGTGGTTCCCAATTTACAGTTTTACTTAGTTACGGACGCCATCATTGAAAAGAGAGATATTCCTTGGGATTATCTTTTGAAAGTAGGAGCTTATACAATTTGCTATTTGTCATCCATTCTTTCTATAGCTATTGTCCTCTTTGAAGAACGAGAAATTAAATAAGAAAGTGGGGAATCAAAAGTTTCTCACTAATTTTTCAACAGGAAAAGAATATGGAAGATACCCAGTACAATGTTTCCTTTAAAAAAGCTGAGTGGATAGCTCTTCTTTCCTTATTTTTACACTTGCTTTTTTCTGGTCTTGCTTTTCTTCTTTATCATTGGAACCATCTAGAGTCAGTTTTTATGTTGGGTTGGTTCTTTTTAGCAGGGAGCCCTGTTTGGTTCATCTCTTTACTCCATTTACGACAAAAGAGACGCTCTCAAGAGGAAGTTCTCGTCGAAAAGAAATCTTCTCCCGAAACGGACGACAACTCTCTTTTCAAAGAAAACAGTTTAGATCCCTTTTCTGCCTTAACTCGTTTGACTTACTTCGAAAAGTGGATAATCCCTGGTTTCACTTTCACTTTGGGCGTTTTCCTTCTCTTTCTCGCAGGAAAACTCATTTTTCAATATCGTGAAGTGGAAATAGCCCAAGAAATTAAGAATGCTCCTATCTCGGCTGCTTTCCTTGTCGGTTTTTCTTTTTTTTCTCTTTTGGTTTCCAAGTTTGCTTTGGGTATGTCAGAACAGAAAAATTGGCGCTTTCTTCGAGCAGGAGGAAGTTATCTTTTTATAAATGCAGGAATCTCTTTTTTTTGCGCTTTAGGAGCCATTTTAGCTCGCTTAAAATGGTTTGAGTTTGACTACTACTTTGCTTTATTAATTCCCCTACTCTTAGGTATTCTTGGACTTGAACTTCTCCTAAATCTTCTTCTGGACGTTTATCGACCTAGAGTTTTAAACCAAGAAATCCGTTTTCCCTATGACAGCCGCTTTTTAGAGCTCTGCACAGGTTCACGAGGAATCCTTTCCACAGCAGCTCAAACTTTGGACTATCAGTTTGGTTTTCAAGTCTCCGAAACATGGTTTTATCAGTTTTTTGAAAAGTCCATAGTTCCTCTACTTATTTTTCAACTTAGCACTTTGTATTTACTTAGCTGCATTGTTGTCGTTAAACCTCAAGAACAGGTTATCATAGAACGTTTTGGACATCCCTTAGAGGAGAAAGTTTTATTTCCTGGTTTACACTTCAAATGGCCTTGGCCTATAGAAGTCATCTACAGGTATCCCGCTAACCAAATTCAAGAGCTTCATTTAGGAATTCAAGACCAAGAAGAGGAAGTTTCTCATGTTTTTTTCCCTATGATGGACGAAACTAACTCGGAAAAGAAAAAGAAAAGTATTATTTTTACTCACGAGCATAATCATCTTGAAAACCACTTTCTCATAGCTAATCATTCCCAGCAGGCAAAAAAAGACTATCTATTCAACCTTGAAGAAGAAGATTTGCAAGTACTAAAAAAGGAACAAGTTCCTCTCGCTTTTGTTCAAGCTCTCAGAAGAAACGGGGAAAGCATTTCTCCCGATCCTATGATTGAAATTATTCAAGAAGACCAAGAATGGCTAGTGCGAGACAGTCAATCCTACTACATCATAAACCGACAAAACGGGGAAAATAAAGTATATAAGCTCCAAGAACAAACCGTGCCTGTAAATCTTCTCACAGTTCACATTGTTGTGCGTTACCTGATTGATAATATGATTAACTACGCCTATAAGCATGGCAACCCCGAAGGGCTCATTGAAGGAGTCAGCTACCGAGAAGCCACACAATATTTGGCAAGTGTCGATATGGTGACGCTATTAACCACTGGCCGCCTAAAAGCCACTCACATTCTCCTGGAGCGGATTCAAAAAGAGTGTAACACCAATGAACTGGGAGTAAAAATTGTCCAAGTAGCGATTCTTGAAGTTCATCCTCCGATTCCTGTAGCCAAGTCTTTTGAAGGAGTTATTGAAGCTTTGGAGGAAAAACAAACAAAAATTGCCCAAGCAGAAACCTACAGGAAAAAAACAGTTCATTTGACCAAAGCCGAACAAAAAAAGTTGATTCAAGAGGCGACCACTTACCTTTATGAAAAACAGCACCTAACCCTAGCAGAGTCTTTAATGTTTAAAGACATTCTCAAAGCCTACGAGGCAGGAGGAAGAAATTTTCTCGCTCGGAAGTATCTGGATACTTTAGAAAAACACATTAAAAAACAAAGACTCTATGTTCTGAATGTTCCCAACACCAGTAAACAAACAGATATTATCAACCTGGAAGACCAGGCATCCTCACTTACAGATTTAGACCTGTCGGAAGAAAATAATCATGAATAAGAAAAGTACTAAGACAACTAAGCACATAATTCCCCTAGTTGTTGCAATATCTTTAGCCTTGGTGATGCTATTTTACTTTTTTACTTTTCGGGTTCGCGTTATCGAGAGAGCCGTTGTCACAACCTTCGGCCAGCCCACTCGCTCTATTGATAACGCAGGCCTGTACTGGAAGCTTCCCTATCCCTTTCAAAAAAAATATACCTTTGATGCCCGCCTTCAGGTTTTTACGGGAAACTTAGAACAAGTTTTTACTTCAGATCATAAAACTCTTATCGTGCAAACTTATGTGGGGTGGAAAATTGAAGACCCTAAGAAATTTTTGATTCAGGTCGGAACTTTAAAAAAAGCCCAAAAAACCCTAGAAGATACAGTGCGGAGTAATACCAATGGAGTGATTGCTAAGCATCCTTTTTCTCACCTTATATCACAGAGCAGCAACAACACTCATTTTGCCAAGATTGAGGAAGAGATCAAGTTCTTAATCAATTCTGGTTCGGGAGGAACAAAAGAGAATCTCGGGATCAGCGTGCACGTCTTTGGGATAAAACGCCTAGATCTTCCGGAACAAACGACAGAAAAGGTTTTTGACCGAATGCGAGCAGAGAGAAATCGCATTGCCGAAGCCTACCGCTCGGAAGGCGAAGGAGATTCCCAAATAATTAGAAATGAAGCCGATGCTGAAAAACGACGAATTCTTATTACAGCGCAAGCAGAAGCAAAAAAAATTATGGGGCAAGGAGATGCTGCTGCTGCGAAACACTATCAAACCTTCGCTAAAAATATGAATCTAGCTATTTGGCTAAGAAAGTTAGAGTCTTTGGAAAAACTTCTCGGAGAAAAAACGACCCTTTTAGTCGATCCGAGTGTAGCTCCTTTTGATCTTTTACGAGATGCTTACAATGATTTACCAGAGCTAAAAAAAGAAGCTAGCCCAAAGACAGAAGCGAAAGTAAGCGAAACAAATAAGTTAGAAAATGGAAATCTAGATCCCGAAGAAACAAAGCAAGAAAGTAGAACTCTTCCTCAAGACTCTTCCGAGAAAGCACTTCTCAATGAAGTGCTTAAGGAAAAAGCGGCGGAAAAAATAAACGAAAAACGAGTAGAATCTGAAGTTCCAGAGTTTGAAGTTCCAGAGTTTGAAGTTCCAAAGTCTGAAGCTCCAGAGTCTGAAGTTCCAAAGTCTGAAGTTCCAGAGTCTGAAGTTCCAGAGTCTGAAGTTCCAGAGTCTGAAGTTCCAAAGTCTGAAGTTCCAAAGTCTGAAGTTCCAGAATCTGAAGTTCCAGAGTCTGAAATTCCAGAGAAAGGAGAGCACTAGTGTCTCCTCAGTACGAACCAATGGACCCCGCCAATCAGTCTTTAGCCGATGCTCTAAGCCTGAGTTTACGTATCTTAAAAGGCATTATGATTTGTATGGTTCTGCTTTTTTTAGGCTCAGGAATATTCATGGTTGAAAAAGACGAGGTCGCTTTAGTTTTACGTCTAGGAAAAGTGACTGGGACAAAAGCAGACCAAGTTTTAAAGCCCGGTCTACACTGGTCTATGCCTTTTCCCATTAGTGAAGTAATTCGCATTCCTATAGCCTCCAAAAATCTCTTAATCAAAGATTTTTGGTACTACGAGCCCCCCGAAGGACAATCATTACACAAGACAAAGATACCTCCACTCTTAAATCCCGAACTAGATGGGTATTGTTTAACTGGGGACAACAACATTGTTCACTTTATCTGGCAACTTGAATATCGAATCGAAGACCCTTATCTCTACATCAGAAACCAGAAATCTCCTGAGCTTCTTTTGCGTAATGTTCTGGGACATTACATTGTTCGAACTATCGCTAGTTTTTCCGTCAATGATGTTCTTCTTAAAAGAACCGATGAACTTCGCAAAATCGTCCAGGAAAAAGCCCAAAAAGAATTAAATCAACTAGAGAGCGGCCTGCAGATTGTCAAGCTAGAAACTCCTGCTTATATTCCTGCCCGCCAAGTTCAGGAGTCATTTGAATCTGTAACCCAAGCAACCACTGAGCGAAATCAAAAGATCACAGCCGCTCAGAGCTATAAAACTCAGATTCTCAATAAAGCCAAGGGGGAATACGCAAAGCTTATCACCAACGCTAGAAATCAATCTTTAGCTACAGAAAAAAGTGCCGAAAGCGACGCCAGTTATTTTGAGCAACTAGTGGAAGAATATCAACTCTATCCTCAAATTTTTGCTCAAAGGCATCACCAAAGAATGATAGAGAGGATTAGCGGAAAGATTCGAGAAATCTTCGTTTTAACTAGTTCAGCGAAAGAAAGAGATATTCAGATTCGCTTAAACCGAAATCCTGAGCTCAATAAAATTAAACTATCACAAGAGGAGAATAAGTAGAGTGAACCGAATTGAAAATCAGCAAGGCAAGGTCATGCTGCGTTTGTTTGGCACGTTTCTAGGCGGAGCTCTTATCTTAAACTCTTTTCTTTTGGGGCTCTTTTTCCAAAATTACGAAGAAGTTTCTAGTTTTTCTGCTTTCTTAGGAGCTTTGTTATTAGGAACCCCCATTGTCTACAGTGGCTTTATTTCTGTCATGGAAGGAAAACTCCGTATGATGGAGTTAGCCGCTTTAGCCATCGTCGCCTCTTTTGCCTTAGAAAAATACCAAACTACGGGAATCGTTGCTTTTTTTATGCTTTTAGCAGAGCTACTCCAGACAAGAACTGCTCTAGGGGCAAGAGCTGCCATTGAAGACCTTATCCGTTTAGCTCCTAATGATGCTTCTCTTCTTAATGAAGGAAAAGAGGAAAAAGTTTTCGTCCATTTCCTCAAAAAAGGAGACATCGTTCGGATACGACCAGGCGAGAACATACCCGCCGATGGGGTTGTTATAAAAGGACAATCAGCTGTCCGCCAAGCTGAAATTACAGGCGAATCTCTCCCTGTTGAAAAAAATGTAGATAGCGAAGTTTTTGCTGGGACAAACAATTTAACAGGAGTTCTGGAAGTTCGTGTAACAAATGCAGGAGAAGACACAACCTTAGGTAAAGTAAAACAGCTGATTTTGAAGGCCGAGGAAAGTAAAACTCCGATTATGAAGTTAATTGATCAGCATATGGGGTGGTACACTCCCACAATTGTTATGTTGGCAGGAATGATACTTTATTTTTCGGGAGAAATCGAACGAGCGATTACTGCTCTTGTCGTAACCTGTCCTTCTGCTCTAATTCTAGCTACCCCCACCGCTCTTGTTGCCTCTCTTTCCTGTGCTGCTCGCTTAGGAATTCTGATTAAAGATGTTGGGTATTTGGAAGAAGCTGCCCACCTTAATAGCATTGTTTTTGACAAGACAGGAACTTTAACCACAGGAACTTTAGAAGTAACCCGATTAACTCCTGCCGTTGAAGTAGAAGCTTCTCATCTTCTTACTTTAGCCGCTTCCGCCGAGCAGTTTAGTAACCATCCTGCTGCTAAGGCCATTGTTAAAGTTGCTCAAAAAGCAAATTTGGAATTAGCGGAACCTCATGAAATCAAAGAAATTGCTGGAAAAGGAATGTTGACTTTTATTCACCAAAAAAAAATCATGGTGGGACGAGAAAGTTGGTTACGAGAAGAAGGCTGCGACTTTTCTTCTCTCCAAGAAGCCGATTTGGAAGAAGCCGCTAATTACAGTATTATCTGTGTAAGTGAAAATAGTAAATGCATAGGCTGGATTGGTTTAGAAGATACAACTCGAGAAGAGGCCAAAGAAGCAACGAGACAACTCAAAGAACTAGGCTGTCATAATATCACAATGTTAACCGGAGACCGTTGGTCTGTTTCTCGGCGCGTAGCCCAAGAACTAGGATGCTCTGAAGTTTATGCCGAATGTCTTCCCGAAACCAAACTCCAGTTAGTAGAAAAAATGAAAAAAAATGGTTTTCGAATGGCTGTAGTCGGAGATGGGGTCAACGATGCGCCCGCTTTAGCCTCAGGAAATATTGGTATTGCTATGGGAGCGGCCGGAAGTGATATTGCTATTCATAGTGCTTCCATTGCTCTTTTAAACAATAATCTAAATCGACTCCCTTTTTTAATCCGCTTAGCTCGAAAAACCAGAAGCATCATTCAGCAAAACTTAATCTTTGGAGCACTTTTTATTGTTTTGGGATTAACTTTTTCCGGCTTAGGGTGGCTCAACCCCATCATAGCAGCCTTTATTCATACACTCGGGGCATTTATCATCATTTTCAACAGCGCTCGTCTCGTCAGATTTGGTGAAGATATCAATTAGGAAACTTTACATGAATGCACTTTGGGCTATTGCTGGGAAAATGATCCAGGAAGCTATTCGCCGAAAAACTTTGCTTCTCATATTGATTTTTGTGCTTCTCCTTATCCCTGTGCTTCCCCTTATTCTAAGGCACGATGGTACTTTAAAGGGACAGCTACAGCTCATTCTTAACTACAGTATCTCTTTAGCTGTTTTCCTTTTGGCCTGTCAAAGTGTTTTCTTGGCAATATCCTCCTTCACAGGAGAGCTAAAATCTCGGCAATTTTTTCTTATCGACTCTAAACCTGTCGCCCGTTGGAAATTTTTTTGGGGAAAGTTTTTAGGACTTGCCGTAATTAATTTTATTTCTATACTTCTCTTCGCTCTCTTTATTTCCTTGGCTCTTTATTTTGCTTTTACTGAGGGAGAGAAAAGTGAACAAAAAAAAATCCGAGAGGAGTTTTTTCGCTCTGTCCGAGGTATTTCTCCTGATATTCCCCATAAGCGTGTCGAAGAAGCGGTCGTAGCAGAATATAAAAAACTCATCAGAGAAAGACGACTCCCTGAGAATCAAACTCCCCGCGTTATTAAAGAAAGCCTTCGCTCAATGATCATTGAGCAGGCTCATGTCATTCCTTTTTCTTATACTCAAACTTGGATATTCAAGGATATCCCCATTTCTTTAAAAGAAAATCCTAATAACCAACTTCGTCTCCGCTTTAAGCTATTTACTTCTCGTGCTACAGCGACTTTAGACTGTCAAACTAGTTGGATTATAGGTAGCCGAGGACTGCTACGGAGAAAAAACTTTGTTCAACCAGGAGAGTTTCATGAACTACCAATCGGGGTAGAGCATTTAGGGGATGACGGAACCTTAGTTGTGACATTTCAGAACCAGCACAAAGAGGCAGGTATATTTTATTTTCCTCCTCAAGACGGAATAGAAGTATTATATCCAGAAAGTAGTTTTTGGGTTAACTACGGGAAAAGTATGATTCTTCTCTTCGCTGTTTTGCAGTTTTTAGTGATGATGTCCCTTTTCTTTTCCACTTTTTTAAGCTTTCCCATTGCCATTTTTGCTAGCGGTTATTTTTTGGTAATGGGAATGATGGCTAATTTGGTCTTGCATCTTGTATCATCTGGAAGTAAAATCTTAGCTAAGGAATTTGCAAAAAGTTCTTGGGAAGTCTTTGCCCATAAAATTCTCTTGTTATTTTTTCAAATGTTGCCCAATTTTTCCCGCTATATTGCGATTGAAAATCTAGCGAGTGGGCGAATTATTGAATGGACAACGATGGGAGAAGGCATTCTTATACTTTTTTCCCAAGGATGTATTTTAGCTTTTTTAGGATGCTATCTCTTTCGACATAAAGAAGTTGGAAACATATAAGGCTATCAAGTAGCTAAGTTAAGGAAGCAAATGTGAGTCAGCAAAAACCAAAAAAAAACAAAAAAAAATCTCCAGAAGCTGCCAAAGATACTTCCTCGCCCCGGCCGCGTAAAAAATATAATCGAGGCACTGTTGCTATACCTCAACTCCAACAAGATCAAATTTTAGAGGAAGAAACTTCAACTCCGGTAGTTAAAAATAAAAAAAATCTTAAAACTCAAGTAATTCCGGAATTACACAGAGAAGAAGTATTCGATAAAAGAGGTAGTTTAGAAAAAACAGTCATCCAAGCTCCCACAATAACTTCTCCTAAGAAAAAAGCACAGAGGCAAGAAATCATCCAAGATTTTTATAGAGCTCTATGGATGGTAATGTTCATTTTTATTCTGTATTTTTTAGGGAAAATATTCTTTTAAAGTCTAAGGTGTGTCTCTATTGTAAAATTATCTTTCAAAAATATTCTGGGATATTTTTGATCCACAGGAAAATATTGTGAAAATAGTTGTAAAATGCGGATGTGGTAAAATACTGCATGTCCCTATGAAATATGCAGGAAAACGAGTTCGTTGTCCTAAATGTAATGAAAAATTAGTTGTACCAGGTCTTTCTTCTCCTGAAGAAGAAAAGCCATCTGTTTCTTGTCCAACCTGTGGGTCTTATGTTAGCTCAGCGGATGAACATTGCGTTACTTGTTTAACTAACTTGAAAACCGGAGAGCTTTCGATCAATAGCGGAGAAAATATATCTTCTTCGCTTTTGGATTTAAAAAATAGTTTACAGAGCTGGAAATATCTTTTACTTCTTAGCCATATCGTTCTATTAGTCTATATTGTTTTACTCACAAATAGAGCTAAACCTGTAATTGAAGAGAGAAAAGAAGAAAATTCCAACTATCTTATTTCGTCAACTGCCTTAGAACATTTTAAGAACATTGAAAAAATGCCTGAGCAAAATGTCCGAGAAATTAACGAAAAAGCGCAAGCATTGGATACTTTTTTACGAAAATATGCTTCTGAAATTATCTTGAAGGTTATTCATGGCAAAGAAATTTTAAAAGATAAAGAAAATTTTCGACTCTACATGGAAGGGTACGAGAAATTAACTCATGGCTCTGAAGAGGAACCTTTTCAAGAATGGCTAGCTTGGCAAAAATTAAAAGAAGAATATCCTCAATCTATTGATAGTAAATGGCAAAAACAAGTTGAAAAAATAGAAGCAAAAATGTTGGCCTCTTTTCATCTTCAAATTTCAGAAATACATCAACTTTTAGAAGAAAAAAGGCACCAAGAGGTTCTATCTCGGGTTACTCCCACAATATTGCGTTTTCTTATCTTAATTCGGCACCCCAGTTTACCAGAAGATTTTTCCAAAGCATGGCCTGAGTTATTAAATTTATACCAAAATATGGAAGATTTTCCTCGTATAAATAGTATAGTCGATCCAGGATCAGACCACTATCAGCTAGAACTTTACCGAGAAAACTTCCAAAAGTTTCTCAAGCGCTTTTACGGACTTATGTACAAACGAGAATACGACCAAGCACAGAAAAAACTGGAAGAGTTTTGGAATTTAGTGAATAGCCTAGAAAAATTAAATCCTGACGACGAACTGTTAGTTGTTATCCGAGATAAACTAGAGGATGTTAGATTTGTTAAGCGTTTCTTTGACCAAGCAAATGAAGGGGCAAAACTAAGTGTAGGAGCCTATAAACCACTTTTCCCTCGTAATGGAAAAGTTATTTTAGGCCAAATTGCCAATTACATTTTGGGTGTTTTTGTTATCCAGACAGAGAAAGGACAACAAAAGCGAATTCCTCTTAAAGAACTGAGAGCAGAGGATTTATTTTTCTTCGCTTTGAAAGCAAAAAAAAATAAATTTGTCTACCAAGATGCGGGCGTTTTTTTTGGTTATGAAAGAGATTTTTCTCTGGCCGAAAAAGCATTCAATGAAGCTCTTATTTACGGAGCTGATAAGAAAAAAATCAACCGCTACTTGAACTGGATAGAAAAGTGTAAAAAAGCATTTAGAACAAATTCGAAGAAAGGTGAGTAGGATATTTGTGTTTTGTTCAATAGCATTGTTTAATAGTATTGTTCAATAGTATTGTTCAACAGTAAGAGATCCTACATTTTGGTGCGAATAATTAAAACAGAGGATTTGATATGTCATACTCTATAAAGATAAAATGTGTTTGCGGTAGTGCCGTACTGAAAGTCCCGGAAAAATATGCTGGAAAAAAAGGACGATGCCCCAACTGTGGCAAAAAAATGGCGATTCCTTCTCTTGATGAAATTCAAAAGAAGTTAGACAAAGAAAAAAATGAAGGAATTCTTGCCCTAGAAGCTTCTTCATCCAGCAATGATAAGGAACCTTTAAGAACCTTTAGTGAATGGGATTTACAAGAAAAAGAACTTCTTCATCCTAGCCACAAGAAATTGCAATACATTAGCATGGTTCTGGCAGCAGCTTTATTGATAACGATTGTTTATATTATGCTACCTCCCAAAAATGAAGGTGAAAATTCGGAACAACAAAATGTAAGTTCTGATCGAGAGATGGGAGCAGAGCACATGTTTTCTCTCGCGAGCATTGAAAGCATGCCCGAAAATAGCTTAGGGGCTGTAGAAAAAAAATCCAAAGCTTTTGAAAAAGCCCTTAATCATCAAAGCAACCAAGGTTTTCTCAAAAAATATCTTCAGTTGCAGAGACAAAAAGAAGAACTAAAAGCTAAAACGGCTTATGAGAAGCTGGCCCAAGATGATCCGATTATATATTGGAATAATCTTCAGCAATGGGAAGCTAAGTTTGGACGAAGTGAATATGCCATCAAAAATGGAAGCAAAGCAAAAAAAGAAGCTCTGGAGAACCTTAAGAAACTATTAGTTTCAGAACAAAATAAAGTTCAAGAAATTATTGGAAAAGGTGATATGCCAGGAGCTTTGAGAGAGATGTTTGCCTTTTCGGAACGTCTCAACGCACAGGCTTTTCCGTCGGCTGAAGCGGAAATAAAATCATACAACTCTTTAGGTCTTGACATGATCCGAGTTATCGACCAAAGACTAGGTCTTTCCAAAAAAGAAGAAGACGAGGAAATGGAATCAGAAAAGCTGGATATGATCAAGCAAAATCTGAACGACTTCCTTGTCACCTACCGGGAAAACGTTCGAAAATGGAAATTTGAAGAAAATTTAGCAGAGATAACTCCTCTAGTTGAGCAAGCTAAAAATTTCCAAGAAAAAAACCCTGACGACGCTGATTTTATTCATGTAAACAGCTTATACCAAGAAGCTAAAGCCCTCGCCCGTCTTAACGAACGAGTTATAGAAGGTATAAACAATGATGTTGGTCGTAAAACGGTTCTCTTTCTCAAAGGAAGAGGTGTCGAGGCCGGCCTCATCGATGGTTTCAAAAACGATAAAATTTGGTTAAAAAATCCTGATACCGACGAAGCTCGTCCTATTGAGCTGACTCGGTTAAAATCTTCTAGCTATTTAGGTCTAGCTGCTCCCAAAGAGAGTTTTGATCCTGTAGTTCATACAGGAATTGCTCATTTCTACAAAAGCCTAGGAGATCCTTACTCTTCTAAAAAAGCAGCCGTAAGATCGATATCTTTAGGAGCCAACGCGGATGAAATGACGGCTCTTTTAGCATGGGCGGAAGGGGATATTGTCGAAAGAAATGCTCGCCTGGCTGCGCTTCAAGCGAAAAACCAGGAAGAGGAAGACGAAGAAAACCAAGATAAGATCGATAAGACCACAAAGTCTATTCGTTCCAAAGGGGAAGCTATCCTAAAAAATCTTCTCAAGGATTATAAACGAGGCTACAACATTCGAGTTCTCGAATACCTGGACGAACTTCGTAAGACTATTCCTCGAAACGAAATAATCAAGTTGAGTGCCTTGTGTGGTAAACAAGAAGGGCTAGAGCTTGATAGTATAGCTTCAACTGTCTACAACGATTGCGATTCTTGTGGACATGATGGATCATTCGTTTGTCCTAATTGCGCAGGAACAGGAATTCTTACTGATAGCCGTCAATTAAACAAAGAGACAAAAACAACGACAAAACGTTGCCCTGTTTGTAAGGGAGAAAAAGTCGTTCGTTGCATCAACTGCAAGAAAAAGCGAGACAATCGTAGTTATGAGTTGATTTTCGAATTCTTTGACGACCTATAAGGTTTTTTTAGTTTAGCAATGTTTGTCTAAAACCTTGCATATGCTTAAAGGTTTTAGACAAACTCATTCAAAAGCGGTTTCAGATAAGCCTTACCCTCCCCAAAACATGGTGCTTAGAACAGTTTCAGATAAGCCTTGTCAAAACGGTTAAGAATTAGTGTTTACCTCAAGACTCAGTGTCTGGAACTGTGTCCTCAGACTCAGTGTCTGGCACTGTGCTCCAACCTTCGTCATCGTTGCTTAGATCTTCGTCTTGGGCATTCTCCCCTGCGCTGTACACTTTCCATCCAGCCTCACTTTTACTCCACAGATATTCATTTCCAAATGGATCTTTCGAAGAAACTCCTGCTTGTTGAGCTAAACCGGCAAGGTCTTGAGGAAGTTCTCCTCCATTTTGCTGCAATTCCCAAATTTTTAAGGCTAAGAGAAAAGTCTCTCGTTTAGCAGTTGAGTTCATTCCCTCTAAATAAAATCGAGAGAAAGAAGAGATACTCATTTTAGTTAAATTAGCATACCAAGGAAGATCATTTACTTTAGCTTCTATCTTTTTTAAATGAAGAAGACCTTCTTTCCAACTCATAGAGGAGATTTCAGTAATTTCACGGGTCATGTGAATATAGCTGAGCATGTCCATTTTTAGAAAAGGTTGTGTCATCGCATGAGGTAGATAATAAAAACCTCCCATTTCCTTAACATCATCAGATCTTGCTCCTTTTGATATTTGAACAAAGAAATTAAGCCCCATGATTTTTTCGGCATAGAGAGCTTGGTATAAGCGCTCTTTCCAATCTTTCTCAAAAAGAGGGGACAAGATCTCTCTTATTTCAGGAATAAGATGAGGATGTTTTTGGACAAGAGAAAAAAGCCCCTGGAGTAAGCGTTTGTCTGATAGATTTTCAAAGAGAGCCGAGAGCATGATTTTTTCTTGGTGAATAGAGTTTCCTAAAGTGACGCAAGCGCGGAGTAAACTCAGGGCTTTTTTGTATTCCTTTGCCTCTATCCAAAGACAAACTTGCACAGAGGCAAGGGTGGAGATTTGATTGATGGGGGTAAGGTGAGGAAAATCCATTTCGACTCCCTTTTCCCAATTTAGAGGGTAAACGCAAACTGAACCAGTAGGAACTTGCTCTAATAATTGATAGACCTTTTCATTTTCCTCTATTTTTGTCTTAAGTTCAGCCTGTATTTCCATGGGAATTTTTTTATAGAGAAGCCGGGCCTTTTCGCAGGTATCATTAATATCTTCCGGAAGAAGCTTAAAAGCTTGTTCATAAGTAGAAGCAACGTTTGTTTCGTTTTCAGGTATCGCAATAGCCAAATGAGTGAGTAAGTCAGAGCTTTTTCCCGTCATCTTGATTTCAGCCAAGGCTTTATCTAACCTAGATGATACTTCGTAGCTAAACCAAGAATAACCTAATATAATTAAAACTAGTATTGCTAAGCCCCACTGTGAGAATTTTTTCATCTTGTTTTCCTTACTTCAATGAAAGATAACTTTAGATTCATCGCCAAAGATAACTATATGTAAGTTAAAGAGAATATATTTTGTTTAAATCCCTTCTCTTTTGAGATGACTAGGATCAGAGTAAAAAATCGAATAACACCGCATTCGTTGAGCTACCAAATGCTTTTGGTAGCTCAAACTAATCTAAGTCTGAGCTCACCCAGCGCCCCGTCCATTCAGCCTTATCATCAAGCTCCTTAACCATATCTTCACTCCACCAATCCATTAATTCGGGTTTCTCTTTCTTTACTTGAATAAGAAAATTGGCTGAAAGGTAGCGTATTCCTTCGATGCTTTTACAAAGTAGGATCTGTTGAACTGTGATATAAGGCTTCCCGATAATATCTCGCTGACCTTCTATATTCAGTAAGCTTGCTCCCGCCAAATTTGCTTCTCGAAAATAGACTTGCTGAAGATTAACTTCTTCTAGTTGAGCCCCTTGCAGGTTGGCTTCCTGTAAATTAGCTGATTCCAGTCTACATTTTTGCATTTGAGCTCCTTGGAGATTGGCTTCTTGCAAATTGGCTGCTTGGAGATGAGCTCCTTGCAGGTTAGTGTTTTCAAGGTTGGCTTGGAGTAAATTGGCGTGCCGAAGAATGGCTTCTTTTAGATTTGCCCCTTTCAGCTGAGCTCCTTGAAGATTGGCCTCTAAAAGAATCGCTTTTTCTAGATTCGCATAGTTCAGATTAGCATTGGTAAGATTAGCCTTTTCTAGCCAAGAACGAAAGAGGTTACTGTTCTCTAAGTGAGCATTTTCGAGTTCAGCTTTCTCGAAGGGAACCCCTTGAAGATTAGCTCCTCTAAAACGAGCGTTGGTTAAAACACAACTACGAAAATTGAAATTTGCTAGATCCAAATTTTCTAACCTGAGACCAGGAAAATTTTTTTTTCCCTGCTTCTTAAGAAATCTAAAGGCCTCTACCCGCGCCGATAGATTCTTTTCAGAATCATAGAGAGTAGCGTAGTAGGGGTCAAGATCAAGACCATAATAAAAATTATAAACAAAAAAAACTACAGGGAAGCTAAGAAAAACGAAAACAAACAACAGGATCTTATTTTTGGACAATAGAAAAACTCCTGTAAATTAAAACTAGGGCAATCTGACTCAACGAGAAAAATATCTGTTTAAACCATAATGTGCTCGGCTCATCAAAATAATTTTAGCGATAGCGCCAAATTGTCATGCCAAAGTTATTTTCGAAGTTAAAGCTCCATCCTCCCACAACAATGCGGTCTTGTCGGTCAATGGCAACACAGCTTCCTAAATCATGTCGTTTTCCACCTGCAGTGCTATCAAAAGAGATCCAACCTTTGCCATTTAAGCTAGCATCCAGAGTTCCATCAGAACGGTAGCGCCAAATGGTCATGTCTAGGTTATCTTGAGGATTTGTGCTATGCCCTACAACAATAATTCGATCTAGGCTATCTATGGCAATAGCTCGAGCAGTGTCGTAGCCTTTTCCTTTGGCAGCGCTTCCGTGGGAAACCCAGCCTTTTTCTCCGAGAGTTTTATCTAAAGATCCATCCTCTTGGCAACGCCACAGAGCCATATCACTGTCGTGGTCAAATTTTTTGCAGCGACCGGCAACAAGGAGTTTTCCTTTTTTGTCAATGGCGAGGGCTTTTCCTGTGTCGACGTAATCCTCTAAGGCAATGGTGTTATGAACAACCCAGCCTTTTTCGGCAAGACTAAAGTCAGGAGAACCGTCTTCTAAGTAGCGCCAAATAGCCATACCGTAGGGGTTCATACTTTTTCCAGCCACGACTATCCTGTTCTCGGAGTCAAGACGAACAGCATAGCCCCAATCCCAATCATTTCCTTGAACAATCCAACCTTGTTGAGCTAAACTGCGATCCAAAATTCCTTCCGAAGTATAGCGCCAAACTACCATTTCCGATTGAGGAGGGAAACCAGGAGCATAGCTTTCTCCGGTAACGACAATTCTATTGTAGGTGTCTATGATGAGAGCATAACCGTAGTCGTGTGACTCTCCTCCCGCCGCGCTGTGGTGAAGAGCAAAACCTTTTTCAGCAAAACTTTTGTCCAGTGAGCCATTTGCAAGATAACGCCAAATGACCATATCGTCGTTGTTTCGCTCATTTCGGCTTCTTCCGACCACGACTATACGGCCTTCCTTGTCTATAGCAATGGCTTTTCCTTCGTCGTCGCTTTGACCACCTGCCGCATTACTATGAACAACAAATCCTTTTCCGGCAAAGCTTCTATCCAGAGAACCATTTTCAAGATAGCGCCAAACGACCATATCAATATTGCCTTCAGTGTTTCTACTGAATCCAGTGGTTAAAATACGGCCTTGAGAGTCAATAGCGATCCCTTGAGCAAAATCATGCCCTTCTCCCCCCGCAGCATTTTCATGAATAACAAATCCTTTTCCATTAAAAGATGGATCTAGCTGTGCTTCTATGTTTAAAAAAAATAAGCTCAAAACAATGCCGATAAAAAATACTTTCATTTTCGTGCACCTTCTCTTTTTGAAAATGGAACTAAAGTATAAAGTAATCTAATTGACAATATATCTTCTCTTCTAATAAAAATCAATGAAAGAATAGCTCTAGTTGTTAGCCTTTGCGGCACTTGTTTTAGAACTCTGTCATTTTGAGTAATTTCAAAAATTCCTTTGAAATATATAGCGAGAGTTGATATTTTATTGTTCCCAGAAGAAATCACCTTCTAAAAAATTTTTATACAGGAGATTGGTTTGAAGTCCTTCCTTTCCCGAAAGAATGTTATCCTCTTTATTTTCTTTGGAAACCTTCTACTTTGGATATTTCCCAGTGATGTTGTTGAGTTAATTGCTCGCGATCGACACACTCTTCTCGGTCGCTACTCCGTCGAAAAAATGACTTTACAAATTTTTGTTTTATTGGGATCTGTGATCACTTTGTCATTACTTTTGACAAAAACAAAACAACAACTCAAAAAAAGATGTTTTTTTTACATGGCATTGTTTTTATTTCTCCCTCCTTGTTTATTGGTTGTTGACCTTTACGGAAGATTTCATAGAGACTTACGCTATATTGATAACAAAAGTGGAATTAGGCATAGACATCCGGGAGAAAAATATGAAATTGTCCACAAAGATATTCCTTTAGCAAAACGCTCTTATCCAAATATTGCCCCTGGTTATCCTCCGGTCAAATGCAAATTGACCATAGATAAAAGAGGTTTTCGCAATTTAGAAGAGTATGAAAACTGTGATATTCTGGCGTTGGGAGATTCTTTCACAGAAGGATCTAGTGTTTCTGATGAAGATCCTTGGCCAATAAGACTCTCTAAAAAAAGCGAACTTTCCGTTTATAATTTGGGAATGTCAGGCTCTAATCCTCAAGACTATTTTGTTCGGTTAGAAAATATTGGCCTCCAATTAGCTCCTAAAAATGTAATATGTATGATCTACGAAGGGAATGATTTCCGTGGATCTGGCTCAGTTCAAGATAGAGTGGAAAAAAAAACAAGTTGGGGAAAAAAACTAGAATTTTACTTTAAAAGTTCTCCCGTTATCGTTTCTAGTAAAATGTTGATGATCAACTATCTCTCCTCTATCAACGCTCAAGGACAAGTTCCAGGAGCAGAGATTTTATCTTGGCTTCCTCTCTCATTTCCTCCAGGAGATCAGGCTAAACACTACGCTTTTGCCCCCAAAAGGCTTTTGAGTTTGTATCAGACTAAAGAACAATTCCGAGAAACTTCTGGTTGGAAAAGCGTTGCCACTGCTCTCGAAAAAATGAAAAAACTCTGTCTAGAAAAAAACATACGGCTACTCATTGTTTATGCTCCCAATGTAGCTCATGTTGCATTGCCTTTACTGAGAGATAAGCTTCCGGCCGAGAAAGTACGATCTTTTCTCATGATTCGTAGTCGAACAGAGCTACCTCCAGGAAAAAAGCTACTGGAAGAACTGCTTTTACAAATTGACTCCGCAGAAACGGTTTTGGCAGAGTTCTGTCAGGATGAAGAAATAGAGTTTATTAGCACAACAAAGACTCTTCGCCAAAAAATGGCAGAAGGAGTTCAAGTTTATTATAGCTATGACCAACACTGGACTGCTGAAGGTCACAATGTTGTAGCTGAACAAATTTATCAATATTGGAAATCTGAGGATATTTCAGAGAAGTAACCCTCAGCTTATTTAAATATGGAGTTCTAAAGAAACAATGACTTACATACTTGGTATTTCCGCTTTTTACCATGATAGCGGTGCTGCTTTAGTCAAAGATGGCGAGATTATTGCGGCTGCTCAGGAGGAGCGCTTCACAAGAAAGAAACAAGATGAACGCTTTCCGATTAATGCTATCAATTACTGCCTAGAAGAAGCTGGAATTTCGCAATCTCAACTAGACGCGGTGGGTTTTTATGATAAACCTTTGGTTAAGTTTCATCGTCTTTTGGAAACTTACTTTGCTTTCGCTCCATTAGGTTTTCGTTCTTTTTCTCTTGCTATGCCTTTGTGGCTAAAAACAAAAATGGGGATTCGGCGAGAAATTCGAAAAAATCTACCGAGCTATGGTGGCCCTATCCTTTTTAATGACCACCACGAAAGCCATGCCGCTTCCGCTTTTTTTCCTTCTCCTTTTTCTCAAGCAGCCATTTTAACTATTGATGGGGTGGGAGAGTGGACAACAACTTCTATGGGAACAGGAAAAGGAAATAAGATCGAACTTAGCCATCACATCCGTTTTCCTCATTCCCTAGGACTTCTATATTCAGCTTTTACCTACTACACAGGTTTCAAAGTAAACTCTGGGGAGTACAAGGTAATGGGGCTGGCTCCTTACGGTGACCCTGCAAATTCCAAAAAGTATGCCCAATTGATCTACGACAACATTATGGATCTCAAAGAAGATGGAAGCTTTCGTTTCAATTTAGACTATTTCAACTATTGCCAAGGTCTAACCATGACAAGTGATCGTTTTCATAAGCTTTTTGGGAGTCCTCCACGTAAACCGGAAACCGATTTACAACAAAGAGAAATGGATTTGGCGGCAGCGGTCCAAATTGTTGTCGAAGAAGCGATGTTGCGCTTAGCTCGGCATCTAAGGAAAACAACTGGTGAAAAAAACCTTTGTATGGCGGGGGGAGTTGCCCTTAACTGCGTTGGAAACGGAAAAATCATCAAAGAAGGAATTTTTGATAAATACTTTATTCAACCCGCAGCGGGCGATGCCGGGGGGGCTCTCGGAACAGCTCTGTTTTTCTGGTACCAATTCTTGGATAACTCAAGAACTGTAGATGAAGTTCACGATTTACAAAAAGGCTCCCTTCTCGGCCCTAGCTTTACAGATAAAGAAATTCAGCGATTTTTAGATTCTGTCGAAGCTGATTACCAATCGTTTGAGACAAAAGAAGAGGCTTTAGATGAAGTCGCTAAGCATTTGATGAATGAAAAAGTAATCGGCTTTTTCCAAGGAAGAATGGAGTTTGGTCCCAGAGCATTGGGCGCTCGTTCGATTATTGGAGATGCTCGTAGTACAGAAATGCAGAAAGTGATGAACCTAAAAATTAAATACCGAGAATCTTTTCGTCCTTTTGCTCCTATTGTTATGGAAGAACATGCTCGAGAGTACTTTGATTTAGAAGATCCAAGCCCTTACATGCTAAGAGTTGGAAACGTTGTCGAAAGCCGACGCACTAAGTTAACCCCTGAGCAAGAAAAACTTTGGGGAATTGAAAAACTCAATGTAATTCGTTCTGATATCCCTTCTGTAACTCATGTTGATTATAGCGCTCGTGTTCAAACGGTAGATAGTAAGCGCAATCCCCCTCTCCATCGTTTAATGGAAAAGTTTCATGAGAAAACGGGTTGTGCTACTTTAGTTAACACTAGCTTTAATGTTCGAGGGGAACCTATAGTTTGTACTCCCCGAGATGCTTACCGATGTTTTATGAATACAGAGATGGACGTCTTGATTTTGGAAAACCAAGTGCTTTTAAAAGAAAACCAGAAAGCTCAAACAGGCGAGAGCAAAAAAGAATATTTGGCTCGATTTGAATTGGATTAATATACTATGGAAATTCGCAACCCTAAAACTATTTGGAAAGACCCGCAAGCTGCTATTGTTGATTTTGGCCGGGTTTTTGGAATCGGACTTTTTATTATTGGCTCTGTCATTCAATGGGCCCAAGCTGATTGGCAATTCTCATGGTCGAGTTTTGTTGCCAACTCTGAACATTCCTTTATGTGGTGGTTTGTCGGAGGAATGACTCTAAGCTTATCGACTATTACCCCTTGGCTAATTCGCCCCATTTACTTTATATGGATGCTTTTTGGTCAAACTATGGGCTACTTGGTTAACCAAGTTATCTTAGGACTTACTTTTTACCTTCTTTTTGCTCCCGTTGGTTTACTTTATCGTCGTTGGTGTGGTGTTATCACTAAAAACTTCGATAAGGAAAAAGACACCTACTGGGAAGAGAAGAAAATTCCCAAAAACAAAAACTATTACTATCAACAGTTTTAAGGAAGCCTACTATGGAATATATGAAAAAATACCCTATCTTTTTTTTCATTGCCCTCTCCTTATTTTCAGTATCTTTAAGTGCAGAGGTTAGTTTTCGTGCCCAAGAAGTTCTTCCTGAAAGTACTTTAGTTTACGTAGAAGTAACAGACGCAAAGGCACTTTGCCAAGATATGCGTAATTCTAAAGTCGGGAAAATGTTTGCTAGTGAAGAATGGAAAACTTTTTGGGGAAGTGTTCCTCCTGAATTCCAACAAATGATTCAAATGCAAGTGAAAAACATGGAAAAACAAGCTGGGTATGGTCTAACAGACCTTCATCGAGCTTTGGGAGGGCAAATTTCACTGGCTGTAGTAGACCTACAGCCCCCTCATTTTCTCCCTCAGATTTTCTTCAGTTGGGATTTAGGAAAGGAGAAAGATCGCTTTTCTTCTTTCTTTTCTCATTTGCGAGCTCAAGCAGGGCTTCCTGAAGAGAAATACGAATTTGAAGGGAATTGGATCAGTGTTATTTCCACCCCAGCAATGCCCATTTTTATGACCTACATTGCCAATCATTTGGTTATTACAAACAACAAAGAACATCTTGAGTCAATTTTTCGGGGAACTTATCTAAGAAACACACTTTCGGCCTCTCAAAACTATCTAAATGTAAAACAAAAGGTTCTGGGAGGACGAAACGGTAAACTGGTCTACATTAATATGAGACAAGCTTGGGAATTAGTTCGCCAGCATGCTCCACCTCAAGCCCAATCTCAAATTGGACAAATAGTGGGAATGACAGGTGCTGACGGAGTAGAGGCTATTGGAATAGGAAGTTCCTTCCGTTCGGGACAAGTGAGCGAGTCGATATACTTGTATACTCCTCAACAACGGTATGGACTTATCGGCGATTTACTCCCTGTTTCTCAAAATCCTCAGAAACTCTTAGCTTATCTACCCGAAAATGTCTACACAATTCACCACTCGACCTTAGATTGGGCTCACTACTATGAAACTCTCACTCGTTTACTACAAACTTTTGAGCCCCGCGAATATCGAGGACTCAAACAAAGTGAGAAATTTTTAGAAAAGGAATTTGGATTATCTTTGCAGGAATTCCTCAAGACACTCGGCCACGAAATTCTTTTGACAACTAGCCCTTCTAAAGGATGGCTTCCTGATTTAGTGTTGCAGGTATCCTTAAAAGAGCCTGCTTTGTTCCAAGAAGCTTTGGGTAAAATTCTTTCGGCTGTCCCTTCTCCTTTTTTACAAAAATTTCACTGGGCGGGACACGATATTCAGTATCTGAGCCTAAGTACCCGCAGGGATCAAATTCCTGTGGCCCCGACATTTTTTGTTCAAGGCGAACGTTTTGTCGTAACCTTATTTCCTGAGAGTGCTAAGGATTTTCTCGTTGGGAAAAAATCTTCTCTTCCTCAAGAAGCACAAGCTCTTATTGAGAATAGACCCTACACTCACATGAAGTACTTAAACGTCAAGGACTTATCGAAAGTTCTTTTTAAGACTTCTCATCCTTTACTCCAAGCTGTCCTCCCTCGCCAAAAATTACCTTTTGAGCCCGCTCTTCTTCCCTCGCCTGACTTTATTGTTGAACATCTCAGTGATATAGTAATGCTCGTAGAGCAAGATAAAAGAGGCGTTTTTTCAGAAATTTCTTCTCCGATAGGAGTTCTTCCTCTTTATGCTCTAGCTGGTATAGGCCTTCTCTTGGATGAAAATCCTCATTTACGTCGTTCTCTGAAAAGATTCTTTCCAGGAAAAAAAAGAGAAGTTCCTCAAAAGCCTTACTATCCAGAAGAAGAACCTCCTTATTCTGAGGAACCTAAAGAAGAATATAGAGAAGAGCTAAAGGAAGAATATAAAGAAGAGGAAAAGACTGCTCAAGCTTATCCGAACGAAATGGGAACCACTTTACTCGCTTTTCACGAATCGAGAAGCAAGGAAGTTTCTTTTTCCCTTGAGGGAGTTAAAAAACCTCGGGGGTATGCTCCCCACCAGATAGATTTGCGTTTCTATGCTGCTATTCCCGCTCAATCGAGTGCTTATGGTGAATTTCAAATAGAAGCCGTCGATAACCTAGGAAATAATCTTGTTCCTAAGAATACTCGGCAATGGTCAAAAATCAGAGAGTTCAGACCTTATGAGCAAAAAAAAATAGCAAAGGGAGAAGGCTACGTCTTCACTCTACAACTGCAACCCCCTGCTCGTGAAGCAAGCTCTTTCTCTGTTAAAGGTTACTTTACTCTGAAAGTTTCTGGAGAAAAAGCGACCGATTACCACATGAGTATAGACTTTGAAAAGCAACTTCCTTAGATTCTAGTATGAGCTTATTATTAGCTGTCATTCCCGCGAAGGCGGGAATGACAAATATACTTCTTCTAGATTTGTAATCCCTTACTTTTCTTCGAAAAAGGAAATAAAATATGCCCCAAAAAACGATTATCTTTTCCTACTTTATTCTCTTATTAAGCATTTTTTTTGGTTCTCTTTCTGCTCAAGAAAAAAATGACACTCGTAGATTGTTCATTTATAACCTAACTGTCGATCAAAAAAAAGCCAATGGTAAATCTTGGGATTCAGGAAAAAAAGCCGCCGCTCCTGATATTAAGATCAGAATCTTGATCAAGAAAAAGGGAAGTTGGAAAGAAACATTTAAAAGTTCCGTTTTCAAAGACAGTTATAAGCTAACTCAAGCTTTAAACACGAAGATTGATGTCAAAAAAGGCACTGCCTTAAAAATAGAAGTGCTCGAAGAAGATCTTGTCAATAATGACGCTATCGGAAGTTATATAGTTTACGTAGGAAAATCTCATTTTGAAGATGAAAAAATTCACAAGGTTTCTTTTTCTTCTGTAACAAGCATGTCTTTCGGGCTTCTCCCCTACAAAAGTTTTCAAGAGTATTCCCAGGCTCTCGTTGAAAAACTAGGTAACCTAGAAGAAGAAATGGGAGACTTGATCGATTTCCAGAAAAACTTAATGGAAGAACAAAGTCGGCAAGAGGTTCAAAGAGAAAACCTCGAACGGAAAAGTCGAGAACTAGGCTCGGGCTGGGATAAAGTCAAAGCCGCCCAGGAAATTTTAGCACAAGAAAAAACTCAATTGCAAAACTGGCAAGATAAATTGGAAAAACATCGCCAAAAAATCCAACTCCAGTCACAAAAATGGCAAGAAGAGGCTCAGCAATACCGAGAAAAATTTCAAGAAGATCAACAAAAATGGACTCAAGAGGTAAATAAACACCAAAATCAGCTCGCGGAGCAATCTAATCTGCTGAAACAAGAAAAAGCGGAAGTAGACAACTATGCTAGTCAACTCCAAGAACAAAAAAAACAGTTGGACCAACATGCTGTAAAAATTCAAGAACAACAAAAGAAATGGCATGAAGAACAGCAAGCCAAGCAGAAAAAAACACAAGCAGAGTATTCTAAACAACGCATTGTAATGCAAAAGCTCTTAGAGAAAGAACAAATCCAACAAGTTCGTTTAGAGAAAGCTCTTGCCCAAGTAACAAAGCTGAAAGAAGAAAAGCAAAAACTGAAAGAAGAAAAGCAAAAGCTCAAAGCAGCCTTAGCTCAGGAGAAAATATCTCGTAAGCAATTGCAGGATGAAAAGAAGGTTTTAGCCAAGCTATTATCCTCTACACCAGTAGAAAAAACAGAGCCAAGTTCGCGAGTTGAGTCTAAAGAAAAAATAGACCCCGTACATTCAGAAACAAAAGAGGAAGCAAAAGAGAAAACAGCTAAAGTCCATCTTCCCACTTATCTATACTCTGTCCAAGAAAATCGAATTTGGAAATCGGAAGACAAAAATATGACCCAAGCTCTTCGCTCTGTTTACCTAAGCCGTTCGATGATCTTACTTAAACTTTTTGCTAAGGTTCCTCAAAACTCAATTGGTTATGGGAACTTCCATATCGCAGAAGCCTCTGACGATAAGGGGCGTGCTCTTGAGCCTTTATCTAATGACTTAAAAAAATGGGAAAATTTTAGCCCTTACGAAAGAGCTAGTATTGAAAAGGGAGAAGGAAACTCTTTTAGTTTTCGTCTAGCCCAAGCAGCACGAGATACCAAGAGCTTTACTTTAAAGGGCCATTTCCAAGTAAAAACAGGAAATGAAGCAAGTAGCATTACTTTGAAAAAAAGTTACTCTACCTTGAAAACAGAAGAACATGAAATGGATCTTCTTCCCCATGTGAAACTCAAATTCAAGAAAAGCACATCCTCTCGCTCTATCAGCATGGATTTAAAAGGAGATCGTTTTCACCTTATCAGCGTTGTTCCCATGAGTGACGGAGAGCCTATTAAGTGGAGCAGTTCCAGTTGGTCCCAAATTGAGGGCGGTTATCGCCTTGGTTTTTGGTACCGAGCAGACATTCCCGATAATGCTGAGTTAGTCATCAACTATTACAAAACCATTGGCACCCAAACCTTAGGTTTAAACGTTGAGAAAGAAACTTTGCCTTAGGACGAAGCCCCCATTTGGGGGCTGAGTGGGGTAGGTTTTTTATTTTTGGCCTGTAAGGCCTATACAACCTAGCCCAGGGTAACGCCCCATAACTGTCAACTTAAGCCGCAAGTTGTTATCAAAAATAAGCTTAGAAGATATGATTTCATCTAAAACGTCCCTAAATACCGTGCGAGGGTGGAGGGCGAGGCTCCTGCCGAGCAGGGGATGTGCAAGGCTTCTTGATATTGTAATCTAGGCACATCCCCTGCTCGGCAGGAGCCTCGCCCTCCAGGGAACATTGTGCTTAAACAGTTTTCGAATAAGCCTCATTATATATAGACTTGCGGCTTAAGTTGACAGTTATGGGGTTTCAACCCCAGGCTATATATCTTAACCTTTAGTGCAAAAGAAAAAAAAACTGGGTTTATATACACAGATGGTGGGGTTGTTTATGACAAGAGGTATGTTTGGGGATTGATTTTTGTCGCGCCCCTTCAGGGCCGTTTTGTTCCGGGCTTGGATTTCCCTAGGACTTCATCCTAGGTCACTTAGCCGATAATATTTTTTTTGCGCTTAGAAGCAAACAGAAGGGCCAAGGCACAAAAGATCAAGGTGTTTGGTTCGGGGATAGGAGATAAATTAGCGTTAAAAGCGAGTTCGTTCAGTCCTGATCCATTTCCGGGAAGAAGAGCTTCGTCGGAAATACGAACTTCGTCAATGAAGAACGGAGCATTGGTGTTTAAAAACCGTGTATCGCTACTTCCCAAGACAACATCCCCAGTTCCTGATCGAATGTTTCCTCTGAGCGTACCATCGCTTGTCGGAACGGAGTTATGAATACTGTGGTTGGTGATGGATGCTTGCTCTACTCCATCGACATATATTTTGATAATAGCATTGGCGGCAGCGTTGCTACCATCGTAGGTCACGGCAATGTGTGTCCAAGTTTCTAGTTGGCTTCCTTGGAGAAAAACTCCTGTATTTTGGTTGTGGGAACGGGAACCATCGGTGTCGGTAAAGATGTATTCAATTTGCCATTTATCTGTGGAAAAACCGCTGCTATCTCTACTTTCTAGCATCAAAAAATAAGGGGTATTGGCCACTCCTGAGTCAGAGCTTTTTCCTAAAATATTCGGAAACATCTGCCCAGTTGCTCCTTCTAAAACAGGGCCTGGGGCTGCTATATTCACCCATGCTTCTAAGGTTAGAGTGTCCGAAGTTGTATCTAGAGAGCCTGTTCCATCATTGACTCCGCGTCCTCTTCCATCAAAAGAGGTACCGCCATTAAATAGGGGTGGTGTGTTCGGAGAAAAAAGATTACTCGGCGGAGAAACGCTGGGGGGAGAAAGATTAAAATTGTGACCGTTACCACTTGAATCAGCGGCTAAATTTCCTGATCCTTCGTTAAATCCCCAATATCCCAGAGTAGCGGCATCTAGGGAACTCGCTATTAGGATCAGGCTGAATGTTAAGCTTATTACCATTTTCATCGAGATTTCTCCCAAATTTTGTAAATATATAGTCTGTTTGCTTAATATAGTGTAAACCATACAAAGGTTTTTTTCTATAAAAAAGAAGAAAATATCATTTAGAGGTGCTTTCATTCAAAATGAAAACACCTCTAAATTTTTAATTTTTCGATCAAACAAAGGACAAGTCAATTTCTCAATGATATTTCTGATAGAGTTGACTAATATCCTTAGGCTCTCCGACAATGATCAAGTAGTCATTTTCTTGTAAAAGAGTGTTTTCATCCGCGATGATCACTTGCCCTTGCCGCCTGAGAAGGGCAACAGCAGTATTTTTGGGAATCTCCATATTCACTAGCTTATGACCTATCAGAGGTGCCGTTTTTAAGTCTTTGAGTAAATGTAAGGAGAGATAGCGCTCATCTTTTAGAAGAATTTCCTTAAGCTCTGTTTCATCTGGCGTTTCCAGCCACTTTTCCATAAAATTTTCTTGGTCAATATGATAGGCAATTTGAGAGAGGATGCGTAAATGTTGCCGAGGATCACCTTCAGGACTAACTAAAAAGAAAATAGCATGGAGAGTTTCTTTTGAGGAGTAGTCTCCCTCCATTCCATGATGCAGTATATCAACAGGAACACCTGCAACGTGGTGCACTATGACTAACTCTGGATTTTTAATATCAGCCAAGTGTAAGTGAGGTAAAGCTACTCCTGGAATAACAGGAGTCATACCAACTTGTTTCCACTGGAGAAAGCTTTCTGTGAGCTGCTCTTTAGTTTCGGGGACTCGCTGTGCTAAAAGGGCACTCGCTTTTTTGGCAATATCAGAAAAGGTCATCGCTTCCGTTTCTATTAGGGTAAAGGCGCGAGTGATAACTTCATCGTAAGGGTCTTCATCGCGCACTCCTTTTTCCTTAATAATAACTCGGAGTTCTCGATCTAATCCTTCGCAGCGGTTTTGCCCAAGGCGGGCAAAAGTATGAAATATCGCCCCGCTGCGAGTGACCCGATCACGGGCATAGTAGTAGTACCAACCGATCCCGGTTAAAACGAGTCCCATGGAAAATAGTATAGAGAGCCACCCCATTCCGGCAATCAACAAAATGGAGAGGATAATACCAATGATTTGCATCCAGGGATAAAAAGGAGAACGATAAGAGGGATCATAAGAAGTTAGTCCACTTTCTCTCATAACAATTACTGCTAAACAGAGAAGAGCAAAAATGAATAATTGAAAAGCACTTGCCAGTTTAGCAATTTTTGTGGCATCAAAAGCCACAATGAGTATGATAATAAGTAAAACTGTGATATATATGGCGTTAGCGGGTGTTCCATGCCGGTTAAGTTTACTAAAAAAGGTAGGCATTAAATGATCTCTACCCATAGCCAATGGATAACGAGAAGCACTTAAAATAGCTGCGTTGGCGACAGAGAGGAAGGCTAAAATAGCGGCAATCGTAATCACTATCTGTCCACCCTTTCCGGCAATCTTTTCTGCGGCAAGGGCTACAGGAATATAGCTTCCTCTTAATTCGTCGGGAGGAACAACTCCAACAAGAACAGTTATGCTGATAGCATAGATAATAATAGCCGAAAAATAGGCAAGAAACATAGCAAGAGGAAGATTGCGTTCTGGATTGGGAATTTCTTCTGCCACACTAGCGATCTTGGTAATTCCAATATAACTAATGTAAACAAAACCTACTATCGAAAAAATAGAAGAAAATTCCGGGTCGTAAAAGCCATCAAAGTATTCTTTCTTAATATGAGTAATACCTAGACTGTTGAACCATGTCAATATCCCCAGGAGCAAGAACACCAAATACACTTGAAATGTTCCCGATTTTTTCGCTCCGAATAAATTAAGAATACCAAACGCTAAGGCAAATATTATAGCCAGCGGAATCATCGAAACATTCGGGAATATTATATTTACATAAGCTCCCATACCAACAAGAGCGAAGGCGGATTTTAGAATGGTAACAAACCAAGTGCCCAAGCCTCCCACGGTTCCAATCATCGGCCCCAGACTACGGTCTATGAAAAAGTAAGCTCCTCCTGCTTTTGGCATCGCTGTGGATAACTCTGTCTTACTGAGAATCGCAGGAAACAAAGGAATAGCCGCGAGCATATAGCAAAGGACTATGGCGGGGCCAACCTCGGCATAGGCTAAACCGGGCAGTAAAAAAAAACCAGAACTTAAGGTAGCACCTGTCGCTATGGCATATAGATTTAGAACGGTAAGTTCTTTTTTTAAAGCTTTCTTTTTCGTCATATTTTTTCACAATCTTTTTGGAACTTCGTATACCCACAAAATATTAGTGGTACTTTAGAAGAGGTGGCAATCTAAGCAATAAGTCATCTTTTGAAGATGTAGTAGTATAGTAAGATAGAGGCTTATCGACAAAGGAAAAAAAACTATAGAGCAAAATGAAGAAGAATTTTCAGAAGAAGGCGCAGCAAAACAGAGAAAGCATGATGTACTCTAAAACTGTGCTAGCCACTCTTTACGTCCTCTAATTTTTAATTTACATTTAAAAACAGATCCTCCTAAAAACTCACCTGACCAGCTTAACCCTTTTGTTAAATCCGCAGCACCTTGGCAAGCAGTAGTGATATACAATTCATTTAAGGAAGTGCCACCAAATGTTATACTCGAAGGTTGCATTGCCGGAACACTAAGGCGCTCTACTATTTCTCCTTTAGGATTAATCCTTATTATTTGAGATGCTCCCCAGCAGGCTACCCAAAGAAAGCCATCCCTATCCATGGTAATACCATCGGGAAAACCGTTTTTTAAATCACCCTGATAAAAAATTTGAGGATTACTAATTTCTCCCGTGCCATTGCTATAGTCAAAACGCGTAATGCTGCGTTTGTGAGTATCTGTATGATAAAAATGCTCTGTATCTAAGGAAAAGGTCATTCCGTTAGAAAGACCAATCTTATCCAAAACAAGAACAGGTTCTTTATTTTTCTCGATTCGATATAGCTTAGCTTTCTTTCTTGTATTTTCTATGGTTCCAGCAAATATTCTTCCCTGAGGATCAGTCGTAATATCATTAAACCGTTCATCTTCATCTAAGTTGAAATCAAAATGATGAAGTAATGTGGAAGAATTATCGCTCCGATTCCAGAAAAAAATTCCCCTGTTTGTGCACATTACTAAATTATTTTCAGGTGTAAAAGCAAAACCTCCAACCTTACTTTTTCCTTCCCACAAGCATTCTATATCAGAGTTTTTCGGTTTATATCTCCAAATTTTTTTCGATTCAATATCTGTCCAATATAAAGCTTGCTCCACTTCGTTCCAGAGAGGCCCTTCAGCCAATATACAAATAGGATTCCCTAAGCCTTTTATATCCATAACAACACCTCATTTGAAAAAAAATATTAGGGCGTGCAATATTGCGCGCCTATTTGCTTTGTGGTTGCTTTTCTAACCTACGAGCAACCTGATCACAAATCTTTCGGATAAGCTCATAGCGAAGAGCGGGGTCTGCAGCTTTTATTTTTAACCACCACTGGGGGTACGCCTGAGCACAGTACTTTTCAATAAGATCATAAGACACCATGAGCTCCTCTTTCTCTAAAAAGAAAAGGGACCTCAAATACCAACCTTGCAAGCGATGTTTATAGTACTCATTATCGAGGTTTGGCCAGTCTTGAGAATAAATATCAGAGAACATTGCCACAGAATTATTGGCAAAAGCTGTCCAGAGAGTACTAGGTAAGGGTAGTTCAATATATTGCAAAACGTCCTCACCGGCCACGACCCTACCATCGTCGAGTAAGATGGCACAGTGGATGGGATCACAATATGTTAAATAAAATTGGAACGTCGGTAGTGTCATAAAGATTAAGTTGTCAAATAATTGATACAAGGTCTCAAACACAACTATAATATTTTTGTCATCTAGTCTATCTTTTAGGATTATATAAGTAGACCCGCTTCGTTCAAGAATGGAGAACACTACACCGCGGACAAAAGGAGAATTCCAGGCGACTTCCCCCTTATCATCAAAAGTATCTTTTTTTTTATCAGGATGGATAGAAATAGAGGGAAGAGCCTGTACTTTTGATTTTGGAATAGAATGGATTGTTTGGGAAAGATACTGGCAGCAGTTATCATCCATTAGCTTCATAATAGACAATAGAGCTTCGAAGGGATTGTTGAAATCTGATTTTAGAGGTTTCTCTACCATACTAAGCCTTTCTGCTTTTTTTACTATCCTGCTTAGTATTTGCAAGTCCATCTGCTGCCAATGATCTATTTCAAATTTAGAGCAAAATAAATGAATATAGGTTGAGACTAAGTGACTTAAACGATCAGTGGCAATAGTATCTGGATCATTATCATATGAACTACGGGCAAGATCTTCGCCATAGATTAGTTTCCAGTGAGATGCTTGGTAGCCGCTGTATGAATAACTACAGTAAGCATTGACATGAGTTTCTAATAGATATTCCGCCTCACCTAGCATCGGAAGTATTCTCTGGAGGAAAGCATAGCGTTTCTGGAAACTTTTTAGAGAAATCTGTTCCTCTATTAGCTCAAAATTCCCCTTGAGAACAACCGTAATATCAATATCACTTCTACCAGCTACCCAAGTCCCTTCGGCAAAGCTATTTCGAATATAAACTCCCAGGATTATCTGGTGGTGCTTGCACTCCCTTTTTAGAATCCACAGAGCAAAATAATAAACACTACGCAGAATGGTTCGCACAAGAGGAACATGGTTTGCTGCTATAACGGCTTTCTGAAGATAAAACATAATAAAGTTAAGCGAAATACTGCTCCTTCCAAAGCTCTTGAAAAAGCCCAGTCGCTTCTACCAGTTCATCTAAAGAACCATTCTGAACAATTTGGCCATTATCCACCACGACAATCTTATCCGCTCGCCTGATTGTCGATAGGCGGTGGGCAATGATAATGGCCGTTTTGTTCTCAATAGCATCATAGATAGCCTCTTGGATTAGCCGCTCGGTTTTAGAATCCAGAGAACTTGTTGCTTCATCTAAAATAAGAATAGGCGAATTCTTGAAAAGGGCTCTTGCTATAGCAACCATCTGACGTTGTCCACCAGATAAATTGACTCCTCGATCACCTAACTTCGTTTCAATACCATTTGGTAATGACCGGACAAAGCCATCTAGTCTGGATTTACACAATATTTTCTCTATTTCTTGGTCTGACAATTGTCTTGTGGTTCCAAAAGATAAATTATTTTTGAGGGTGTCATTGAGAATATATATGTCTTGGCTGACCACGGCAATTTGCTCTCGAATAGATGAAATTTTATACTCTCTAATATCCACTCCGTCAATAAAAATACTGCTAGGTGGAACGTCATAGAAGCGTTGCAAGAGCTCAATGATTGTGCTTTTTCCAGCCCCACTAGGTCCGACCAATGCAGTTACCTTTCCTGTCTCGACTATGAAAGAAGCTTCAGATAGGACAGGTTTCGTATTAGGGTAGGAGAATGTGAGTTTTTGTAGCTCCAAAGTGGACTCTATTTTCTGACATACTTTATCACCATCTGGAATAATAAATTTTTCATTGTCATCGAAAAGCTCCGCAAATAGAAGTACACGAGGCATTTTCTCGGCAAACTCCATCCCTATTTCGTGAAATACGGCAAAACGAGGAAGTACTATTTTGGCAATAAAGAAAAAGACAATAAAGGCTGCCATCTCAGAGGGGCTGGATTTGTCAAGGACAAAGACCACAATAGAAAGTAGGGCCACTAAAATAGCCAAGATGGCAAATTCTCTAAAGAGGGTCAGTTGCCCTCGTATTTTCCACATTTTATAGTCTCGTATACGCAAGTCTTCATTGACTTCAGCATAGGCTTGTGCTGCTCGTTTTTCCTGAGCATAGGCACGAAAGAGAGACAATGCCGACATAATTTCATATGCTCTTTTGAATATACTGAATTTGCTTTTTTTTACCTCTTCTGAAATAATCATCATTTTTTTCTGCATCCATTTCATTGAATAATGGACGGCCGGAAAAATGAATGCAGCAAGAAGTGTTAATTGCCATGAAATAATCATCATCACACACAGATATGCACAAATAATAAAAATGGTCATTAATCCTCGGTGGACAGCCTGAAAAAGATTTAATACATCGTGATTGTAGTCAATGACAGACGATATATTAGCTTGGCTTGTTTTATCAAAATAGCTTTTACCAAATTGGAGGTAGCGATTAAAAACCCAATCGCTCAGGTTTCTTGAATAGTAGCCATATTGTCTACCTGTGTACAAGGTAAGAAAGTAATCTAATATGTTTTTGGCAAGACCGACAACAAAGATGGTTATGACCATCAACAAAAATAGCGATTTATGACTATCTACAGAAATCAACCCTGAGATGGTACCGAGTATGGGCAAATCGGAGACAAATGCAAATGTACCAGTGGTTATACCTCTGGCAATGGGTATCAATAATGCTAGCATTAGTCCATCTAAAATGGCTACAGACAATGCTAGAAAGATAGGGATAATTATGTGTATTCCCTTTAGTCCCATGATTTCCATACACTTTTGTATAGGAAGTTTTTTAAGAGAACTCATTTCACTTGTCTTCTTCGGCTTCGGGGAGGGAGCTTGTTTTGCTGACTTTGTTTTTTCGTCATGGGTCCACAAATCATTATTCCACTTGTACCCCTTTTCTACTGCATCAGCGAGCACACTATTGACAAAATGGGCTTCTATACGCTCAGGTCCATCAGTACTCCAGGCAAACCAGCTAATGCCCAACCTTTCCATTGTCTGGAACCCCCACTCTTCTCCATCCATTGCCACGATATCTTTGCCACCGCTAGCGTTGGCAATTTCCATTTCTGTATTTACGACAGGAAACTTCGACTTTAGCTCGACAATGGCATCGCTTGTCCCTTTTGTATAATAAGGATGGAAGCCGACGGATGCATTGGACCAATCAACGACAGTTAACAACTCAGCAACATCTGTCATTGTGCACGACCCCTTAGCACTCTCTGAGTTGGGAAATGTCAATAAAACTAGATGAGTATCGGGGGCTAACTCTCGCACGAACTCGTAAATTTTTTGTTGGTGTTGAATAACTCTGTCCGAGTAATGCTCCGGAAACCAGGAGACCGGTTCATTGGCAAGCTCATAGAAAACATGAGTGTTTTTTGCATAACGAGGGGCGACGATTTTCCAGAAGGTTTGCAAGTGATCAAAGTCATAGGCTCCGATATCGTGGTAGTTGATCATGGCATAGAGTCCGTGCTCGGCTGTTAGTTTGACCACAACATCCAGACAGGATAAAAACTCCTGTAAATCTGACGGATTATCTATATTATAATGAGGAAATTTATTTGCTCGTTGCCATGGATCAAAGCAAATCACTCTTACAGCATTTAAACCTACATTGCGAATTCGTTCATAGTAGGAGTTATTGCGGGCATAATCTGCAATTCCTGGCTGCTCACCATCTTTGTATACCCAAATAGTAGTGCCGCGGAGAAGAGATTCTTGATCGGAGTAAAGTGTATTGTCGAATATTTTTACACGCTTGCGAGGCATAAACTTTTACTCCACATAAATTCCTCGAAACTCGACTCTACACATACCAGTACCCATAATCTTTAGAAGACGACAGGATTGAAAATCAAAACCAGAACCATTTTCAAACTCTTGTAATGGTATTTTAAACGGGGTCAGTTCCGATTTTTTTAACCCAAGTTTCCCCAAGGATATCTCCTTTGATTCATAATCTTGGTTTTCTTCCGAACGAGAATAAAAGCTCACTATTACATCTTGAGCCTTATCTCCCATTTGCAAAACCGATAGGTACAAGTGTTTGTATGGTGATAAGTTGCATTTAGTCCAGTTAGGGTGAATCGTTATGACACCTGCAACATAGTTAAAACCACCAGAGGGCTCCAGAATAAGAGAAGGAGGATCGACTTTTAAGGGAATACAATGGCTGCCCGGTTTAGAGCAAGCACTGTCACTCCATGAAAAAGGAAATTCATCGCGAAATACTTTAGCTGGATTGAAAAGGGTGACACGATTCTTATGGTTATTTTCATATCCTATTGAGGAACTATGGACAAAAGGAGAGATTCTGTTTTTAATCTTTGGTTGGAAGATTTGCCGTTTTTTCAGGCATTCTTTCGAATAATCTTGCGGACTATTAAATCTTACATAGGAATATTTTCGAAAAATCTTGTCTACATCCGCAGGGGTTTTCATCTCTAAGCGATGAGCGAGAATACGACGCTCTATACATTGAGAATCTTTCCAAGTGAGAATTCCATTAGACTCGACATTCACAAGTTCTAAAATAGGAGGAAAACCATCAATCGCATATCTAATGGGGTTATAATTTCGTTCTTTGAGATCCCCGTGGTGTATATGAATAATATCGATGTCAACTCCATCAAGGATTGCTTGGAAAGGCAATTTTCTTTCTATTTCAGAAAACCATCGGAATTGATAGAGCCACGGATCATAGCTAATTTCTCTTGAGTTGAGATACTCTGCCACAAATGTACTATCACCGGCACAATCTATGCAAAGAGAATTAAATCCATTGCCCATCTCTAGTACACTTCTGTGTAATCCCCAACAAAGCCCCGGGTTGAGAAAAAGATCCGTTTGGAAGTCGTATTTATAGATGGATGCTAGGGAGTTATACTTAATATGGGGGTCTTTGGTGTCGGATGCTATTCTATAGCCATGCACAGCACGGGCCGGATTTTCCCATAGTTTTTCTCTTATGCGTCTAAACCAATCTGCCGACTCAGAATAGATATCGGCGTCGGGAAATATAAAAAACTCATAGGAGTGGCGGGCTAAAGCAGCTCGCCACCCAATATTCATTAGGGCTTCCTTTTGAAACAGATCCATGCTAGAGCAGTAGCCTTCCACCGGAATGTATTTAACCCTGTCCAAAATATCGGAGGAGTAAGCACTTTTTAATCCTTCCCCCACTAGCTCTACTAAAAAATAGTCATGGTAAAGGTCTTGCTCTAATTGCTTACGTATTCCTTCTGAGTTTGCCGCAACTCGAACGGGATCATTCCCAAAACTGACAACGATTACTGCGGTATCGGTTTGGTTGGAGGACTTTGTAATGCACGTATTATCTCCATAACCAGATTGGAGTGCGCCAACATATAGTTGTAGATTATGCTGCCCAGAAACAGAAGGCTCGGCTAAATCCCATACCTGATCGTGCTTGGGATGAAATAGTCTACTGGTATCTCTCCTCACTGGGATGATCTTGCGAAAGAGTTCCGAGTAAATGGTGTCCCAATGAGGCTCTCCGACAATAAAATCCGGTATATAATCCTTAACTTCACGAAAAAACTGCGCTCGTAATGCAATACCATCAAGCCCAATCGAATAGAGCTTGCTTTCGTTAGAAAATAGCTCTTCCAGAGTGGAAGGATTCCCCTCGACATCTTTTCGCATATACTCTACGACAGTACCACCTTCTTTTTGAAGTTGTTTATAAAAGTCTGGGGCAATGGCACAATCTGAATTTGTGTAAAGTAGCCAATCGTTTGGTTGGGCGTGGGCATTTGCTAAATTTAAAATATCGAGAAGAAAGGCAAGAGGTCTTGAGTCCCCAAGGGATAAGGAACTCCTTGTTGCTTTCTCGGTTATCCATTTTTCTCGTTCCCATTCAAAAAGGTTTAATGCTAAAAGTAACACATTCTCTTTGTCGGCACGATCGATACTTTGAAGGAATAGTTCTTGTCGTTGAAAAAGTAGAGAGGGGCCAACGTAAGGTGCAATGGCGTGAATTATTTTAGGTGACATATGACAAATTTCTGAATTGATAAAAAATTAGAGTAATAAAGTTATTCTTCTTTATGGGAAGAAGTTTGATCTACGCGGTTGTTGTACAGGGATGTTCCCCCGTCTATTTTGATTATCGTTCCAGTGGTGAACAGAGAAAAATAATCTGAAGCCAGGTATACTGCTGTTCTTCCAATATAACAGGGATCTATAGAGCTTTTATGTAATAGAGAATATTTCTCCTCGAAAAGATGGCCTTTTTCGTCTTTTGCCACCCAGCCAGGAGCAATACCATTCACTCTTATTTTGTGCCTAGACAGTTCTACGGCTAATTCCTCAATAATCATACCCAATGCTGCCTTGGATGAGCTGTAACTGGGCCAGCGTACCACTTCCCATTGGTGAATAGAAGTGAGAAAAATAATAGATCCGTGGATAGAGTGCTTCTTCATCATTTGGGAAATATTTTTTGTAAGAATCATCGGACCAAATACATTGGCGGCATAGGTGTCGTGCCACTCTTTTATAGAAAAATCATCTAGGGAAGTCGTTTCATATTGAATTCCTACATTATTCACCAAAATATCAATTTTAATATTATCCCTTGTTAGATATTTACAGAGGGCATGAATATCTTCTTCTTTCTGTATACTAGAGACAATCCCTTTGTGATTTCCTGGGTAATTTTCTAATTCTTTTTCTAGTTGGCAAGATCTCGTACCACAGATATCAGTAAAAAAAATATTAGCTCCTTCTTTAGCCATTTCTAGAGCAATACTTCTTCCTATATTTTGACCGGCCCCGGTTATGAGGACATTTTTTTTTGCTAATAACTTATTATCCATAAATAAGACCTTTTTAGGCAACAGAAAAGGTTGATACTCCTGTTCTTAATGGAGTAGAATTAATGGAGTAGAATGAATGGAATAGAGAATCTGTTGCAATATTAGATCATAAAAAAACAAAGCCAGGTAAAAAAAATTGCCTGGCTTTGTTTTTTTATAACGTGAAAATTAATCTTGGAAAGAGGCGATTGCTTCTTCTTTGTTGGAGTATGTGGGCATACGAATATCAAGCCCAATAGCAGAAAAAAGAACCTTGAAGCGTTCTGCCACATTGATTAGGCATATTTTTCCACCGGCAAGATCTATTTGATGAATAATGTTGATCAAAAGACCTAGACCTGTACTATTGATAGACTTTGTTTCGGAGAAATCGATGACCATATAGCAAATGCTGGGACGGTAGATTTCTTCTTTGATTGTGTGCTCCAAAACAGGAACACTTTTTTGATCAATGGCCCCTTGAGGCTTTACTAAGGCAATCTTGTCTTCGCCTTGTGTGATAAATTCTGTATGAACATTAAAATCCATGTTTTTTCCTATACTTTCATTTCACTGCTGAATGTAAAGACTGTAAACTAGGGAGTTTGCATGAAATTTTTTATGGAAACTACCTTAGTCGTTGGGAAAAAAGCAAGCGACTTGGTGGTTTTCCGCTTTTTCTTCTAGATAAGGACGTTCTTGGCGACAGCGATCTTGGGCTTTAGAACATCTAGTGTGAAAAGGACAACCGTGAGGAGGATTCAGAGGACTTGGTATTTCTCCCTGCAAAACAATTCTCTCACGTTTTTTTTCTATAACTGGATCAGGTACGTTAACGGCTGAAATCAAAGCTTGGGTATAAGGGTGCCTTTGTTTTTCAAAAATTTTCTTGGTCGGAGCAACTTCAACGATTCTCCCTAAGTACATGACGGCAACCCTCGTACACATATGTTTAACTACACTTAAATCATGAGCAATAAAAACATATGTTAATCCCAAATCTTTTTGCAAATCAGAAAAAAGATTTAAGACCTGCGCTTGGATCGAAACATCCAAGGCAGAGACGGGTTCGTCTGCAACGATAATTTCGGGCTGAGAAATGAGAGCTCGGGCAATACCGATACGTTGTCTTTGTCCTCCCGAAAAAGCATGAGGATAGCGGTGGATAAATTTCTTTTCTAGTCCTACCTTCTTCATTGTATCAATAAGCGCTGTTTGCAAATCAGAACGATTTTTGTAAGTGCGAAAGACCTTCGCTGGTTCGGCAATAACATCTCCTACTGTCATACGCGGATTAAGCGACGCGTAAGGGTCTTGAAAAACCATCTGTATTTTTTGGCGGCACTTTTTTAGTTCTCGGGGGGATAAAGTCGTCAATTCTTGGCCTTCTAGAATAACTTGGCCTTCCCGAGGACGATGTAGCTGGAGAATACCGCGCGCAGTGGTTGATTTTCCGCAACCACTTTCGCCGACTAAAGCGAGAATTTCTCCTTTGTACAAATCAAAACTGACCCCATCAACTGCTTTTAAGTAAACTTTTTCTTTTTTGGGGAAAACTTTTGAGAAAAAGGAAGCTGATTCGTCGGGTTTGACAGTCTTGTTCATCTCAAAATAGACTTTGAGGTCTTTCACCTGCAATATAGGTTTGGCTTGAGAGCTTGTGTTTTCTGTAGCTGTTTTATCCATATCACTACTTTCCGTTTTGTTCATCAAAAAGTCGGCAGGCAACTTTATGCTCATTCTCTACGTTTGTAAAAATATAAGGAGGTATTCCCTCGAGACAACTGTCCATTCGTTGCTCACAGCGATCATAAAATGGACAAAAATCTAGTGTCTTAAGAAGAAAGGGCGGAGATCCTTCGATAGTATTTAACCTATCTTTATCCTCATCCAATTTTGGGATAGAAGCTAAAAGACCTTTGGTATAAGGATGGGAAGTGTGAGCAAATATGTCTTCCGTTTGACCACTCTCGACAATAGATCCTCCGTACATGACCATAATACGCTCGCTAATTCCGGCAATGACGCCCAAATCATGAGTGATGAAAATAATCGTGGTTTGGAGTTTTTCATTGATTTCCTGAAGAAGTTCAAT
This sequence comes from Planctomycetota bacterium, assembly GCA_029260735.1. GTDB lineage: Bacteria > Planctomycetota > Uabimicrobiia > Uabimicrobiales > Uabimicrobiaceae > JAJDCR01. The sequence goes on from JAJDCR010000079.1 coordinate 58,134, forward strand.
GATTTGCGCTTGTATAGTTACATCTAAAGCGGTTGTAGGTTCGTCTGCTATCAAAAGAAGAGGATCGCACATCAAGGCCATCGCAATCATAACTCGTTGGCGCATTCCCCCAGAAAACTCGTGTGGATAGTAGTTGATTCTCTCTCTGGCATCAGCGATTCCGACTAAAGTCAGTTTTTCCACAGCAAGATCCATCGCTTTTTCCTTAGAGATTTTTCTATGAAACATAACCGCTTCGAGCATTTGTGTACGAATGCTTAAAAAGGGATTTAATGAAGTCATGGGGTCTTGAAAAATCATGGAAATTTTGTTTCCACGGAGTTTCCTTAATTTTTTTTGATCAAGGAACCCCTCTTTAGTTAAAAGAGACTCTCCGAGAAACTCTAGTTTTTTCGCATATATTTTTGCAGGAGGTGTTGCTAGTAAGCCCAAAAGAGCTAAGTTAGAAACACTTTTCCCACTTCCACTCTCTCCGACAATGCCTACGATCTCTCCTTCTCTTATGGAGTAGGATATACCATTGACAGCATGAACGACTCCCTCATCAGTGGTGAATTTTGTATAGAGTTCTTCTACTTCTAATACAATTTTTTTCTTATTTGTTTCCATCCTGGTTCCTTACTTCATCTTCGGGTCAAGAGCGTCTCTCAGACCATCTCCTAGAAAGTTCATGCAAAAGAGAGTTACCGATAGAGCTAACCCTGGAAAAATAATTAGCCAGGAGGCACTTTCGATAGCTTTGGCTCCATCACTACAAAGAGATCCCCAGCTCGGATCAGGAGGCTGCACTCCTAGACCTAGGAAGCTTAGAAATGATTCCACTAAAATGACTCGGGGAATGGTTACCGTAGTATAGACAGCAACGGTTCCCAAGGTGTTTGGTATTAGATGGAGAAAAATGATCCTAAGATTGGAAGCTCCATAAGACCGGGCTGCTTCGATAAACTCTTTGGCTTTGAGAGAAAGAATTTGTCCCCGAACAATTCGGGCCATAGTCAGCCAACTGACAGCTCCAATCGCCATAAATAAAAGATTGATGTTCTTACCAAAGACAACCATTAAGATAATCACTAAGAACATATAAGGAAGACTATACATTATATCGACAAAACGCATCATGTAGTTGTCGATTTGTCCTCCAAAGTAAGCCGCTGTGGCTCCATAAGAGATACCAATTAGCAAAGTAATGAAGGTACAAAGTATTGCGATTTTGAGGGAGACTTGCCCTCCGTAGAGAACTCGAGCGAACATGTCTCTTCCCAAGTCGTCGGTACCAAAAATGTACGTCATGCTAGGAGAAGTTTTGATGGCGTCGTAGTGAATCTCATCATAAGCATGAGTTGTGACATAAGAAGCTCCAGCACAAGCGAAAACCATAATTCCTAAAATAATCATCGAAATAACGGCCATCTTGTTGCGAATCAGTCTTCTCCAAGCATCATTCCACAGGCTAACACCATATTCTTGGGCAGCTTCATCTATTTTTTGTTTATTTGCTTTCATTTTTTCTCGTGTAATTTAATTCTAGGGTCTAAGAAACAATATGCAATGTCTACGAGTAAGTTAAACACCATGACCAAAATACTCACTAAAATGACAGTTCCCATGACAAGGGTGTAGTCACGGTCAGTGGCTCCTTGTACAAAATAGCGTCCCACTCCTGGAATAGAAAAAATCTGCTCAATAACAATCGAACCAGTAATGATAAAAGCAGAAGCTGGACCACAATAAGAGACGATCGGGAGAAGTGCTCCTTTCAAGGCGTGACGTAAGAGAATGACTCTTTCTGGCAAACCTTTACTGCGAGCGGTTTGAATGTACTCTTGTCGGATTACTTCAAGCATACTCCCTCGGGCAATTCGAGCAACAATAGCCAAGTAGTAGCAAGACAAAGTTATAACAGGCAGGATATAATGCTCCCAACTTCCCCAACCAGCTACAGGAAGCCACTTTAGGTAAACTCCGACTATTACAGCAAGAATGGGCCCCAGCACCATATTAGGAACAGATATCCCAACAATTGCAAAGCTCATTAGAGTATAATCTATCACTGTATTTTGTTTTAATGCCGCAATAAAGCCTAGGTAAGTTCCGAAGGTCACGGCAATGAACATGGCCAAGAAGCCTATTTGGAAAGAAACAGGGAAGCTCTCGCCAATGATACTATTTACAGTACGATCAGAGTATTTGTAGGAAGGACCTAAGTCTCCTTGCACAATACTCCACACATACCGTAAATACTGTTGATAAACAGGCTCATCTAAATGGTATTTGGCTTCAATATTTTTTCTTACTTCATCAGGGATGGTTTTCTCAGAGTCAAAGGGACCTCCAGGAGCCGATCTCATCAGAAAGAAGGTAATTGTAATAATGATGAGTAAAACCGGAATCATTCCGAGTACTCTTCTAATAATGTAACCTAACATTGTTTTTCCTCTAGTTTTTTAAGGCTATCATAATAGCCTTTTTAATTACTCTGCTCCCAATATTTCTTTTTCTCTTCCAGGTCAATGTAAACATCTCGGAAAATATCTCGAGAGAGAATATCGTATTTTCTATTTTTGATGTCATCCTGATTACGAGGATAGAGATTTTTGACATAAGGTTTTACCATAACATCGGCAATATAAAAATAGATAGGTAGTAAGGGGAGATTTTCTACGATTATTTTTTCTGCTCGCTGCTGGATATGCAAACGCTCCTTTGCATCTGTCATATTATGGATACTTTCAAAAAGAGTATCATACTGCGCGTTGCTCCAGCCCGTATCATTGTACTGGCTTTTTGTGTAAACTAGATCTAAGAAAGTTGAAGGGTCTTCAAAATCCCCGATCCAACCTGCTCGGGCAATGTCATAATCTCCGTGACGACGACGATCGAGATAGGTTTTCCATTCCGCATTTTCAATAGCAATATCCAAGCCCAAGACAGTCTTTAAGCGATGTGCTATTACTTGAGCAACTTGCCTATGTCTTTCATTGGTATTGTAGAGAACTGTCAGTTTACGCACTTTAGTAGGATCAGGATAACCAGCTTCGGCCAAAAGCCTTTTCGCTTCCTTCACATCCTCGGTCAATAGAGCACTAGGTTCATAGCTACGAACCTCTGGTGGGATTAGAGAGTAAGCAGGAATATAACCCACTTGTAAAACTTTGTCGGTGAGACTTTTTCGATCTAAAGCCAGAGAAATGGCCTGGCGAAATTTAGGATTATTGAGGGGTTCTTTTTGGGTATTAAAGAGATAATAGTAAACCGACAAATAAGGGTATCCTCGCCACTCCGGATGTTTTTTTATTTGAGGATAAGCAGAAGATGCGATTCCTCTGGTATGAAAATCAGCTAAATTAGACTCAAATAGGCGGAGTTTTGTGTTGTTGTCATCGGTGGTGTAGAATATGATTTGGTCGAGCTTAACTTCGTCTTTTCCCCAGTAAAGAGGATTTTTTACAGCGATAGTTTTATCGTTAAGAACTCTTTTTACTATTTTAAAAGGGCCGTTACTGACGATATTTTCAGGCTTTGTCCATTGATCTTTGTATTTCTCAACCGTTTCTTGAGGGATCGGACAGAAAGGAACCAGGGTGAGCAGATTAAAAAAATAACCGGCGGGGTTTTGCAACTTAAGCTCTAAAGTACTTTCGTCAAGGGCCTTGACTCCCAAAGACTCCAACGTTTTTTCTTGCTTAAAAACTTCGGGAGCATTTTCTAAAATGAAAAATAAGCTCGCATTTTGAGAAGCTACCTTGGGGTCGAGAGCTCGGCGGTAAGAATAGACAAAATCTTGAGCAGTAACGGCTTCCCCATTTGTCCATTTAGCATTAGACCTCAAAAAGAAAGTGTAGGTTTTCCCATCAGGAGAAACTTTCCATTTTTCTGCCACTCCTGGTAAATAACCTCCGTTGCTTGTATCAACACGTAATAAGCCCTCAAAGATATTTCCTAAAATACTAGTTCCAGGAGAGCCCTCTCGTAAAGTGGGGTCTAAAGTGGCTGCCTCTGCGCCATTGATACTATGCAAAATCATTTTTCCGCCATCATCGGGCATTGATCTTTTTGAGCAAGAGATAAAGCAACATAAGGTGATGACAAAAATAGCAATAGACAGTCCTGTAAAAAAACTTTTCCGCTTCATGAATTTCCTTATAACTGAGAAATGTTTGTTGTTCCGTTCAAACGCCGGTCTAAAACCGGCGTAAATTTACTCAGATGAAAGCTCTTAGTTTCCTTGCATATACTTTTTCTTAGCTTCCTGGTCTATCCAGATATAATTGAACGGATGATTATCCGTGACGTTAAACTTCCCGCCGGCAATATCTGCCTTTCCATGGTCGCCATTTTGAATCCGAGGATAAAAACCTCGAACATAAGGTTTCACCATTTGGTCAGCAACATAAAAGTAAATAGGAATAATGGGAGACTCTTCTAAAAGGATTTCCTCGGCCGATTGGAAAAGAACTAGACGGTTTTTCAAATCGGACTCATAGTTGGATTTATTGATCTTGTCATCATAGTCAGCATTTCCCCAGTGGGTATGGTTGTTTCCATTGCTGGACATCCATAGTTCCATGAAAGTATAGGCATCGTTGTAATCTCCGATCCAACCACGGCGAGCGATATCATAGTTGACATTCTTGAGCTTGTCGAGGTAGGTTTTCCACTCGTTGTTTTCTAATTTTCCTTTGATTCCTAAGTGACGATCCCACATATTGGAAGCAACAAGGCAAATTCTCTTGTTTTGATCGTTGATATTGTAAAGAATGTTGAAAACAGGGAAGCCTTTACCACCAGGAAAACCCGCTTCAGCCAAAAGCTTTTTGGCCTCTTTGATATTTTCTTTGTAGTTTTTACTGAACTCATAAGTCGGGGTGTATTTACCTGAGCCCATCGCAGTTCCTTTGGGGACATAACTGTAAGCTGGTAATTCTCCTGCGTCGGTAATAGTTTTGGCAATGACTTCTCGGTCAATAGCTAAACTCAAGGCTCGGCGGACTCGAGGGTCGTTGAAGGGGGCTTTTTTTGTGTTAAAGCTAAAAAAGAAAGTCCCCAAATAAGGAGCAGCCAGCCATTCAGAGTTATCTTTTACTTTAGGATAAACACTTTTACTAACAGGACTACATAGCCAATCGACGGCATTACTTTGAAACATGCGATATTGAGTTTCGTGATCTTTTGTTGTGTAAGCAATCACTTTGTCTAGTTTGATCGCATCTTTTTGCCAATAATGAGGGTTTTTCTCAAAAACAAGTTTATCTCCTAAAACTCTTTCTTTCAGAACAAAAGCCCCATTACTTATAATATTTTTTTTACTCGTCCAACTGTCTCCGTGCTTTTCGACGACTTTACGAGGAATGGGAAAAAAAGTGTAATGAGTAGTGAGTTCAAAGAAATAAGGAACAGGGTACTTTAAAGTAAACTCTAAAGTATAATCGTCAAGAGCTTTAACCCCTAGTTTTTCCAGTTCCAATTTCATCTTGTCTGGTTTGCTTTGATTGACCTCAGCGGCTCCTGCGATACAGTAGAGCATTTGAGCGTATTGAGCTCCTGTAGTAGGGTTTAGAATTCGACGATATGAGGCCACATAGTCATGGGCTGTAACAGCAGATCCGTCAGACCATTTAGCATCTTTTCGAAGAAAAAAGGTATGCACTTTGCCATCTTCACTTGTTTCATGACGTTCTGCATTTCCTAGTTCTGCGGCAACTCCTTCGTTTCCGTAACGAGTTAAACCTTCAAACATAATGTTGAGGATTCTATTCTCATATACTCCTGTTGCTTTATTCACATCTAAAGTGGCGGGGTCTTGCTCGTTCAAAAAGCGAAAAACCATGCCTTCATCTTCTTGGGTATTGTTTTGATTACCATTTTTTCCACAAGCAGAGAAGGTTAATGCCACGGAAAGGCAAAATAAAATAAATATTCTAGACGACTTTAAAACCTGTACAATATTCATGCTCTAAACCTTTTGAGTAAATGATCTTCGAAAAAATACTTTGTTAAAAAGAACACTAGAAAAAGAACACTAGGGTTCTAATTCTTCTAAATAAGAAGTGATCTCTTCAGCAAGAGTTCTGTCTGTATTTTTGTAATAGTCGAGTGCTTCCGAAAAAGCTTCTTGAGCTTTTTCAGGTTGACCTTCTTGGACGTATAGTTTTCCTAAATGATAAAGGCATTTTGCCATATAGGGAAAACAGCATAGTTTTTTCCAGTGGGCAAAAGCTTTGGAAAAGTTTTCCAGAGATTTATCTAGACGATTGAGGGCTATGTAAGCCTGACCAATTCCCATATAAGTATATGCAAGGCCACGGGTATCTTTAAGCTTTTCTTTCATGGAGAAGCTTAAAGATAATTTTTCCATTGCTTCCAATATACGATTTTTTTGCAAAAGAATAAGACCTTGGCAGTGATATATTTTGGCCTCTCCCCGAAGATTTCCGTTTTTTTTATAGCTAATGAGAGCTTTGGAAAACTGAGAATCTGCCTCATCGTAATTCTCATGTAAATAAAAGAGCCATCCGCACTCAAAGAAAGAGCAAGCTTTTACCAAGTGTGGATTAGGAAGTTCGCTAGCTTTTTCTAGCCATTCCCTACTCTTTTCGTATTGTTTTCTTTTGCGAAAGACACGAGCCATTTGCTGATAACAATGATTTAAGTCTCGACCAGACTTATATCTTTTAGCTAAAGATTGGGCTTTCTTCAAGCTTTTTTCGGCTTTGTCTAGTTGCCAAAGGCTAGCATAAAAAGAACCTAGTTTTATTAAAACCTTAGCTTCTCCTAACACTTGCCCTTCTTTTTGATTAATTTTTAAGCTCCGCTGAAAATATTTTTCTGCTTGCTGGAGCTGCCCACAATCTAATCCAATTTGAGCTAGAAGTACGTAATTACGTGCTGTTGAGGCTGTTAAGCCGAGTTTTTCCCGTATTTCCAAACTACTTTCACAAAAGTTTTTTGCTTTGGACGATTCCCCTCTATCATAGTTAACCCAACTTAAATACTCAAGTGTTTTTGCCTCATAGATTGCAGTATGACAAGATTTATAACTTTTTAATTTTTTTTGTAAATAGCTAAGAGCTTCTTCCCATTGATTTTGCTTCAAATAATAAAAAGCAAAACTTTCCCAAATGAGAGATATTTTTTTTGGGTTGTCTTTTTTTTGAATAGCAAAGGCTTTTTCTAATGCAATATATGCTTCGGGCGAATTTTTCTTCTCTAAGAAAACTAGAGCTAGGTTGCGCCAAGAAATAACTTGGCCAGGTTTGTGGCTTTGTTCTTGGTATATCTTGAGAGCTTGTTGATGCTTTTCTTCTGCTTTAGTGAAGTCTTGGCTCTGTCGCCAAAGAATACCTTGGGCATTGAGAGAACTAGCCTGACTTAGAGAGTTCTGCATTTCTTGCCAAAACCCTCTTGTTTTTTCAAAAGCCAGTAAAGCTTCTTTTCTCTTCTTTTGTAAAGCATAGATGCGTCCTAGTCCTTCTTCCACCATGTGTTCCCACATTTTATTATGAGCCTTTTGGAAAATCTTTTGGGCTTCTTTGTACTTTTCGAAGCTGGAAACATAATTATCTTGGTTTTCGTAGAACTGGGCTAAACTAAAAAGGCATTCTCCTTCTTCTAGAAAAAGAGAGTTTTCTTGAAAAATTTGCTGAACCTCTAAATAATCCTGGATAACAAATTTTCCTTTTCCTTGCAAAAACAAAACCTCTCGTAGAACTTCAAGAACTTGTATCAAAAAGACAGAGGGTTTTTCTTTGCCCAACTCTAAACTTTGCCGTAGCTTTTGTTCTGCTAAATGCCATTTTTCTTGTTCGCTGTATATTTTTCCGAGTTGGTAGAGTGCTCTAATTTTATATCCGGTTGCTAAACTAGGGCAACTGAGAACCTCGCGAAGATGCAAGACAGCCTTTTTTTTCTGCCCCGATTGGATTTCTATTTGAGCTAAGTGATATAAAATGTGAGGAAGGCGGGTGGTTAATTTTTGCTCTTGGGCAACTGCGAGAGCTTCTTCCAGCATTTGTTGCGATTTTTTGGAACTCTCTAATTCTAAGCAAATATAGAGTAACGTCAAGTTAATCCAGAGGCGAGTTTCTTTTCGGAGTAGATGAGAGCAAGATATGAAGCATTGTAGTCCCTTTTGGCAAAAAGTGACGGCATCTTGATGGTAGCCTTGTCGATACTTTTCTTTGGCTAGCAGAAAATTGTAGTAAGCTGCCTTGGGGTAAACTTCTGCTGCTTGGAAATGCAAAGCACAGGACTGTAAGTTGAGATAAAGATTTTTTTCTAAAGTTTCCGCATAATATCTATGCATAGTTTTTGCCTGCGCAGAAGGGAGAGAGTTATAAAAATAGCTTAGATAAATAGAGCGGCGAAAGGAACAGAAGGAAGAATTTATTCCAAAAAGTAGATTTGCTTTTTTTTCATTTTCGGGAAATTTTTCCAAAAAAGGATTGGGAGAAAAGAAAAGAGGTTTGTGGGGAAAGAGTTTTTTCCATAAAGAAGCAATGAGAGGTATATAGAAAAATTTTCCTTGGACACTGGCTAAAGATAAAGCATGAGCCAAACTTCTATTTTTATCATAAAAAGAATCTACTCTATCTCGGATAAGTTCATCTAAATTCTTGGGCCAGGAAATCTTTTCTGAGTTTTGATAGAACCATTGTTTCTTTCGGAAAAAAAGCAAGTCCTTTTCGAAAAGCCATTGGGCCAATTCTTGGCAAGAGAGAGGATTTCCTTTGGTCCATTGGAAAAAAATTAAGAAAAACTCAGAAGAAAATGAATTGTTGGGAAAATTTTGATTTAGATAACTACGCACCACTGTTCGAGAAAAGGGTAAAACTCCCCAGTGATGAAAAAAAGGACGAGAGAGTAGCTGCTCTTGGTAGATTTTTTGGGGAGAAGAAAGAGAGTTATTCGGGCCAACTAAAATAAGGAAAATGGGATTTTTTGCAATAGTTTTGGTTAAAAATAGCAGACAAGACCAAGTAATAGAGTCCAAGTGATCCACGTTATCAAAAAATAAGATAACCGGTTGTTTCTGAGCCATCGCCTCGAAAGTTCTTTTGACCTGATAAAAAGCTTCTTCTTGTTGGCAAGGAAAAAAATCTCTCTCTCCCCAAGAATCTGAGCTTTTTTGAAATTCAATCTGTCCTTCTGTTCGTAATAGAGGATTGCGAGTCACTCCTGGTGAAAGTGATGAATTAGATTCCTTTTCAGTTTGCCAAAAGGAAGTGAGTTGCTTGAGTAAGATTTGGAAACCAGAGGTGCACTCTTTAGCTTTTGCCCGAATGATGGTTTTTTTTTCTTTGGCACAAGTGAGGAGGAATTTTTCAACTAAAAAACTTTTTCCGATTCCAGAAGAGCCTGTCAATAAGCAGATTTGTCCTTCCTGATCATGAAGAACTTTTCTCCACTTACTCCTTAGAAATAAGCAATCTTTTTCCCTTCCAATGAAAAGAGGGGAAGAATGTTTTTGAGCTTTTTCCTCAAAAACCCCTTTCATTTCTGAGGGTTGTCCTATAAACCATTGTTTAATCTTTTTGGAAAGAGGAAGATGCATTTGTCTCACCATCTCTGCGTTGAGAGCTTATTAATCGTAGTTGTAATCCTTGGTTGTCGTGCTCATCACTGTAAAAAGCGAATAGTTTTCTATAAGCATTTATGACTACAGCGATGGTCACTTTTTAAGGACAGTAAGGGTGATAGAGATATTTTAAAGACCAATCTGTAATTGTCAAGTGCTTCTTGTAAGCCTTGACAGGGTTGAAAAAGAACGAAAAACGATCTGTTGTGCTGCGAGCAGCACAGAAACCAAAAGCAAACGGAGTTACATTAGAGTTAAATAAACTATATGTTTTTCCGACAAAGTCACCTGCTTGGAAATGAAGGGGAACTCTGTAAAAAACAAAGGATTCGTCTGTATATTGAAAATATTTTTTTTTATAGAAAAAAACCACTTCTTGGGAATTTTCAGCTTTGGGTTCCCAAAGTGTTCTAAGAGTGCTTTTAAGTTGATAGGTTTTTGTTTTACCAGGAAACTGAGTGACCTTGTTTGGAAAATAATGTAGTCCTTCTCCTTTTAAAGTGTATATCTTCTTGTCCTTTTGACGAAGAGATCTCTTACGTAAAGATAGCATCCAAAGTCGATGTTGTCCACTTTGAATGACAATCATGGGGTGAGTCCCTTTTGAAGACATCTTTCCTTCAGCATCACCACAAATAAGAAATGGCTTAGGTTTTTTTGAGAGATTCTGACTTTTTATTTCAATACCATGAGGGCAGAAAATTTCCACATCTTGCCCTAAATTTTCCACACTGTCACTACTGTTTTGGATAGAAACCATGACAACTCGACCGTCCTCACTATCAATACTATTTTTCCTAACGACAACTTGGAGATGTTTCATTTCATTTTCAAACCAAACTATAGCTTTTCTTTGGTTTAGTTCCCACTGCGCTGGATGAAAAATAGAGTAAGTTATAAAAAAGTGAGTTTCTGTCTCTAAAAAGGCGTAGTAAACAACTGGCGACACTTTTTCAAGAGACTGTTTTGTCAGATTCTTTAAGTTTTTAATATTATTGGTTAAGTCCCAGTCTTGATCAAAGTTAAGAGGCATAACCCAATCCCAAGATTCATACTCTTCTTGAGAGCAAGTTTCTTGGTAAAAAATAGGAGCGTATTTTTCTGCGATAGTCTGGTAATCCCAAGAGGGAGGGAAAGCCACTCTATTTTCCAAACGAATTGTATGGGTTCGCGCTAAAATAGTTCCTAGACTAATCATGACTAAAGGGACAAGGACAATGATCCCAATACCAAAAACTGTTTGAATAATTTTTTTTAACATAGCACACAATTCCTTCTCTTGCCTAGAGAAAATATTATACCCTATCGTGTTCTATTAAGCAAATACTAGAAAATTTCTTGCTTGGAAAACTATTTAGATCACTTTTTCGAAAAAGGTTTTTGCATTGTCATTCCTGAAGCGTGTCCCCTCGAAGATAGGTAATGGAAATGTCTGACATGAATGTTCTGACATGAATGTTCTGACATTACTGTTTGACATGAATGTTCTAACATGAATACAGTGCAAATCTATGATATTTTTTTCAAGTGCCTAATAGTCTCTTGCCAAATTTCTTAAGAGTTTGTAAAATATCGAAAATCGTCGGAGAATATTTAAGACTTTCTAAAAACTAATTAGAAAATTTAGTTTACTCTAAAATCTACCAACATTAGTTTTTCTGAGTAGTCTTAATTATCTAAATCTAATTTTTAGACCTCTAAAATAGGGGTTTTATAGCCCATTTTTATATAGACAGAAGGTAAAAAATATGAAAAAAAATATTTGGAAAACCTCTCTTATGACTTTAGTAGTTCTACTGGTTCTTCTTCCTGGTTGTTTTACAAATGCAGTAGATAAGTCCTTTATGGGCTATACCGCTCCAGGAGGTGATCCCACTCATGAAAATCGAGAAGTACTAGGCCATGTTCTTGTTCCTTTCAGTTTTGTTTTAGACGTTGCTACCTCTCCTATTCAATTTCTAGCAGTTATTGTTTGTGGAGACGAAGCTGTTTATGATCCTCTTTCTTTAGGATATAACGAAGCGCAATCAGAATACGACCGCCCTTATAAATAAAGTAAATCTATACTGTCTAACCGTTTTAAGGCAAAAAAGTTGGTTTTATTTTTATTTTTCTTCCCAGGTTTTCTCTAACGAAAACTTGGGAAGAGCTAACAGAAAAAAGGATTTATGAAAGCATTTATTTTGGCCGCAGGCCGAGGAAGCCGTTTAGGTTCTCATACCGCAGATAAGCCAAAAGGTTTACTCCCCATAGAAGGAAAAAGTCTTTTAGTAAGAAATATTGAAAATCTAAAAAGAGCTGGTTTTGAAGAAGTCTATGTTGTTGTCGGGTATCGCCATGAAATGATCGAAGAGGTTGTCCAAGAAAATTTTTCTCCCGACTTTTGTAAAATAGTTCAAAACTCAGATTACACAAGAGGGAGTGGATCTTCTCTCATTTGCTTTGCGGATAAAATTTCCGGCGAAATGATGATTTTGGAGTCTGATCTTCTCTATGATCAAGAAGTTGTTGAACGAATTGCTGGGCAAAAAGAGAAGAATATTTTTGCCAAAGGAAATTTTGGACACGATCGCCAAGAAATTAAAATTTTTTTAGAAAATGGTTATGTTAGTAAAGCCATTTGGAGTAAGGAAATAGAAGGTAGTGTTGGTGACTGGGTCGGCTTCACGCGTCTTTCTTCCTCAGGTGCCCTTGGCCTCAAGGAAATACTACAAAATACCAATCCCAGTCAAGAAAATGAATTTAGCTATGAGGAAATGATTTTTGAGCTTATTCGTTCTCATTCCTTTGAAGTTATAGACATTGACGATCTCCCTTGGGTCGAGATCGACAACGAAGAGGACTTGAAGAAAGCAGAGACACAAGTTTTTCCTCAGATAGTCGAAAGAGGTCACGGTTAAACTGTCGCTGCTTATTAGGCTTGTTATTGCGCTTTCTTTTGGCTACCTTGAATTCCTCTCACACCATCCCAGACTATAGAAAGCCAAAGAGAGACTATTGCCAGCCAAAAATAGACAACAAATACCTCTTCTTTGAACTCAAAGAATTTTAAGGTTAAAAGCATTCCTATTCCAGCATATGCTAAAACTGCCCTATTGCGATAAGGCGATATTTTTCCCACCACATGGGCAATAGTTAGTCTTCCACATAAAAGAGTGTTACAACTTAGCATAAAAATAATGGTGTACTCTATACCTAAAAGCCCTTGAAAACTCCAAAAAAAGATAGTAGATAGAGCGACCAAGAGGGGAACAACTTCTTCTAGCCAAAGAGCTAGTATTTTTTTCTTTTGTTTATGCAAACGAATGGTGCAGGTTACTGCTGTATGAAAGGAAGTGATAATTGTAAATACAGCAATAGCATAAGCTATGGTCCACTTACCTGGCTGGTAGAAAAAGTAAGGGTGCGGATAACAAAAAGCTAGAACAGAGTACAAAAAGCCTAGAAGAATGAGAGCCTCGTTTGTTCCTAAAAAACCGCTGTAAAAAACACCTGTGTGATGTTGCTCCCAAATAGTGGCAAAAAAAGCGGAAATTATGGCGACAATGTAGAGGAACAAAATCCAACCTGTGAGGCCTAATACCCAAACGCAGCAAGTATTGATAACAACAAAGCTAATGGAATCCAACCAGTGGTCTAAAAACTCTCCTAAGGGGGAGGATTGATTTGTTTTACGGGCGTGGATTCCATCGAGGTTATCCCCCGCCATATAAATGATAAGACATAAGGCGGCTAGGAGAAAATAATAAGGAGTTTCTCTTAGAGCAAGCCAAACAAAAACTCCACTCATTAGCATGAAGACAAAGCCTGTGATCGTTATTGTGTTGGGAGTCAATTTGGGCGGAATAAAGCGACTAATAGGTCTCCAGATAAAGGGTAAAAGATACTCTTGGGAAAAAGATTTTTCGGTAACTTTGTATTCATACTCTTCACTATTCATCTGAATTACTCCCATCGTTTACTTAGATTAATCGGTACTGGAAAGGAAAAAATCTTCTTATGACGGAAAAAAATTTCAACGCCAAGGTTTCTCGGTGGCTAGAAAAAACCTCTGATTTCAACTTTAGTCTTTTTGCTGTGGCAGCTGCATTTACAACTTACTTTTGTATGTATGCTTTTCGTAAACCTTTTGCTGTTGCAGAATACAAAGGCATAATTGTTTGGGGTTTAGAGTTAAAAATTGCTTTAATTGTTGGTCAACTTTTTGGCTATGCTCTTTCCAAATGCCTAGGAGTGAAAATACTCTCGGAACTGAAAGCGCAATATCGAATTTTTGCCCTTCTAGGAATGATTTTTTGGGCAGAGTTGGCTTTAGTTCTTTTTGCAATTTCGCCTCCAGAAGGCAAAGTCATAGCTATTTTCTTCAACGGTCTTCCCCTGGGAGCTGTTTGGGGAGTTGTTTTTGGTTGTCTTGAAGGACGAAAAACTTCTGAGCTTCTAGGAGCAGGTTTAAGCTGTTCTTATATTATTGCTAGTGGAGCAGTTAAATCTGCTGGTAAATTCTGGTTAGGACAAGGAATTAGTGAAAGCTGGATGCCTGCTTTGACCGGCCTCACTTTTTTGCCCCTGTTTTTTCTCGCTGCTTGGGCTTTAAGTCGACTTCCTAGTCCAAGCGAAGAAGATGTTGCCGCAAGAACTGTTCGCGAGCCGATGAATCACGAACAACGCAAAGCTTTTGTTAAACGCTTTTTTCCAGGACTTTTTTTCCTTACCTTCCTTTATTTCTTTTTGACGGCTTACCGTGATTTTCGAGATAATTTTGCCGCCGAAATATGGGCTGAGCTTGGCTGGAAAGACGCGCCAGAAATATTTACCTATTCAGAGCTTCCCATTGCTTTTATCGTTATGGTTTCCTTAGCTATTTTATATCGTGTAAAAGATAACCGAAAAGGCCTAGTTCTCACCCACAAAATAATGATTGCAGGGTCTATTTTAATTGGGGTTAGTACCCTTCTTTTTGATTTTGGAATCATCAATGGAGCTGTTTGGATGATTTTAGTTGGTTTAGGTCTTTACTTAGGCTATGTTCCTTATGGCTGTGTTCTTTTTGACCGTCTAATTGCCGCCGTAGGCTTTGTTGCCACCGCTGTCTTTATGATTTACGTAACGGACTCTGTGGGCTACATTGGATCAGTGGGAATTAATCTATACAAAAACTTTGGGCAATCAGAAATGTCCAAACTAGCATTCTTTCGTATATTCTCCTATGGAACATCTATTATTTGTACGGTTTGCTTTTTCTTTAGTATGATTTATTTCTCTCGGGTTACGAAAAAGGAATAGGCTTTAATATTATACGCCCAGGAGGGCGGGGCCTTCGACTGCTGTTGAAGTAAGAACATCCAATTTTCAAAAATATCCCCGAAGGGGATACTTTTTCTCGAAGATCATATCCCAATACCTATGTTCTTATTTCAACAGTAGTCGAAGGCCCCGCCCTCCACCTTCGCATTTCAGAAATCACACCACCAAATCCCCCACATAATCATTCCAATACTCGGGAACAGGAGCTTTAATTGTAATTGTTTCTTTACTAATTGGATGCATAAAGGTAAGAGAAAGTGCGTGCAATCCATGACCAGGAAAGCCGTTGGCCCAAGGAGATTTTTTTCGGAGATAGTATTCCCAGAGAAAGGGTAGTCCACCATGGTCGTATATTTTTTCTCCCACTAAAGGATAGCCTAATGAGGCTAGATGAATGCGAATTTGGTGCTTGCGACCAGTATGAGGAGTTACTAGTAAGCAACTATACTCCGTTGTTCGCTTCAAAAGTTGGTAATTGGTGGTGGCAGACAAATGATCGAGCTCATCTCTTGCTATTACCATTTTAATTTTGATAGCAGAAGAGAGAGAGTTGGCTTTTTTTAGAGGTAAATTAATGGTGCCGTTTTTTTGGGGAAAAGAGCCTGGCACTAAGGCTAAGTATTTTTTTTCAAGAGTTCGTCGCTCAAATTGCTTAGCTATACCTGGAATTACTTGAGTACTTCGGGCTAACAGAATAACTCCTGAAGTATCCATGTCTAAACGGTGTAAAAGCCTCACTTCTTCTCCGAATAGACAGCGTAAACGAGAAATGAGAGTATCTCCTTGGTAATGCCCTACGGGATGACAAATCATACCGACAGGCTTACTGATCGCTAATAAATAGTCATCACTATATAAAATGTTCAATATTGAGTTACTCTGTTTTTTCTAGTGGGGTATTATCTGTTTCCAAAGCTGCTATTTCTTCTGGAGAAGTTTTAGGGACGAGTAGACCAAAAGGAAGAAAAGGTGTTCCTAGTAATATTCCACCTGCGTAGGTCCCTCCTGCCAGAGGCGAAAGAATAAAATTTTGCCGAGCTTTTAAAGCTGAAGTCTCTTCGCTGTCTTCCCAAGTAATGGCATAGCCAGTAGGGATAGTAAGAAGAAGGAAAGGACTCGTGCAGATTCCTCCCAGTAAATTTCCCATTAAAGTTGGGACTTCTGTAGCAAAAGATTTGTCAATAAGATAATCATGATAATCTTTTGTTGTTTGGCAGGCAGAACAACAAATAAACAAAATGGAAACGCAAAAAATTTTCAGTGCAAACCTCATAAGTATTTCTCTGGTTGAAAATCTAGGGTAAAGTCGGTTTAAAAAAAGCAAAGCTATATCTAAGGAAAGCTCTGCGGAGGAGAGGTACGCCGATGAAAGAGTAGAGGATCATTGTCTTCTAGTTTAGTTAAAAGGTAGATCATTTTATCTTCTGGAAACATTCCTTGTGGATATCCTACAGTTGAATTCATTATGTCTTCTAATGAATTAGGTAGAATAGCAATGGCGTCGGCTACTAAATCCTCCGCTTCCATATTCCCTAAAGTGAAAAGTCCTATATCTGCAAAATATGATGGCAATCTACTTTGTAGGGGAGCAGAGTTTACTACTATATTCTGGTAAAAGGTACCTTGAAACATTTGGAAAACTCTTTGTTCTGCTGTTTCTAACAACTCATGACGGAAGGCTAAAATGGCGATTAGGTTTTCCAAGTAATTAATACGGTCAATTTCATCCAGTTTAAGTAGTTGTCTTTGAATAATGTTTCCAATATTAAAACAGTTGTAGTTCTGATTTTTGGTTTGGTTGAGAAAAACTCCTCCCACCTCTGGGCGAAAAATTTCTGCCATTAAGCGGGCCCTAGAAGAGACCTGCATTGCGGGAGCAGATTCTCCAATACCTGCTAAACCAAGAAGAGCATTTTCATTTTTTTGATCTTGATGAGACTGAACCATACTTTGGCAAAAAAAATCAAAATTCTGTGAGCCTAGAAGTGGATGATTAACGGCCATTTCTCGAAATGTCAAACGCAGCTGATTAATCGATGACAAGTTTTCTGCCTGCATTGCTTCCCAAAGTTCTTGTGGGTCAATTAATATTGTTTTAGAATAATTGACTATATCAGGAGGAACCGCTGGTATTGAAGGAGCGACCTCAATAGTTGGATTCATTGAGCGCCAATCCTGGGAGGTGATTCTTTTTGTTGTTTGTTCGTGGAAACCATCCATAGGATCGGGAGAATTGGGACGAACTATCATTTTACGAGTTTCTGATCCCCCTTCTTCTGATTTTCGGGGTAAAGTCATAAGCCTGCGAGTTGTTTTGGGCTGATTGATTGGTCGAGCTACTCTTGGATCTATTCGCCTCGTTTGGCCGTGAAGGTTTGGATCTATTCGTCCAGTTTGGCCGAGAAGGTTTCGATCTATTCGTCCAGTTTGACCGAGAAGGTTTGGATCTATTCGCCCAGTTTGACCGAGAAGGTTTCGATCTATTCGTCCAGTTTGACCTAAACTATTTGGAGACGCAGGAATGCGTTGCGAAGGAGGTTGCATTGGCGGCGGAGGTTGATTCACAGGATAACGCTGAGAAGGCTGCACAGGAGGTTGATTCATGGGGTTATACTGAGAAGGCTGCGCAGGAGGTTGATTCACAGGGTAACGCTGAGAAGGCTGCACAGGAGGTTGACTCACAGGGTAACGCTGAGAAGGCCGCCCAGGAGGAGGAGTCATGGGATTATGCTGAGAATGTTGCACAGGAGGTTGATTCACAGGGTAACGCTGAGAAGGCTGTCCGGGAGGAGGAGTCATTGGATTATACTGAGAAGGCTGCACAGGAGGTCGATTCATAGGGTGACGCTGAGAAGGTCGTGCAGGAGGTTGATTCACGGGGGGACGTTGGGAAAGCTGCACAGGAGCTGGAGTTGATGGAGGAGGAGATGACGGTACTGATTTTGCTAGTTCAGCATAAAGCTGTTGAGGAGTAAGACGACGGGTGGTAATTCTTCCTTTATCAAGAAGAGAAGGACTATCCGGTTTTTTTGATGCTAAGCTTGGGTTTGGAGCTTCTAAATCAACAGGTTTCTCTTTTTCCTCCTCTTTTTCCTCCTCGAAAGAAGCAGGAATAAGTTCTCGAATTTCTAACATTGGATTTTCAATCAGAGTTTCATTTTGATCAGAAAAATCGTCTTTTTCTTCTGCATTCTTCATACTACGTTTTACATCTCCTAAGGATACTCTGCGCGTTTGGTAACTTTCATAGAGATCAGGAGCAATTCTTTTTTGTGTTTTAAATCCCAAAGGAGAAGGAGGAGGAGAAGGAGCTGCTGGAACAAAACTGCTCTTTCCTAGTTTAGGAGGACTTTGAGCTTGCTCCTCTTTAGGGGAAGGATAAGGATAATTAGGCCCCTTCTCTTTATTTATTTTGTTTTGCTCAGGTTTTCCCCGAAAATCAAATGGCAAGGTTATTTCCTTTTTGAAAAGTGGTTTAAGATAAATATATTATAATCTAACAGTGATTGCTAGTCAAAAACACTTGCAAAAATAAAAAAAGAAATAAAAAACGTAAAAAAAACTATATCTTTTGCTTAGGAAGTAGCCACTTAATTTTAGTATTTTGTTGCTTGAAATTTTTGAAATTGATATAATAGGGCGACACTTTTATTCATAAAAATAAGCCTGAGAGAATGCTTTTAAACATTCCCTAACATTAAAAATAACGGGGGCGTGAGAAACACGCCTAGAAGAGAAGAGAACTTCCATGCCTACACCTTTTAACAACTCAGAAATAGAGATGCAAAGTTCTATTGGTCGTTATAATTTCCAAAAATATCCCTTTGCTGTCGCTTATTTTTACCAAAAAGCAAAGGAAAAAGAAAAAGCAAAAGAAAAACTTCATGCGTTGTTGGAAACCTACGATCGAATTTTAATGTACATATATTCTTTGTTATTAGCAACTCACTTTCATAGTAAAGATAGAAATCCTCAGTCTGAACCTTATTCTTTTAGTAGTGATTGGCTTTTTGTTGTATCTTCTGCTTTGAAAGATTTTTCTTCTGATCATCCTCTTTATGAAGAAATCTGCGACTGGTACCGAGAAGTAGAAGAAAACAATACCTTTTATATTGAAGAGGTTGTCGATTACAAATTTTATGAAAAAGAAATAGGACACCTCTCCTCTCTAAAAAAAATCCAAGAGGCTAGTCTAACTTTTTTTACGGCTTTGGAAGAAGAGGAGTTTGAAAAATATACTCAATTTTGCGAATCATCGATTGATTTTCTTTGGGAAAAGCTAGCTTTCTTAAATAATTACGCTCTTTATTGGGTGGAAGGAAGTAACACTGACACAAGTTACCATGCCCGAAAGCTAAATGGAGAAAATCCTTCTTTTTCTACGATCTCTATTGAAAGTTCTGAGCCGTTAAAAATAAATAGAAGCTATCTTTATTCTAAAAACAATCAAAGTTATCTGGATGTCCATCCTTTTATTGTCTATCAGGATTGCTATTATTCTATTAAAGAAGAGTTGTCTGAAACGAAAGAACTTTTTATTTGGCAAAGCCTCACAGGAAAAAGAATTTGTTATTCAGGATATCTCTTTAAGGTAGCTTTAAGAGAGCACCTTGAGGCCTACCAAGAGGTTGTTAAAAAAATAGAACACTCTGAAGCAATGCCGATCATATCAACAAAGGCTTTGTGGGAAAAATCTTTTCATGTAACAGAGCAAGTCCTAGAAAAACTAAAAAGCGTAGATTTAATCTCAAACTACTTACCTCGTAGAGATAAAGAAGTCTTGTTAGAAAACTTTTTAGAAAAAGAAGCGCCTCTCATTGTAGTGACGGGAGGCCAAGGAGTAGGAAAAACAGTCTTGCTTGCTCAGATGTCACAACGTTGGTGCTCTCGGGGAGAATTTGTCATTTTCATTCGTTCCTTTGGTGATTTAGGAGAAAATTTAGAGGAAGAAATTGATCAAATAATCAAAGAGGATAATTTTCTTAAAGAAATAAAAGAAAACGAAGAAGTGGAAAGGTGCATCCTGATTTTTGATGGTATTGAAAATGTAACTTGCCCCTCTAAATTACTCAATGCTATAAACGAGACGGCTTCCTTATACCAAGACAAGTTAAAAATTATTATTTCTATGCGGGAGGCTTACCAAAAACTCTACCAGACATATCTTTGTTCTGAAATGTATGCTCGGGTGGAAGGAAAATGCCCCATTTTAGATTATTCTCAGCAATACCTTAAAGTAGAAAGTTTTTCTCCTCCTCGAGGGAAAAAACTCTATTCCACGATCAGCCAAAACAAAGCGGGACCAAACGCTTCCTACGATAGTTTTCCCACAAGTATCAAACGTATGCTCGATATTCCTGCGATTGTGCGTATATTTCTTTGGAGCACCAAGGGGCGTGAGCTTAATCGTAATATAACCTTACGTGATATCATGGAAGGAGTTGTTGTTAACCAGATCAACTCATCCAAAGCCCGGCGACAGATTTTGGAAAAATTCACTCAAACAACTATCATGAAGAAAAAAGGTGTTATTACCTTAGACGATATTGTCCTTATGGATGATTCTTCCCTCATGAAAAACATTCTTGATTTTAGTAAAAGTAGTGATATTGCAAGATTAAAAAAAGAAGGTATTTTAGAGCGTTTAGAGTACTGGGAACATGATAATAATGGACTTGTTTTGAGAATACCTGTTCAACTTCTCCAAGAGTATTTAGCCTATCGTATGGTCGCCTTAGCGGGAAAACACGGAGACGAGTACTTGCCTTCTTATTTCCAAGAAATTCAAAATGGAGATAACAGTTTAACAGGAGTAGTTTATTTTGCTCTCTTGCGTTTATTAGATAAACACTATTTTGATCGATTTACCAAGGTGGTAAATAGTGTTGGGAATGAAAATATCTTTGTTCGGCAAGTTCTTTTTGATCTTTTTGAGTTTAAAGAGAAAACTTCTGGTGTCACAACTATTAATAAAATGTTAGAAGCCATTCTTGCTTCCCCCAGCCAAAACTCTCTCTTGGCTCTCGCTGATTTTGCTAAAAGTCTATATGGACAAGAAAAGTTTATCTTAGCGGCTTTTCTTTTTGAACGCTTATCTCCTGCTTTTAACGAGTTGATGTCCAATTACAATCAGCTGACATTTTGTTTGTTGGCCGCTTATAGTTATCAGAAAATTCAAGATGATAAAAAAGCCCATAAATTATACAAAAAATCAGTGAAGCTACTTAAAAAAGTAAGCAGTCCCGATTATGAAATTCAAGTGTGTAGTTTTCTTGGCAAGGCTCATTTAGAACTGGGAGAGTTAGACAAAGCAAATATTTTCTTCGAAAAATGCCAAGAGTTACATGAGGGGCTTAAAGACAAATCTTTAGAAGGACTCTTGTTTGAGGCTCTTGGACTACTAGCCGAAAATAACCAAAGATTTGAAGAAGCGCTTCAGTATTATAAAAAACAGCAAGAGGTTTTAGATAATTATGGTAACCATAGTTCAGCTAAGTCACTAGAACATATCGCACGAATTCTCACTTCTCAAAACCAAATAGATGAGGCGATGGAAACACTTGAGGAAGCTATTGAGTGTTACGAAGAGTGGGACAATGACCGGTCTGTTGCTCATTGCCAACATCAACTATCTTCCTTACTAAAGAAAATTAACAAAGATGAAGAGGCTATTCCTCTGCTCTTAAAAGCCCAAGATACTTTTGAGGCACTCTCTGACGCTGAAACATTGGCTCAAGTATACATGGATCTGGGCAAACTTTATCAGAACTTGGGGAAAAGAGATGAAAGTAAGAGCTATTTTCTTCTCGCTCAAAAAACATTGAGGGAGATTGACAATGAGCTAGGCTTAGCCCTTTGCTATCAAAAATTTGGGGAAATGGAGTATGGCCAAAATAATTTTAAAAAAGCTATCGAAAACTACCAATGGGCCCTTGAAATTTACACTAAGCATAATCAAAATCAAGAAGTAGGCGAAATCTACAACAACTTAGGAAATATTTATAATGCCCAGAGTGATTTAAACCGAGCATACGAAAACTACAGTGAGAGCTTACGGCATCATAAACAAAATGATAATCTCAAAGGGGTTGGTGAAGTATGTAATAATATTGCTGTTATTCTCGCTTACAGTAAGAAGTTTTCACTTGCAGAGGAAAAACTCAACGAATGCGAACAAGTTTATGAAAAAATAAGTGATCCCAAGGGAATGGCTGTTATCAAGGGAACAAAAGCTCTAATTCTCAAGTTGCAAGGAGATGGAAGTGAGGCCTTAGCTGCTTACTTGGAAGCTGCTCGGATGTTAGAGGAAGTGGAAGAAGAGCGTTTGACAGCAGCTATTTATAATAGTATTGGACTTATCTACAAAGAACGAGGAGATACTTATAATGCATTATCCTACTTTGAGAAAAGTGCATCTATTCATAAGGAATTTAGGAATCTTCCTGGCTTAGCAGCGGCTTATAACAATTTGGGTTTAATCTATGATTCCAAAAATGACTATGAGCAAGCCCTTAAGTACTATAGTAAGGATTTGGAAATAACAAAAGAGTTAGGGGATAGGAAAGGATTGGCCACGTCATATAATAATATCGCCATTCTTCATTATAACAATAAAAACTATGCCCGAGCTATTTGGTATTTGGAAAAGTCGACTCCTCTCTACGAAGAGATCGGAAATGAAGCGATGGTAAATAAAATCAAAGAGCGTGTTCAATACATCCGAGAAAAGTTATAAAAAATGTCTTTAAACGACGAAGACCTAAAAGAAATTATCACGGATTTTTTGGTTGAGGCAAATGATCTTCTCGAGCAAATGGATCAAGATTTAATTGCCCTTGAGTCTTCCCGTGAAGATTTTGATTTACTCAATCGTGTTTTTCGAAATCTTCATACTGTGAAAGGAACTGCAAATTTTCTTGCCGAGGACCCCTCTTTTTTTAAAATAGGACAGATTGCTCACACTGCAGAAGATGTTATGGATTTGGTGAGAAACAAAGAACTGGCCCTTAGCCCAGAGCTTATGGATCAAATTCTTGCTGTCGTTGACATGATAAAGTTGCTTTTCCAAGATGTAGAAGAGGGAGCCCAAAGCCAAGTCGACCCCAGTGATTTGATTGCAAAGTTGAAAACCTTTTTGGAAAAAGACCAAAAGGATCTTCATGAGGATAACACTCCAGAAGTGGAAATTTCTCCCAAATCTACTTCTCCTTTGCATGGCTTAGATGACGATGATTTACAGGAGATCATTCAGGATTTCCTCGTAGAAAGTAGCGAACTCTTAGAGCAAATAGACCAAGATTTAATTGCTTTAGAGGGAGAGCCTGAAAACTCTGCTCTTCTCCATAATATTTTTCGATGCTTGCATACGATAAAAGGAACAGCAAACTTTTTAAAGCACGATCTTAATTTTGCTAAAATGGCTTCGATCGGACATTCTTTAGAAGATATCATAGGAGAAGTGCGAGAAGAGAAACTGGTTTTGACTCGCGAATTGACAGACACTGTCCTTCAGGGAGTGGACTTAATTAAAAAACTTCATCAGGATGCTCAGGAAGGGATTGTTAGCTCTCTCTCTGCTGAGGAATTTCTTGCGGTTTTAGAAACTTTTTTAAAAGCTCCTTCCGTCAGCCCAACTTCACCTAACCTAGAAGAAAAAAACTCCAAACGGCTTTCTAGTCCTCCGAAAAAAATAGAAGAGGAAGGAAGTAAAGCCGTTCATCTCAATCAACGAGTTCGAGCAGAACCTACGATAAGAGTGGAAACAACACGTTTAAACTCTTTAATGAACCTTGCTGGTGAACTGGTTTTAGGAAGAAACCGACTACTTCAGGTTGTGCGGTCTATTCAAGATTCTCTTAGTGAGGACAAAGGTAGTAACAACTCTTCTCGTCTACAAGTAGCGATGCAGGAGCTAACCGCGGCAACTGATTTTTTAGACTTTGTAACATCTGATTTGCAAATGGCTGTTTTAAAAACTCGTATGCAACCTATTGGGAAAATCTTTAATCGGTTTAGTCGAACAGTACGAGACTTAGCTCGCGATTTGGGAAAAGAAGTTCAACTCGTTATCCAAGGGGCAGAAACAGAATTAGATAAATCCGTTATTGATGAAATTGGTGATCCTTTAACTCATCTTTTGCGAAATGCTATTGATCATGGAGTTGAATCAGGGGATATTCGAGAAAAAAATGGGAAAGCGCGCCGTGGAACGGTTCAACTTTCAGCCTTGCAAGAGGGAAACTATATTTTGATTAGGTTAAGTGATGACGGAAAAGGGATCGATCCAGAAGTCATCAAAGAAAAAGCGATCAAAATGAAAATGATTAATTCGATGGATGCTCAAAGGTTGCCTAAAAAAGAAATTTTAAGTCTTATTTTTGCTCCAGGTTTTTCTACAGCAGGTGAAATAACTAGTGTTTCCGGACGTGGAGTAGGAATGGATGTTGTTAAAAACAATATTGAAAAACTAAATGGATCGGTTGAAATTTTTTCTGAGCTCGGAGAAGGCACTACCTTTACTATTCGTCTTCCCCTTACTTTGGCAATTATTCCGAGTTTACAAGTTAAGCTAGGAAAAGAATCTTTTGCCATTCCTTTAGCTTCAGTAGTGGAAACCGTGCGCATTTATCCTCATCAAGTGGAAACTGTCTCAGGGCATGAGGTAATTAGATTTCGAAAAAAACTTATTCCTTTGCTTCGTTTAGAGCGACTTTTCGAATTGCCTTCTTCTGCCAATAAGACTAGTCGGCGGCTTTATATTGTGGTGGTGGGAGTAGCAGAAAAAAAAGTGGGCTTAGTTATCGATAAATTGGTTGGACAAGAAGAAATTGTCGTAAAACCTTTAGGGAACTACCTTGAGGGGACACCTGGCATAACAGGAGCATGTATTGCTGGCGATGGTAGAGTCATTCTTATTTTGGATGTAGTGGGGCTTTTGCGTCTTTTGCCAAAGAGTGCTCGAGGGCTTCCTAGCGAACTTGAATCGAGAAGAGAAAACCAAAAAGAAAAGTCAGATTCCAAAAGACGAAAAACGATTTTAATTGCGGAAGATGCACGCGGAGAAAGAAAAAGAACTCGCTTGCTTTTAGAGTCTAAAGGTTATAAAGTAATCGAATCGATAGATGGTAAAGATGCCTTTATTAAACTAATGGAAAAT
The DNA here is from genome assembly GCA_029260735.1 of Planctomycetota bacterium. Lineage (GTDB taxonomy): Bacteria > Planctomycetota > Uabimicrobiia > Uabimicrobiales > Uabimicrobiaceae > JAJDCR01. The sequence continues at coordinate 83,168 of JAJDCR010000079.1, forward strand.
CAGATTGATTTGGTTATAACAGACATTGAAATGCCTGGTTTAGATGGTTACAAGTTGACTGAAAAAATTCGCAAAACTCCCAAGTATAGGAACATCCCTGTTATTGCGATTAGTGCACGCAAAGAAATGATTAACCGAATCAAGGGAATGGAGTCGGGTATTGATACCTATTTACCCAAGCCCTTTCCAGAACAAGAACTCTTCAATGCTCTTAAGAATTTACTTTCTTGAGAGCCCGTGGAAAAACTAAGGGATATTTATGAAATTTACTATAAGTGTGAAAATTATTGCGGCTTGCTTTATAGCCTCTATTCTTTCGACGCTGATCCCTTCGACTCTTTTTGGTTGGAGAGGAGGGGGAATTTTTCAATGGTTGAGCATAATCATCATCAGTGGACTAGTGGGAGCAATGTTTGCTTGGCATACTAGAAAGCGCTTACGTGTTTTAAATAAGATGATTATGAAAATTAACCGTTGTCAAAGTATTCAAAACTCAATTCAGGGTAATGACGAAATTGCTGAGGCAGCTGTTTCTATTCAGAAGTTCTATGAAAACTTCTTTTCTCACTTTCAGGAAGTAAACCACAATAGTGGAGAAGTGACTAAGCTGCTTTCAGCCATATCTAGCCGGGTTGAAGAAATGAGCGAAAACATTGAAAAACAGGGACAAATCTCTCGGTCTATCACGGAGAAGTCATTTGAAACAAACACTGTTATTGCTGGGCTGGATCAAAAGAATGAAGATTTGAGTATCTCTATTGATAAAACATCTGAAGAGATCGGTCGTATGAATAGCATTGTTCAAAGTGAGTCAAACAATGCAGAGTCAGCCACACGCATATCTCAAGAAGCCGTTGATGTTGCCAGGGAAGGAACTTCTGTTATACGAGAAATGGAAGAAGGCATGGGGAAAATCGCTTCTAATGTAAAAAATGCTTCTCAAACCATTGATCAATTAGGAAAAAGTTCTATTGAAATCGGAGAGATAATTAGTGTTATTGATGATATTGCAGACCAAACTAATCTTCTAGCCTTAAATGCAGCTATCGAAGCAGCTAGAGCGGGAGAGCAAGGAAGAGGTTTTGCCGTGGTTGCCGAATCGGTTAGAAATCTAGCCGAAAAAACTCAAAAAGCAACCAAAGAAATTGTTGTTATGATCCAAAACCTCCAGTCCGAGACCGTAGGAGCAGTAAGCTCTATGGAAGGGGGAACAAAAGAAGTTGAAACAGGTGTTAGAATGGCCGAGAAGGCGGGGCTATCTCTACGAAAAATATCGACTTCTATTGAAAAATTTAACGAACTGGCGGGAGAAACTCGGCAAAGAACTTTGGGGCAAGTCCAGATCAATGAAAAAATTCTAGGAACGATCCAAGAGATACATCGTTCTTCTGAAAAAGTCTCCCACGCGGTAGAGCAGCAAAAAAAAGCGAGCAAATCAATTCGTAAAGATATCGAAAATTTTGAGAACATTATGATGACTAACCTACGTATTATCGCAGAAACTCGGCATTCTCTCGATGATCTCCTAGAGAAGTTCTCTCTCATTAAAGGATACCTAAAAATCAATGATTTTTTAGAGGAGAAGAGTTGGAGAAAGTTCCCCATAGAAAAAGTTATTTCTCCCGAAAAAGAGAATACAGAAAAAGAGAATGCAGCAAAAGAGAATACAGAAAAAGAAAATACAGAAAAAAAGAATGCAGAAGCCTCTCTTAAAGAAAATAGCGAAGAAAAAAACGAGGAGTCATAGATGAGTACTTGGAAAGATGAAGAAAATATTAGCAAAGAAAATCATTTTATCCAAGTGGTAACTTTTACCATTGCAGAAGAAGATTTTGCTTTTGATATATTCAAGGTAAAGGAAATTATTCGTATTGTAGAAGTGACGAAAGTTCCTAAAAGTCCCGATTTTATTGAGGGAGTTATCAATCTTCGAGGCAATGTCATTCCCATTCTTGATTTGCGCAAACGCTTTCATTTAAAACCACGAGAATATGATAAGAAAACTCGAATAATAGTTGTGGAGGCCAATACTGAATTGGTTGGTTTTATTGTCGATGCGGTACTAGAGACACGGAGTATTTTTGAGAGTTGCATAGAAGCTCCTCCGACTATTGTTCTGGGAGGAATTGAAAGTGAATACCTGAAAGGGGTTGCCAAGTTGGAAGATCGTTTGGTTATACTGCTAGATATTGGTAAAATTCTTTCTGTTAGTGAACAACAAGCTCTAAAGGAAGGTTAAGAAAAATGTCTTTTCCCTTTACCGATAAGGTGCTAGAGAAAATCAAGTTCTACTGCTCGGGTAAATTGAGCGTACGCCTCAATCTTTACTTACTTGCCTTCATGTCCTTAGTGATTGTTTTTGCGGGGCTATGGCTCTCATCTGTGATCCAAAGCTTTAATCATCGATACACAGAGGACAAGCTTTTACAAGTAGCTAAAACGATATCTACAACCATCCCTACATCTTGGTGGAAACAAGTAGATGCGGAAAAAAATTTCCCGAGCTGGGGAATTTTTCTAGAGAAGCTCTTAGTTGAGTATAGAGGTAAATTTAGAATTAACCTCTATCAAAAACAAGATGATAAAGAGGTTTGGAAAGAGCTAGGAGGGTGGGGAGCTTTTTCACAGGGAAAACTTTCTTTGAAAAACTTTTCTCAAGTTTTAGAAGGAGAATCTGTCCACTACTTGCATAACCAAGGACAAGAGATAAGTGTTGTTTCGGTAAAAGTTTCTCGGAAAAGTTTAGTGGTATTCTCTGTCCCAACAAATCTTAATTATACTGTGCAAAAACCCAGTGAATTACTGGGCGGCTTCCTTCTCTTTCTTTTTTTAGGGATTTTGTTCTCCTTTCTTTTCTCTTGTCTATTGACAGAGAACTTAACTCCTTATTTTGATCGAATAAACCAAGAGGTTACAACGGAAGCAGCTTTCTCTCAACAAATTTTTTCTGCCAATCAAAAGGCTTTTGAGGAGCTGTCAGAAGGACTTCACGAAAAAAAGCATAAACTAGGCCGATCTCTCGAAGCAACCGAGAAAATTCGTCAAAACGCAAGCGGCGATTTCGAAGAAATTCTTTCTCAAATTACTTTAGCTAGTGATTCACTAGAAAAGCAATCCCGAGGGTTTGCTGCGATGTCTTCTTCTCTTGAAGTAATGTCCTCTCTGATTAAATCTGTTTCTGTTAATGCTTCTGAGGCTGTAAGTACTTCTCAAGCATCAGAAGATGATGCCAAGCGAGGAGGAGATGTTGCCAATAAAATTATAAAACATATGAATAAGATTACCCAAACTGTTTTTAAGTCGGCTAAGGTAATCGAAGAGTTGGGAAAAAGATCAGATGAAATAGTCGACATTATTAATGTTATTGATGATATCGCCGATCAGACGGAGCTACTTGCTCTTAATGCCGCTATTGAAGCAGCTCGAGCTGGGCCTCAAGGGAGAGGTTTTGCGGTAGTGGCAGATCAAGTAAGGAGCCTGGCGGAAAAAACATCCCATGCGACAAAAGAAATTGCGGCAACTCTTTCTTCGATTCAAAAAGAAACTTCTTTAGCGGGAACAGCTATGAACGATAGCATCCGCGAAATCGATATAGGAGCGGGTTTTGCTGTGCAAGCAGGTGTCAACTTACGTAAAATAGTTGCCGGAGCGAAACGCTTGACTGAGAGGATTTCTGTTATTGCTCAATCAGCGGAAAATCTTTCTCAAAACGAGTCGGCTTTAGCAGGGTTAGTTACAAATATCTCCAAAGATATTAAAAAAGCTTCTACGGAAAACAATTCGGTCGTTATACGTTCTCAAGAAATTGAAACTGAGTTGGAAAATTTGTCAAAGCTTCTTGCTAATTTTTCTCAGATGTGTGCCGATAATCAACTAGAAACAGAGCTCGTTGCTTTGGGCCAGATTACAGCCCAAGAAATTGTGCGACGTAGTGAAAGATTAGAAAAAATTCAGGATATAGAAGAATAATCACCATTAACAAGATAGGCTTTTTATGGATGAAATGAAACTCCATTCCATTACTTTTCATGGAGATTCCCTTGATGTGGTCACTGTAGACAAAGAAGGGCAGCGGGATATCTATATTTCTCCTCGCAAGGTATGTGAGAATATTGGTTTAGCTTGGTCTTCTCAACGTAGGAAAATTAATGAACATCATCGTTTTAGCCAAGCTACTCTTATTATTGAAACAACGTCTAATGGTGGTAGTCAGAAAACCTTATGCCTACAAAAACGGAAATTTCTCATGTGGTTGTATTCGATAAACCCTGAGAAAGCATCGAGTAAATTTCGTCCTAAGCTCGAAAAGTATCAAGATGATGTTGAACGTGTTATTGACCAATGTTTTGGGTCAACTATGCCAAGCCTTGCAAACTCTCGGCTGAAAAGCGAAGAGGGAGATGTTTTGGCAATGATATCTTCTCAAGCTCGTCTTATTGCAGCACTTGCCGATGAAATGTATGGTAACCGCAAGCGGATCGAAAAGCTAGAAAACGAATTTCAAGAGATACGCGGTAATTTATTAGAAACAACAGTAGCCGAAAAAAGTCTTCCTTATGAAGTAGAGTTTGAGACAAATGAAATTCTCTCTGTTTCAACAGAGTCTCATATTTCTTCAGGCCAAGCACAAATCTTACGTACTTTGGCCAAAGAAAAAACAAAAAATGGGGGAAGTGTTATGAAGCTATGGGCCAAATTCAAAGTCCAATTTGATATTGAAAGGTATGTCCATTTGCCAAAAAATCGTTTTGATGAAGCGGTTCAATGGATTGAAAATTTATAAAATATGCGCAGCGACAGAACTCTTTTTCTGTTTTTGATTTTGATGGTAGCTCTCCCAAGTATTCTTCTTTCTATTTTTGCCGTCAATGCCTTAGTTGGTCAAAAAATCCTGATAGAAGAAAAAATCAAAAAAAGCTATGAAACTTTGGCTTACAATACTCGCCGAAGAATTTTTGAAGAGTTAGATAAACATGAAGAAGTCGTTAAGAGTTTTGTCTCTAAGTTTCACCAAACCGGCCAGGTTGTCCGCCCCAGTAACTTTCCTCTCGATAACTCTCTTTTTTCCAAAGTATTTTTAGTAACAGCCGATTACCAAGTCGTTTATCCAGAAGAGCGGCCCAGTTACTCGGTTTCTCAGCAAATTACTTTTTCAGACAATGATAGTAAATTCTATGAAGGCTATGTTTTAGAGTATCAAGAGAAAGACTACTCTGCGGCCATTTTAGAATATGAAAAAATTATGGCAGAGGAAAAAGAGCAGAACTTCAAGTCTTCCGGAAATGCTCTGGTTGCCATTGCTCGTTGCTATCTAAAAATGCAAAAATACGATCAATCTCTAGAAACTTATCATCACCTAACGACTCTTTTTAATGATAACAGCAACCTTATGGGATTAAATTTTGTTATTGCAGCCAAATATCAAATAGCAGAGATATATCGTAGACAAGAGCAGTGGAAGCAAGGCTACTTGACCCTGACTCGTCTTCTTAAAGATATTATTTTTAATGAATATCGTCTAAAAGCATCCCAATATGAACATTACTACCAGAGAGTTACTAATTTACTGGAGGAGATGAAAGAGCAAATACCTCCTTTGGAAAAAGCAAAACTCTTGGCTTTGGAAAATTATGAAGACATTATCGAAGGCAGGAATACAAAACTTCAAGAAGAGAGAAATGTTAAAAATGCTCGGAAGCATCTTCTTCCTGAACTGAGGATTTTAGTTTCTAGTACAGCAAAAAGTAGTGGCTATATCTTTTATCGTGATGAGGAAAGGCAACAACTCGCCTATTTTTTGGAAGTTCCCGAGTTGCCTAAAGATGTTGGATTCATCATTTGTGAGCTTAATTTTTCTTATTGGATTCAAGAAGTTATCCTTCCCATACTCGAAAGCCAAGAAGCAGGGAAAGATGTTTTTATGACTTTAATGGACCAAGGCAAATCCATTTCCGGTAATATCCAGAAACAGTTCTCCCCTGTTGTTTCTTTAAGTATGGCACCGAAGTTTCCTTTTTGGGAAATGGCAGTTTACTTAAAGGATATTCGTTCTCTTGATGACTTAACAAGAGACCAATCTTACCTTTACTTTGGTGGAATTGTCATTGTTATTATGGTCTTTTTAGTGGGAGTCTGTGGATTCATCGTTACCTTGATTCGGCGGATAAAAAGCGCTCGCCTAAAGTCGGACTTTGTTAGCAACGTTACTCATGAATTAAAAACCCCTTTAACTGCGATAAAGATGTTTGTGGAAACCCTCCTTATGGGAAGGGTTACCAGTAAAGAAGAAGAAAAAGAATGTCTGCAAATTATTTCTTCTGAAAGTGAACGTCTCAGCCGACTCATTGATCGTATTTTAGATTTTGCAAAAATGGAACAACGGCGCCGCACTTTTGATTTTGAGCTGGCTAATATTGCCGAAATTGTAGAAACAACAGTCGCTCAATTTAAGAAACAAATTCCCGAAGAATCTTGCCAGTTCCTTGTTCAATTGGATGAAAAGCTTCCTCATATCTTAATCGACGAAGAAGCCATCAGCGAAGCGCTAATCAATCTTCTCTCCAATGCTTACAAATATATTGATCGAGCAGAACGAAAAATTGAAGTACTCTGTCGCCTACGTAGAGAGTATATTGCGATCACTATAAAAGACAACGGTGTAGGCATACCTCGCCATGACATGCAAAGAATTTTTGAAAAATTCTATCGAGTGGAAAACACGCTAACTCGTCCCGTAGAAGGGACAGGGCTAGGGCTTCCCTTGGTTTCATCTATTGTAAAAGCACATAATGGAAAGATTAAAGTACAAAGTAAAGTCGGAGTGGGGAGCGAGTTTACTATTCGCTTGCCTTTGAAGGTGAATTAGATTTGTCTGAGTATAAAAAATATTCTATGTTTTTCTTTGCCGCGAACGCGGCAACGGCACGTAGCCAGGGGATTTATCCCCTGGAATAGTTTTATTTTTTGCGTGGTAGGTCTCGAAGGAAAAATATTATAGCTTTTTTTTCTTCGACTATTATTTTTCCATGCTTCTTTATAAAACCTCCAAATGTTTTTTTGCCAATAGTAACATTGGTAGCAAAGTTTACCAATTGCAATTCTGCATGCCATCTATTGAAATTTTTATTTTTTTGAACCCAAACGATTTTAACCACACTGCCAACCTCATTCGCCACTGACGGCCTTAATTTTCTTGGTAGAAAGAAATTCAACTGGGAAAATTGTTTATTTTCCATTATTATTACTTTGCCGTGTGTATACATATTTTGCAGTTTTAGTTTCTGTCCACTATTTGTGTATCTAGTCCAATTTTTTTCCGCTGCTTTTTTTATCTTATCGATTTTGTGATCATAAACCGCGAATAGTACAATAATGTTTGAAATAGAAGTAAAGAAAAATACAAATATTAATACCGCGATAAATGTTTCAGATGTACCTTTTTTCTTTTTCTTAAAAGACATACTGCGCATTAAAAGCCAAGTAAATATAAGTCCAATTATGATGAACAACTCAGTGGAAAAATTTACTGTTTGGTATATATCCCCATCTATAACTTCAGTTTTGCCTAACATACCCATTTCATTATATACATTAATGACCGAAAAATAGGAAAACAAAATTGTTAATAAAAACACATTTACAATTATTGCTGCTAAAAAACGTTTCCATTTGAATGTTGATTTTTTTTCCAAAATAGGTTCCAAAATGGGTTTAATAGAACCATTATCATTTAAAGTAATGTCGTTTTTTACCAAAGGAACATCTAAACTTCTTGAAATCATATTGGCAAAAATTAGACCTACATTTTGCACCTCTTCTTCAACATTTTGCACCTCTTCTTCAACATCTGAATGTCTAATTGACAAGCCTTCTCCCAAAGTTGCACCCTTTAGAGTAATGTCAGAGTGATAAGTAGTGGTAGTTTCATCGATACCAGAACTATCGCTAGACCGCGTGATTTCCACCTCTATATTTTGTAAATCAAGTACTCCCTTTTTACTGTGATGTTCCCATTCATAAACTTTTCCTTTTTTACCGCGATACTCCCATTCAAGTTTTTTGTTAACAAAATCAAACTTATAAAAAGCATATTGTACTTTATTGCTAGTAAAAATATAAGCAACCATGCTCATTATAAAAGACATTATATACAACATGAATGGAAAGGACGTTAGTCCAAAAAATTTGCTCATCAAAAACACAAGTAGAGGAAAAAGCGGAAAAAAAAGTAGACTAGAATAACGAAAAGTGAAACGCTCATTTTTGTAGCTTAGTGATTTTTTGGGCTGATAACCCACATCAATCATGCTACTTATATTGTGTTTTTTTGGATCCCATTCTTCGATGATTGCTTTTTGTAAGTTGGGATCTTGAGCACTTTCGTATGTATGTATGGGGGCAGAAAGTTTTTGGGAATCCTCAAAAGACCGAGAAAAAACCATTATTAGTTTTGAAGGCTCATTTATTTCAATATTGCCAAATTCTATGCCTAAAACATTTGCGATCTTTTTTGCTAGATCCATAGCATTTTTGCGAGATTTTATATCTTCAAATAAAAAATAAAAGCATTCTATTTCCTGATTAGAAATAAAAAATAAAATACTAAACTCTTGCGATTCATTCTTAAAATGGACAGAAAGTTCCATTTTCTCAACGTCTTCTACAGCACATTCTATGGTTATTTTTTTATTCGTAGAAGGAGAAATTGCTTTTATTAAAAAATGATTATTATCTCGATCAATAGCCAGCAGTTCCAAATCTTCTGGATAATATGCCAAAAACTCCCATAGAATAAAACCTACAGCAAGAAATATAAAGACAAACCAACCGCTTAGAACATAGTGGCCGATATGAAATATACAATACCACAATAACCCTACCCAAAGCATTGCAAAAGAACACCCTAAAGAACGCCCTCTCCTACCAAAGATGTAAAAACTTAGTTTGCGAAGAGGATTAACAATGCTAATCATTTCTAGTTTTTTTTGAGGTTGAAAATCTATTAACTTCATAAATATAAATATTCCTATTACATGTTTTTATATGGCAATCTTATTGATTCTGTGTTAATTCAGATGATGATGCCTAGAAACCTCGTTCTCACGCGGAGCATCACGGCCATTAAGTTAAGAATGGTGGGAGTAAGTTATTGCAAAAATGAAGTTTGCATTAATATTATTATTCTATCCTGTTCGTGAATTTTATTTCAATTAATTTTTTGCTATAGCAAAAACATTTTACCAGAGGATGGGACAAAACTTAAAAATATTGGTGCCAGACGCTCTGAGACTGAGTAGATACTCCTCTTCCCTGTTCATTATAAACAAACTTTGGGTGCTATGGAAGTTCCATCAACCACCATTTTCAGAGCTACCGTTCTAGGTTCTCACTCTCCTCCTCCTCAATAAATACGGACAACCCTCCGGCTCCCTTGATCAGTGAACTCACGATCAAGTATATCCAAAAAGCTCAAAGACAAAAAAAGTTCACCGCCAAACTCACCCTACTTGCCTAGAGTACCTTCATACCAAAGAGATTATCTAGTTCTTGGATAATTCTCAAAACCTAGCTAACTAAAGAAAAGCAAGTGAAAAGAAAAATCCCGTTTTGTCCCATCCTCTGATAAAATAACCTCAAACAAAAAAGAAACTGGCAAAGTATCACTTATATAGAGTAAAATCTTAGGAGAATGTTTTGAATAAAGATAAAGACAAAAAGAAAAAAGGAAAACCAAGGAATAAGCACGATCTTGGTTACAAACAATTACTCTCTTTTATTGAAATGTTTCGCCAATTGATCCAAGGCTATACCAATGAAGATTGGAAGGAGAAGCTCGACTACTCAAGAGCACAGCGCGTCGATAAAGAGTATGTTTTACCGGACTTTAAGAAAAAAGAATCCGACATTCTTTATAAAGTTCCTTTAGTAGACAAGGAAAAAAACGAAAAGGAAATTTTTTTGTTTGTTTTGATTGAGCACCAGTCTACTGTTGATCACTCTATCGCTTTTCGTTTACTTTTCTACTTAGCCCACGTTTGGTATGATATTTATAAAAATATGACCCCAAGCGAACAAAGATCAGAGAGTTTCTCTCTTCCTCCCGTTTTTCCTATTGTTCTTTATAACGGCAATGAAGCTTGGACTGTAAAGAATAGCCTTCGCGATATTGTTCAAAGCGGAGAAATCTTTGGAGACTTTCTTCCCAGTCTCAAATACCATCTTATTGATATTTCAAAGCAAGAGGAGCTCGAAAAGCAAGCTAATGCTCTTGCCGCTGTTTTTCTTCTAGAAAAAGAAAATCCCAATGCTAATCTAGAGGAAACAATCAAAAAAGCTATTTCTTGGATGAAAAATGAACCTAATTATGAGCTTTGGAAAACCTTGATGAAATGGGTTGCTCGTTTTTTGCAAGACCACCGCAATCCTTCTAACAAGGATATACTTGACGACTTGGATTTCGAAAATAAAAATAAAGAGGAGATTACTACCATGATCGAAACTTTACCTCAACGCCTTATTGATCAAGGTGCTAAAACTGGTTATGAAAAAGGACTTGCAAAAGGAGAAGTTTTAGGGTTAATTCAAGGAATTGGTTACACTTACCCTGAAATATCTCAACAATATGAAATGAAAGTTCGCGAGGCTCAAACTGAACAAGAACTTCGTTCCATTAAAGAAAAAATTTTACAAGATATAGAATCTCGTAAAAACAGCTAAAAACTTCTTCCTTCCCACAAAAAAAAAGCAGCTAAGAAGAAAATATATTTTTTCTCTTTAGCTGCTCTTTCCCCTCTTCTCTTTCCCAACCTTTCCCAGTATACTAAACCTATCTCCTATTCGCTCTTTAACACAAAATACCTCTCTTAGAAAATTTCCCCCTACTACAAAAAACGCACTTAGGAGATTTTTCAAACCTGCATCTAGGATTGCACCAGGCCCTTGTTATGAATACAACGCCTGGGGTCAGGTTTTTTTCAGAATTTGCCACAGAGAAAATAAATGCTAGGGATTCATTTTCTCTGTGGATGTGTCGCGAAGCGAAATGTGAATGGAGTGAGCTAGTTGTTGGAGTGACTAGGGAGGCATTTAAAATATGATTTCCCCTAACCTTTGCACTAATTAAAATTGTCCCAGTTCTGTTGCTTTACATTTAGTAATATTAAGGAGCTTAAAGCTACTAGCAAAAAGAGAGTGTTAAAACTAGATAATTCAAAGAGAACTAAGTTTATCAAAAACGTTGCTAGCCCAAGATTTTTTTGAAATTCTTTCTCTATTCCTAGTTTTAATGCTGTGCTTTTGATCTGTGATCCTTTTTTATTTGATTTTATTCCTTTATGCACCTATCTTATAAAACAGGATTAGAAACTCTTTTCTGTCTTGATCACTTCTTTCCCCTCTTCTCTTGTGCTTTATGTTTCTATACTAGGGCGTGTCATTATTCAAATTTTGTTTTTTGTTTTTATTAGTAAGGGAGTGCTCTCATTCAGCCCACTACGTTATGCAACAAGAAATAGGATAGAAAGTTATACTTCTAACTTATCAAAACATTGTAAAAAAACTGAATGAGAACACTCCCTATAAATTCACGTATTCGCTTGCCTTTGAAGGTAAATTAAAACATGTCGATTACAGAGCGCTTAGATCGCTACCGCCAATTTCTCATAGCCGACCAACATCTTGAGTTTTATGAAAAGCCAAAAATTAGCCGCGGACAAGGTCTTTTTGGAGTAATTTTTTTTGTTATAGGACTGGGAAAGCTAAGTTATTTTTTTTCTCATTACTGGGTTTCTTTTCCTTCTTTAGTCTCTCTTTTTGTATTGTTCTTCTCTCTTCTTAGCTGTTTACTGGGAGTACTCCTTGTTTTTCTTTATGGAAGCCAAAAAAAATCAGGTCTTATTCTTTCTCAATATGGCATTCGTAATCTAAAAGATGAGATTATGGAGGAATGCTCTTGGGAAGAAATAGAATCTATTTCGATTTCTAACTCGGAAACTTTGACCATTACTACGCCAGAAAAAAATTATGTGTGGAATGGAGCCTGGGAGACAGTTTCTCTTTTAGAGACTTTAATCCAAGAAAATCTCCCCAATAGGATGGATTCTTTGGCAAAGGAAGAAAAAGATGAATTTAAAAATCAACTTCAAATTCATGAAGTTTCTCCCGAGTTTAAAATTCATGTTTATTATCACAAAGTGAGCATACAAGACACTCGCTTTCCTTGCTGGACGTACCTAAGCGAAGGCTTTGAAAAACAAGGGCAGGCGGAACTTGTTTTTACGATACAATGTCAATGGGGAGAAGAGAAAGAAGAATATCCAAGAGATGTTCTCAAGTTTTTCGAAGAGCTTTACCATATAGGGAAAAAAAAGAGACCGATTTCTTGGGGAGATGTAACTATTTTTAATCATCCAGGTTTAGGAGGGAGTGATTTATTTACCGGAGTGGGCTATGTTAGGCCTCAGCCTTACCAGTTTGATTTTTTTGGGGAATCTTCTTCTCAGGAGTTGTTTCTTGAAAATATTCAAAACTATCTCGCTTTGATTCCTCTGACTAAACTTGAGATTAGCACAGTTCAACAGGCTGGCTTGACGAGAGTTTTAACTCGTTTAGGGAAGAAATCACGAATTTTTCCTCATCCTAATTGGATGGATCGTAAAAGAGAAAGCACTCCTAGTGCTTCCTCAAAAAGCGTTTTAATTGATTTGCCTGGTTTGAAAGGACTTTTCATTACCTACTGGGCAGATACAAATTATGTGGAGTTAAGCTTATCATCCTCTATTCATGAAAAATGGGAAAAGCAATTTTCTGAATTAACGGAAAAAACTCCTTTGACTATTTTTGCGAATATTTCTCCGCAGGCAAATGCTGCTCTTGTATGGTTTCCTGAACAGCAAAAAATAGAAGCGATAACTTCTTCGGGGGAGAATAGTATTCTCGCTGGTTGCTTTTTGACCTTTTACCCATTGGCGGAAGAAAATGGGGGAAAAATTGTCGAGGATGGTTTTGTTTTTCTTCTAACTGGAGAGGAATGGAAAAAAATTTGCAAAGCATTGCAAAACAAGGAAAATTATATTCTTTCTTCCAATAGTGAAGAAAATCCCATTCATCTTCGTTTGGTTTGGGATAGCTATCGAAAAGCATAATTGTCCAGAAAAGTGACAAAAAATTACACCTTTTGTCTAAAAAAGTGACAAAAAATTGTATTTCTATTTTCTTATGAGAATTCTCTAAGCATTTTTTCTCTGCTTTTTCTTGACTTTTTCTTTTCTCGAAAGAAGTAAAGAATATAAATGACAGTTTTTCCCCCTCTTCTTGACGAACTTTCGTCAAAATATTAGGATTTTCTACTAGATCTATCTAATAAAAACGTTTTGTGGTTCAAAAAATATATTTCTTTAGAGAGCAGATAGTATAATGAAATCTTTGAAAAGACGAGGAATAGTCTACTGAATTCTTTGAAAAGAATTTCTTAATATATATATATATTTCACTATTGGCAACTATGGCATGTTTGTTGCTTATAATGTAAGTGTTCTCAACAAAAAAATGTTTTTTATGATCTCTATCAAACTTGTGTCAACTACCATAGGCGTATTAGGTGTTTTATTTGGTAGATCACTCAACTTAGGAGGCTTAGCCATGACTTCCGAGCTAGCACTTGAAACATATCTTAAAGATATTAATAAAATAAAACTGCTAACTCCTGAAAAAGAGTTAGAGTTAGCCAAATTAATTCGTACTGGCGATTCACAAGCCCGCGAAGATATGATTAAAGCCAACCTGCGCCTCGTTGTTAACATTGCTAAAAAATACTCTAATTGCGGCCTTCCTTTGCAAGATTTAATTGAAGAAGGTAATATTGGTTTATTAAAAGCTGTAGAGCGGTTTGATCCGGATCGAAAATGTCGCCTATCAACTTATGCTACTTGGTGGATAAAACAAGCCATACGCAGAGCTCTAACGGATAGCAGCAAGGTTGTACGTATTCCGTCATACATGAGAGAATTGATTGCCAAAGCCGATGTAATCAAGGAAACTTTGACGGCAGAACGAGGTTGTGCTCCTACCATCAAAGAAGTAGTCTCCAACCTAGAAGAAAAACCTGAGCGCCGAGCATACACCGAAAATATATTAAGGTCATCTTCTAGTTTATCTCATATCCAAAGCTTAGATAAAATTTGCGCTCAAAAAGATGTCATAGAAGATAAAACCCAGCAAGAAAATGTCAGCGATGAAGACATCGAAAGGTTGGAAGTTCTTATGCAGTCGTTAGATCAAAAGCGGCGAAATATTCTTCGGATGCGCTTTGGGATTGATGGAAAAGGCCCTATGACGCTGCAAGAAATTAGCAATCATGTTAATCTTTCCCGTGAAAGAGTACGGCAAATTATCAAAGAATCTTTGAACAAACTGCGTAGTATCATTAAAAACCAAAACAGAATCTAATTTTATCCCAAGTTAATTTTAGAAAACCCTTCCTTAGGGAAAGCCTGAAGCGAATTATCTATTATGATAATTCGCTTTTCTTTTTTAAAGCTCTTCCTTGAAAATAGATTTGATTTTCTTCCTTGATTTTGCTATCTTTCTTTAAGAGATGAGAAAAGAAAATGAGAGTGTACTTGGAAGATGTTTTCTATGAAAATTAGTTTCTTAGTTACACACTTACTTCAGTTATAAGTCTTTAATATCTAAATATCACAAGGCTTGTAGCTAAGCCAAAAAATGAACTGTATCTGGGTTAAGGAGAGTACATAGAATGATGGCAATGGAATTACTCGCTGGTGGGTATTTTTTCTTAGCGAATGTTTATCTGGCTGGAGGCCTTGGTGTTGCTTTAGGTGCTGGAATTGCAGCAGTTGTCCTTAAGGCAGTTGCAACAAAACAAGAGTCTCTTAAAAAAGAAGAAAAGCAAAGAGAGCTAGAAAATTTTCGCAACACCATTGATAGCAAAACAGAAGAAATTCAACTTCTTTCTCACGATCGAGAAGAAAAATTACAAAAGCTAGAAGAAACAGCAAAAGAGCGAGAAGAATATCAAAAGAAAGTAAATCAGCTTGATCAAGAGAATAAAGCGATCAAAACAAAAATAGCAGAATATGAAGAAAAATTAGTGGGAGCAAATCGAGATTCCACTGAAAAAGGACAAACAATTGCCTCTCTGCAAGAGGAATTAAATGAAAAAAGTGTTACTTTTGAAACGGTTTCGAAAAGTCTTCGAGAAAAAGAATTACTTTTGGATAAAGTAGACGAAGATAAAAATGAACTAAACAAGCAGATTGAGGAAAGTGGAAAGAAAGTTGAGCAAGTTCAACAAGAAAGCCAAAAAAAAATTGAAACCCTCAATGAAGCTAAAGAAGACTTAGAAAAAAAAGTTCAAGAGTTAGAAAATAAAATTCCTGACTTAGAAAATGGATACAAACAAAACGCACGTGTTCGAGCTAGAGCGATCGCTCAGGTTAAGAGAGTTTTAGACCAATTAGAAAGCATTTCCCTTCCTCAAGAAATTCTCGAAGAAGAAGTTTCTGGAGAAATGGATGATGATGCAGGCTTGGAAGAAATGAGTGTTCGCTTAATGGAACAAGAAAGCGTTCTGGAAAGCCAACAATCAAAAATAAAAGAATTGGAAAATGATTACGAACTTCGTAATGACCAAGATGTTCTTATTTTGAAGCAAGCAGAAAAAATGGAGCTGTATCAAAATCAATTAATTGAGCTAGGTAAGCTTCGAGCAGAGCAGGAAGAAAGTTTAGACGAAAAAGAAAAAAAGTTGAAAGAATATGAAGAGAAATTAGGAAAAGTGCAATCAGGTGAAGCATTACCCGACGCAGGAGGAGAAAGCCATCCGGTATTGGCGATTGAAAAAGATGCAAGCTTAAACAAAGCACACAAAAAAACGATGATTATGCTCTATTCTCAATATACTCGTGGAAAGTCTAAAAACGAAAAAGCAGCGGATGAATCTTCCTCTGAAAACTCTGCTCCAGAGGCTACTATTCCAGATGAAACTAGCATCTCAGATGAGACTTCAGTGATGAAAGGAGACTCCTCTGAGCCTAATGAAACAAACTAACTATTTGTTTTGATCTTAATTCCTGATACAAAAAAAAGATTTTTCTCCTAAAAACAGGAGAAAAATCTTTTTTTTTTGGGGTGGTTTATCGGAAACCGTTTTTTCAAAAATGGTTTGAGATAAGCCAAGAAGCCTTAACCCTTCTTATACTCTTCCCAAGCTATCTCATCGGGAATATAAACCATCGTGCCTCCCAATAGGTTTATAGTGCTCAGGCTTTCTAGCATTTCAATGCCCTCAAAAGCAAAATCTTTTCCATTTATGCTGATAGGGGATTTGCTAATGCTTTTGAGTAAGACCATTCCTGGCCCCATAGGGCTCATCCAGACATGATCTCCTTCTTCTCCGCCACTTCCCCCAAAAAAGTTTTGGGCAAAGTCTTTTCCTATGGTAAAAGGACTAACGGCTTGGATACAAAAAGCTGTTTTACCAGGAATGAGTAGAGCGGGAAAAGAATTTAAAGACTCTAGATCTTTTACTTGATCAAGTCCTGCTAACTTGGTGGTTCCTTCGGTGCGAGAAACCTGTTCTTTTTCACTGTCGTCTTTGAGAAATTCTTCTTGAAGTTTCTTTTTTAGCATAAAGGACTCCCTGCCTAGTATAAAGAAAACCTATAAAGAGTTATAAGGGCGTGTTCTCATTCAGCTTTTCCTTGGAAACTAAGAAGACTAAGTTCAAAATAGTTTTCCTAGTTATTGCTAAAAAAACATCGTCAAAAAAGCTGAATGAGGACACGCCCTATTTCTATTTTAAATAATACCAAGTCTCGATTCAAAAATCACGGAAAATATCACTCTTCTTGGTCGAAATGATCGAGATAGATTTATGACTCTTTTGAGGTAGAGACGACCTCAATATTTTGAAGAGTTTTATCTACTTGATGTTTTAAATGAGTTATTCGTTGCTGACGATTATATTCATAAAGCATCTTTTCATATTGTTCGACTCTTTCTTGAAACTCTAATTCCATGGAGTGATAAAGTTTTTTGTAATTTCGTTTGTCTGCACGAGAAAAACTTTTTCCACTTTTTTCCCAAATTTTTTCATCGATCTTTTGATGAATGTTTAACATTTGTTTGTAATGGACAATTTGGTTCTCTAGGAAGTTCTTGATGTCCTTTCCTTTTCCTTTTAAAATTATTTGAAGAGAATCATTGTTGTTTTCCTCAACTAAGTAATTTATATCGTCTTCTCCATAAGAAATGGGAGATAAAAAAAAGAAACCAATGAGTAAATAAAGTAACGGATGCATAGTATTTCCTTAAAAGCGACGATTTTGAAAAAAATTTTCGACTTGGCGAACAAATTTATTCCACTCGTCACGTCCATAAACTTTTGGAGTAGGAGACTGAGAGTAAGGACTAGAAAAAAATCGCTCGGCCTCTTGTTTTTGCAATTTTTCCTGCCCTGCAAAATAAATCAAAACTGCAATAAAAACTAACCAAAAATTATAAAATAATCCTATTACTCCTAAAATTAGGGCGAGCTTTTGTCCCAGATCAAGAGCTTTAACTGTGGCAACTTGAGTTCCCCATTTTTTGCTCAGAAACGCATGATAAATATGTCCGCCATCTAAGATGGGAAAGGCTGGGAGTAGATTAAAAAAACCAATTAAAAGGTTTATTTTGATGAGAGTTAGAAAGAAAGCTCCTTCACTAATCACAGCAAAAGGACAGAGAAGAATTGCTAAAGTGATATTAACCATCGGACCAGCTAAAGCAATTTTAATTCGGATATTAGGATCAGAGGAGACTCCCTCTAGAAAAGCTAATCCACCCAAGGGCCAGAGAAGAATATCTCTAACTCTGGCTCCCGTCTTTATTGCCATCCAGCAATGACCTAGCTCATGTAAGAGAACTAAGAAAAAAAGCACAAGCAAAAAGAAGACTGTGGCAAGACCATAAACGACTCCTTCTTGAACTGTAGCTAAAAGCCCTAATATAAAAAGTAAAAGGGCAAAAGAGAAGTGAATTCGTACTCGAATTCCCCATATTTTTCCAACTAAGAAGGACGAAGCTAAAGCACTTTGCATTGAAAACATGTTTTTTTCTCCCAAAAGGATTGTTCTTTGTTTCTATGAAAACAATGCCGTATTCTATTAGCATGGTAGCGCAATTTTAGTGCCAGCATAAAAATTTTAAAGAAAACTGAGTAAAATAAAGGAGTTTAAGCGAGAGAAGGGGAAGGGTGAAAAATAGTGAGGGCGTTTCTTTATGGACGCCCTCACTATTTTTGTGTCATTGTGGCAAAGAGAAGGGGCCTTGGATCAACGTTTTCTTTCTTTGACCAGTTTATAAATCTTCTTTAGGTAGCCAGAAGGGTTGGTTAGTCCATGGGAAAGTCCATGACAAACTTTGTGAATATCTTCTTCGCTTAGCCCTCCTTTTTTGTAATGTTTTCCTCCGGCCTGTAGAACATCTAGGAAGGTCCAGGAAAGCATTGTCATAGGAGACAATTGGAATTTATGGCATTGACAAAAAGTTACTCGGAGTGTCTTAACCATGAAGGCTCCATCACGACAACCAAGAAGGCTTCCTAAAGAGTCAATTAGATTAGACACGATGGGACGTTTGGGATCAAGGAGCTTTGCGACCATATTAGCCAAACGTATTTTTAGTTTTACGTCATGATTACATTGTACTAAGGCAATGCCCAATCTAACAATCTCTGAATAGGAATTGATTTCTTCATCTTCTTGAGGAGTTAAAAGTGTAGCGACTCCTTTTTGAATGAGATGGCTTTCTTCTAGGGACAAGAATTTTTTCCAGCATTCCATTGTCAGAGTTGTATGGCGACTAGTGACGGACTCTTTTAAGCTTTCTTGGAACATATCGACCATGCCTTCAGGATCCAAGTCTAAAGCTGTCAATAAAAGAGTGATGACGGTTGGCACAACAGGAGTAAGCTTGTATTTCTCAAGAGCACTTCCGCAGACAAGTCCTAAAATGTTGTTGTAGACTCGAGGAAAAATTTCAGGATTGCTGGGGTAAGACTTTTGAATAGTTATAAGAGAGTTGCGCCAAGGCCACAGAATTTCCTCTGCTAAAAATGTCTTGTTTTTGCGAATGCATTTTTTCCAAAGAGAAGCTCCATCCGTAAAACCTAAATGAATATGAGTGTTACGAAGAATCTCCATCATTTCAGCTACTTCTGGAGATGAGGGCTTTTCAAAAATGCTGGGGAGAATTTCTGCTATTTCAGCTGGAGAAGAGAAGTTGTTGTCTCGAAGAGAGACCATTACTTGTCCCAGTGCCTTTAGCACTTTTTCTGCCTTCAAAGGATCTTTCTCAAAAACCTTTTGAATGACTCGGAGAAAGTCTCGGAAATCGTCTTTTTTCAAAAGACTCAACGCTGATAGAGAACCTTTTACTAAGTCTCCCTCATCTGAATATCCCCAGTAAGGGCCATCTTCGTCTTCAAATTGTTTCATCGGTTTCAAGGCAACGAAGTTGGCCTGATGAAAGTCATGTAAGATATCAAGCTCAATAGCTCTTCCCAAATTATAAAGAAAGGCAGACAAGACAGTTTTTTGAGCATCAAAATATTCAAATACGAGTTTTCCTTCAGATGAAACAGCTTTGCCTTCTTGGTCTCTGGTAACAAGCCATTTTCCTTTGCCATCTTGGTAGCCATTTTTCCCAAAGGCCTCTAGTTGGATTACTTTACCATATTTATCTATAGGGCGGCCAAGATGATCGACATCGCATTCGCCATTCCAATCTGCATCGACAAAAGGAGGATAGAGGTAGCCAAAACCATCTTTTAAAACTTTGGGATTATTTTGAGAGTCTAAGCGAACTAACCAAACCGCTCTATCCTGAGAGCTATCATCGCTCGATAGGTCTTTCATATCTGTAGCAAGGAGATCCAAAATAATTTGGGTTAACTCTGGGCTAGGAAGAGAAGAGAGGGTGCTACTGAAAGTGGCGAGTATGTTCTTTAAGAAATCTGGATTAGTTTCGATTAAGCGGTCAACAGCATTTGCTATCTCTTGGCACTGGGGATGTAAAAAAATCTTACGAAGTAAGGCGACAAAGTTGCGGTACTCTACCCCAACTTTTGTCTGAGAAAACTCGGAGAGAGCTTTAAGGTTCTCTGGGTTACGGGCTAGCTCATTTAAAATCTGCCCGAGAGCGTCGGTCATGTCAGGTAAAGTATCATCGTCAATTAGCCCAAAGAGAGCATTGAGGATATCCTTATTTCCTTGAATAGCAATGGATCTTTTTTGAATGGGTTGAGTGACATCTGTTCCTTTGGCAATGCTATTAAGACTAGATATAAAATGTTCTCTATGCTCATCAAGAGCCAAGGCTTTAACAACACCGTTATTCTGAGTGACTAGAAATTCACGAGTGGAATTAAAACTAGACAACCCAAAATTGAAATTATTGTTTGATAGATTGGAAATGGTACTACTAGAGTGGCTTTCACCGCAGGCTGCTAGTAAAAAAATACCCATTACCATAAAAATCCACTTTAAAACTCGCTGCATGGCAGCACCTCCCCTAAAATATTAGATTTTTAAAATCTAAATGGCACTTGTCAGTGAATATGGTTTTTTCTAAATTATCTTTCTTTATAAAACCATAAAAAGAGAAGCAAATCAACAGTTTTTTGCTATCCTCCTAGTTTCTCATTGACAAATAGAAAACTGGCAGTAAAATACAGGAAACCTAGTCCGTCAAATAATCACCTCATTACACAGAAACAGATATTTCTGCTTCTTCCTCAAACTAGATACTTCCAGAATATGCAAGACATAGAATATCGCTCTCTCAGACAAGAAATTTCTTGGGAAAAATTAAATAATTTGTCTTTTAAAACAAAATCTGATTCATCAGAACAGATATGTGCCCAAGATATTTGGAATAGTATTGAGGAAGATCCCAAACTACAAAAAAATAAGCCGGAGTTTTACTATCAAGTAGACCCTCGAAACCAACAAAAAATTCTCTATTGCCCAGCCCGATCTAAACGGCCTCACGATAGAGCGTTTTCTCTTCCGATTGGGCAAAGTGAAACTTGCTTTTGTCCTATTTGTGAAGGTGATACTACAAAAGTTTGGGATATTGCTGCCTTGAGTAAAGGACATACCTTTATTAACGAAAATCTTTACCCTGCAGTCTTTCCTCTTGCCGAGGAAACTTCATCGAGGAATATGGCTTCAGGTGTTCACTTACTTCAATGGCTAAGTAATGATCATCATAAGGATTATCACAACTTAGCTTGGGAAGATATCTTGGTAGGGTTAAAGAGTCTTGCAAAAATAGAGAAACTCCTTTTGCAAGGGCAAAAAAATCTAGAGATTTCAGATTGGGATGAAAAACAGTCATTGCATGGTTATTTTAGCATTATAAAAAACTATGGAATAACGGCGGGTTGTTCTCTTAGTCATGGTCACTTACAAATGATTCATAGCAATGTTTTTCCTCTGAGAATAGAGCAAGATAATGTTTTTGCTCAAAAACAGGAAAAGGGTTTTAGCGCCTTTCTTCAAGAGGAAAATAGGAGAAAGTTTTGTATAACGAGCTATGATGAATTAGTGAAAGTGTACACTCCTTTTTGTTTGAAGCGTCCTTTGGAAGCAATCATTTGTTTTTGTGATGTTAGTAAAAACTATCTTTACCAACTATCTTTAGCAGAACTTTCTGGAACAGCAAAAGCCTTAAGAGAAATGACTGAGGTGTTACTTGCCATCATGAAAAATGAGATGGGGTTGGAAGGTGCTTATAATTTGGTTTTTCATACAGGTCCTGTTTCTGGGATGTATATAGAAATTTTACCTTGCACCCAAAGGCTAGGTGGTTATGAAAATTTAGGAATGAACTTGTGTTCTTGGAGAGCAGAAGAATCTACCCAAATGTATCAAAAATATTTAGAAAATCTATAACATGTTTATATAGGGCGTGTCCCTATTCAAAGTGAGGTACAAAAAAATGAAAATAGTGAAGCAACTTGCTATCTTTCTAGAAAATCAACCAGGTGCGCTTTTAGGGGTAACAAAAGATCTTGCTAGCAATGGAGTTAACATTTTAGCAATATCTGTTTCTGACACAGTAGACCATGCTGTAATCAGAATGGTTGTGGATGAATCAACTAAAGCTATTCACCTTTTGGGAGAAGCGGGAGTTTTGGTTGTAGAAAATGATCTACTGAGGATTGATTTACAAAATAGACCTGGAATTTTGGCGGAACTTTGCCAGACTCTTCTGGAGCTTGAGATGAATATTGAGTATGCCTATGGTAGCACAGGAAGCTCTGATATTGGCATGATGTATATTCGCGTAATGAACCCCGGTAAAGTCTTAGAAGTTCTGCAAGGTAAGTTTTAACAGTAAACATATGATTGAAAATTCTCAGGCGAACTTAAAACGAAAAACGAAAATAAAATTTCCGCTAGTAAAACCGTTGTCTCATGATCTTTTTGACCGTGATGCAATTAAAGTTTATCAGAGGTTACGCCGATTCGACCATGAAGCTTATTTTGTGGGGGGATGTATCCGAGACTTACTTTTAGGGAGCACTCCAAAAGATTTTGACTTAGTTACATCGGCTCCTCCCAAACAAGTGCGAGGTATTTTTCGCAATAGCCGTATTATTGGAAAAAGATTTCTCCTTGTAAACGTATTGTTTGGTCGTAAAACAATTGAGGTTGCAACCTTTCGGAAAACTCCTTGGCAAGACGGAATCCCTAAAAATCAACAAAATATGCTCATACAACATGATAACTTTTTTGGAAGTGATCTTGAAGATGCTATGCGGCGTGATTTTACAATTAACGCTCTCTTGTATTGTCCCGATGAAAGAGAAGTGGTTGACTACGTGGATGGGCTTCGTGATCTCCAAGAGGGAAAAATTCGTACTATAGGTGATCCTTTTATTAAAATGGCTGAGGATCCCATTCGGATTATAAGGGCACTGAAATTTGCGGCCAAGCTAAACTTTGATATTGTTCCCAGTGTGGCTCGGGCAATTGATGAGTGTTCCTCTCAACTTACCCTAAGTCCTCGACCACGGGTTCTTTTAGAAATCTTGAAAATTTTAAGGGGCGGGCAAGTGCTACCTTGCTTTGAGCAAATGGCAAAAAGCCCTGCTTTGGAAGTTATTCTTCCGGATTTATCTAAGCTTTGGTTCAACGAATCCTCTTATATGTTAAACTTCAAAGAACACTTAAGTGCTTTAGATTATATTGATGCGGAAGAGAGAGCCTTTTTTTCTGACGCATCTCTTTTAACCATTTTGTCTTTACCACTACTGGATTCTAAAGCGAAAGAGGGGAAAGTTCCTCTTACAAGTGATTATTTTGAAAAGAACTTAAAAGGGATGGCGGAAAGCTTAAATCTCTCTAAGCGGATGTTAGAGAAAATACGCAATATTATTGCTATACAACCGCGTTTAGAGAAGAAAAGTAAATCTTGTATTCGGTATTTAGCTCATTACCCAGAAGCTATGGAATTCTTGAAAATAAGAACTCTAGGAGGACTTGCTCCAAGAGACTCTTTGCATTTTTGGGAAAACTACATGGAACAGAATCCCTGCAAGAAAAAGCGTAAGCGCTCTCGTCGTCCCCCTCAGGTGTGAAAATGAGCAAGATATTATAAGGTCTGGAGGACAATTTTGCCTCCAGCCTTATATCTTTACAGTTCTCGAAAAATAGTTCGATCCCGCTCTGGGCCAACGGAAATAATTTCTACAGGTACTCCCGAAAATTCCTCAATTCTCTGTACATACTTTTTGCAGTTGAGAGGAAGATCTGCAAATGACAGGCAGCGGGAAATATCTTCTTCCCAACCATCCAGTTCTTCGTATATGGGATTGACCGAGTCTAGTATACGAGTGTCAGATGGATAGCTTTCTAAGCGTTGTCCTTGGTACTCATAGCCGAGGCAAACTTTGATAGGGTGAATTCCCTTAAGAACGTCTAGTTTGGTTAAAACAACGGCATCCAGACCATTTAGACGATGGACGTACTTCAGCATTTCTAGATCAAGCCAGCCACAGCGCCTAGGGCGTCCGGTGGTTGTTCCAAATTCTTTTCCTGCTTTTCTAAGTTCCTCTCCGACACCTCCTTCTATTTCGGTGGGAAATGGACCTCCTCCTACTCGCGTCGTGTATGCTTTAATCACTCCCATCACTTTGTGAATTTTCTTCATACTGACTCCCGCTCCTATAGATGCTTGGCTAGCAACTGTATTAGAAGAGGTAACAAAAGGATAGGTGCCATGGTCTATTCCTAAGAACATTCCTTGGGCACCCTCAAAAAGAATTCGTCCACCACTCGCATCAATTTTTTCAAGTAAAGCTGAGGTATCTACGATTCTTTCCTGAAGGGCCTTTCCATAGTTGGAATAAGATTCATAAATTTCATTTTCAGAAATAGAATCATTTTCTCCTCCAAAGGCTTGAATCAACTGCTTTTTAAAAGGAACGATATCGCTGAGCTTTTGTTTGAGAACTTCTGGATTAACTAGATCCAACATACGAATTCCAATGCGAGTGATTTTATCTGCATAGCATGGGCCAATACCTCTTTTGGTGGTACCTATTTTCTGTTTTCCTCGCAAATTTTCTTCTAGAGTTTCCCATACTTTATGGTAGGGCATAATAACGTGAGCGCGGTCACTGATAAAAAGATTTTTGCAGTCAACTCCACGCTCTTGAAGGGCTTCTATTTCTTGAAGTAAAACTTGCGGATCAATGACCATTCCATTTCCTAAAATGCATTTTTTTCCAGGATAGAGAATACCAGAGGGCACTAAATGTAATTTATATACTTTATCTTCTATAACTAAAGTATGCCCAGCATTGTTGCCTCCTTGGAAACGAACTATTGCATCGTAGTTTTCTGCCAAAAGATCGACTATTTTTCCCTTTCCTTCGTCTCCCCATTGAGCCCCTAAAATCACTGTATTTTTCATAATGAACTTTATTCCTAAAGAGTAGGTCGTGCCCTCATTCTGCTTATGTTTTGTATTTTTTTAGCAAATAGTAAAGAAACTACCTTGAACTCAAAATTACTGAGTTGCGTGGTGGGTTGAATGAGAACACACGCTGTATGTAGTGTTTAATATAAAATTAAGAATTCTTTTTTAGAAGCCCCATAAAATTTTTTGCCGTAGCTAGGCTATTTTCAACTTCTAAAAAAGAAGGGTTTTGGCCAGCATATTTGACAATATCAGCGGCTTTTAAAAACATGCTTAATTTTTCCTTCTCTTCTTTGTTGAGTCCAGGGAAGGAAAATAAGGTCAGGAAGAATTCTTCGCTTGTTTGTCGAGCTGCTTGTAAGTCATATTTACACTCAATGTATTCCCGAACAATGCGAGTTAATTCAAAATAGAATAAACGATATTCTTTATTTTCAAGATATTTCTTTTGTAGAAGGAGAGATAAACTTTCTTCCGCCAATTCTTCAGGAGAAGGAAGTTCTTCGACCTCTGGAGAGGAAGAAATGTGCTTTTTCCAAATAAAGTAGAATAAAAAGAGAAAGCTCAATCCTAAAAGTACTAAGAAAATCTTGGAAATTCTTTGCTGGGTAGGAAGATCTTTTATCTTTTGAATAGAAAAAATATCTTTCTTGTCCATCTCCTTGGCTATATTTTTGTCCGAAAGAATTTCCAATTTTAAATCTGTAATTAATGCGGAGTAACCTGTGTTTTTCTGTGGTTTTTGCTTTTTTTGATAGCGAAAATCCAAAGGAGGGAGCAATATTTCGCCACTCTCAAGAGCTTCCATACTTCCTTCCCAATGATAAACCTTATTTTTGTTTTGAAGAAGAGGAGGATTTTTCCATAGGTAATGGAAATAAAAGAAATTTTTCCACTCTTCTTCCAAGGAAGGGAGTAATAGTTCGTATTCTGGAGGGGTAGTGACCTTTAAGGAAACTTGAATCAACTCGTTCAAGAGAGGTTTGGCAGGTGCCATCTCCCACTCAATTCTTAAAGGTCCTTTGTTATATTCTTTTCTTTGAATAGTGGGAGATGGGTTTTCCTTTTTGGAGCGCTCTTTTTCCGAGCATGCAAAAAGAAAAACTAGACATAACAATACAAGGATACTTTTCTTTTTCTTTTTCATCTCAGATCTATTTTTACATCCATTTCTAGAATAGTTGATAAGAAAGCTATTCTTCGTCTAAAATAGCTTCATCAATGTCGAATTCTCCTAACATCTCTTCCTCTGTTGTTTCGTATGTTTCCGTGTTTTCGGTATTTTTCTCAGGAGATTCGGAGGATTCATCTATAACAAAAATATCTGTCTCGTTAACTTCTTCTTCGGAATCAGTTAAATCAAGAGGATTTTCGTTTGCAATACGACCCAGCTCTTTTGTTATGTCGAAAGTTTCTTCTTCGACAACAACTTCTTCTTTGATTTCTTCTTCTTTGGTTTCTGCATTTGCCTTAGATAGATTCTCTAGTTTTGCTTCTAGCTCATCTTCCAAATTGGAAACTACTTCCTCCGAAGAGACTTGGAAACTATTTACTTCTTTTTTTTCTTCTATGGGATTAGAAACGATAAGCTCAGGCTTAGACTCTTCTACTTCCATAGATATCTCAACTACTTCAGCTTTTGTCGTAGGAGTTTCTGTTACTGGAGAAATTTCTTCCGTTGTTACTTGAGAAGTTGGAACTTCTTGCGAAGTAAAATTGGAAGAAGCATTCTCTACTTCAGCTGCTTCGGAAGTCTTTTTTTTGTCTATAGTTTCTTCCGCGTTAGAGGCCGGAGATTCAGTTTCTTCTGCAGTAGTGATCATTTCCTCTGGAAAAAGGAAAGCTTTTGGCTGAGGAGACTTTTTCTCTGAACAGGCCGCAAGAAAAAACAAAATTAAGGACAAGCATATGCTGGTTTCTATTATTTTTCTCATAGAAAACTCTTTATGGTAAAAGGACCTAATGAATAACTTTTTCCCGTAAGACAAAAGGACTGGATTTTAATGAGAGAAGCACAGGCACTACTGAATTAAAGATCTCTATGAGATCTCTAAAAACAGTAGTCGAGTACTTCTCTCAAAAAACGACTAGTCTTCTAAAATAGCTTCATCGATATCAAACTCTCCAAACATTTCTTCCTCAGTGGAACTATCTTCCTCTGATGGTTTTTCCGTATTATCAGAAGAGGGTTCGGTAATTTCAAAAGATTCGGTAGACTCCGTAGTTTCAGTTTCCTCTTCAGAAAAAGATTCTTCTGTTTCTGTGGAACTACTCTCCTCTGTCGTTTCAGTTTCCTCTTCAGAAAAAGATTCTTCTTCCGATTCGGAAAGAGCTTCTTCTAGTAAACTTTCTTCTAAACTTTGTTCTAAAGTTTCTTCGATGTTTACAGTTGAGGTTTCTGTTGTTGTTTCGGAAACAGTAGTTTCACTACTTGTAGTTTCACTTGTCGTTTCACTACTTGTAGTTTCACTTGTCGTTTCCTCTTCTTCATCTCCTATTGCTGTTGTCGGTTCTTGTGAGGTTAATATCTTGTTGAAATCATCTGATTTGATTTTCAAAGTATTGAGTAAATCTCCTTTTTTGATAACCTTTACTTTAACCTCGATAGATAGTTCTTCTCCAGGAGATAACTTAGGGATATTATCAAAGGTAACTCCTTGGCCTTTCACATTATGGTTTATTGTAAAACCCACTCCGGTAACAGAAGCAGAAACAAACTCTACTTGATCGGGAAGACGATCAAATACTGAAATATTGTTCGCGTCTTTAGACCCTCTGTTGCCTATACGAATGATGTAAGATGTGTCTGATCCTACAGCAACCGGGTCATTTGTGTCTGAATGAAAAATTTGGAGACCTGCAGAGCTATATATCTCTGTCGCTAGTCGTTTTTTGTCAAGAACCTCTTCTCCTAGCTTAGCTAAGGCTCGGCTAACAATTATACCTTCCTCGTTAGTGTTGCAGGTAACTTGAAAACTCCTACTTTCCCCAACAGGCAAATCTCCTATTTCCCAGGTAAGGATTTTTTGCTGATCATTGTAAACACCTTCTGGAGTTGCTGAAATATAGCTTAGTTTTTCAGGGTCTAGTTGTAGTTTTAGAGAAGCGTTAGAAGCTAATGCTCCACCACTACTTTCTACAGTAAGTAGATATTCTAGCTCATTTTGTTTGTAAACTTTAGAAGGAGCGACAAAGCTTAATTTTAGATTAGACTGAGAGGCTATGCTAAAATTAATTTGTGCTTCATCCAGTTTCGTTTGATCT
This sequence comes from Planctomycetota bacterium, assembly GCA_029260735.1. Lineage (GTDB taxonomy): Bacteria > Planctomycetota > Uabimicrobiia > Uabimicrobiales > Uabimicrobiaceae > JAJDCR01. Next base: position 111,425 of record JAJDCR010000079.1, read on the forward strand.
AAGAAAACTTGCGTTTTTATAGGATATTCACCTGGATCTTCTGCTTTTACTGTAAAGATATATTCTTTTTCTTCTCCTGGACCTAGTTGTTGGAAAACTAAATTTTGGATGGTTAATTTATCATCAATGAAGTTTAAACCGCTAGGAAGAGCTATTTGCAGGCGGTAAATATCAGCAGAATTCTTTCCAATATTGCGGATTAGACAAGTAAAAGTACTCGGTTGTCCTGCTACTCCTTGAGTTGTACCAGTTAATTCGCATTCAAGTTTTATCTCTGTTGGAGTGAAAAGATCTTCGAGTTCAGGCTCTTTGACTTTCTTATAAGGCTCTATCAAAGAAGGTTTACGCGGTCTATCAGTTAGGCCTTTTCTATGTTCTGGAGATTTTACATAGTTGCGCATAAAACAAAGAGCTTCATAGTATTTCTCTGTATCGGATTTATACCAAAACTGAGGGCCTAAGAGCCAGAAAGGAATTACACGCGTCCACAAAGGGGATAACAGTCGATCTGTAGCAATAATTTTATTGCTTTCCTCAACAGTGAGGACGTAGGGGGTAAAAACAGCATAGGTTAAATATGGACCAACTTCCGTTTGGATTTTAATTTCTCCGATGTCTCGGTATTTTACGATCCGATTTTCGAAAGATAATTCTCTTTCTTTTAAATCAGAGAAATAGTTGTCTTCTACTATTACCTCAGGCATTTGGTAGATTCTTTCTTTCATATCCGACTTAATATAACTGCGGATAATCCCTTTCGCTTGCTCTACTGTCATGTCTGAAGGGGGCTTAATAGTATATAAAGTGCATCCTGGAAGAAGTATCATAGCTAAAACCATGACCAGAGTAAGGGCATAAGAAATCCTCATCACAACTCCTTTACATTTCCCGTTATATTCTTATTCTTTTTAAGAAATATAACAACATTCATCATCGATCCTATATAGCTTTTTGCTTTACAAACGTTTTTTGTTCTTGTAAATTCTTTCTCTTTCTTTTTTCATGGCTTCGTGAGTTTCATCGAGTAACTCCAAAGTCACTTCATCAAGAACATCAGGTGAATCCTTCACTTCAATAGCTTCAAATGAGCTAGCATCGTTATCATCCTCATCAGAGAGTTCTAAAGTATCTTCGGAAAAAATTCCTTTAGGTTTACGAGAAGACTCTGATTCTGCTTGTGGTTGATCCAACAGTTGCATTGTTTCTTCATCTAAGAAAATATCATTTTTTGTAGACCCTTTAGGTTTAGAAACTGAAGGCGTAGAAACCTTAGGTTTAGAAACTGAAGAAGTCTGCTTGTTTTGAGGAAGCTCCATCGTATCTTCTTGGAAAGAAGATTGGGGCGAAGCTTCTTCTAGAAAAACATCTGAAGAAGGATCTTGTTGGGGAGAAACTTCTTCTTCTAAATCCATTGTATCTTCGACAAAAAAACCAGAAGGACTTGATGTCTCTCCAGAAAGAGAGTCATCAATTACTTCTAAGAACATCGATTCGTCTTCCGAGTAATCATCTTCAAAGTAGTCTTCCTGTTCCCGCCGAGTACTTGCTCGAATAAACTCAGAGGGAGTAGGTCTTCCTTCTTTTTCAAAGCTTAGCAAATTTGAAATCAGCATAGTCTCTTCCAAAGAAAGAGAGGGGCGTAGGGCTTGAATTTCCTCTGGACGAACAGAGGTAGCAGTTGATAGCCTTTGAATGTACTGTCCTACATTGTTCGCCTGAAAGGGTGGTTCTCCTATCACTAAATTATGAAAAATAGCTCCGAGAGAAAACATATCAGAGAGAATATCCACGGTTGCAGGGTTACGAATTTGCTCGGGGGCAGTGAACTTCGGAATCACCATTTGAGCTCCCAAAGCAGTGAGATCAACTTCTGATTTTAGAAGAAAAAAACCAGTAATCCGAGTTTTTTTGTTAGGGCTTAAAAGAATATTTCCCGGACTTAAATTTCGAAACGGTGAGTTATGCTTTTCTACAACTGCTAAGTTTTCCGCAATAGATAAGGTAATCTCCTTGCCTTCGTCAAAATCAAGGACACCATTTTTGGCAATATAGTTCTCTAGTGTTTCACCTTTAAAGTAGTTCATGACAACATAGAAGAAAGAATTTTTTGTGGAAGATATTATCTCTAGTACTTTTAAAAAAGAAGGGTCATCCAGTTCGCGAAATTTTTTTGCAGCATTTAAAAATCGAGTAAAAACACCTTTATTTTTTGCAAAGGAAGGGCGTAAAACTTTTATAATGGAGTTTTGCTTTGTTTTATAAATAAGGGATGATTTACCTTCTTGGATTTTTTCAATTTCCCCGTATTTTGCTTTAAGGTGTTTTACCCACTGTTGGGGAATCTGTTCTTCTTCTGGAAAAATTTTTCCCATAACACTTGTTTTATTTGGAAAAATAAGCTTAAAATGGTAGCCTTTAGGAGGTATTAGCAAGCGAATTTTTTGCCCAGAAATTAGTTTTTTCTTAAACTCTTTCGTTAGCAGTTGAACGGTTTCTCTTGCTTCTAAGATTAAACATCCATCTTTAAAATGAAACTTGAGATGTCCCTCTTCATGGTTCTTCAGATAGATGTCATCACCGAAACCTCCCCCTAGAGAAATTTCCTTTCTATCCTGTTGATTTACGAATAAACGTAAAATACTAACAAGATCCTGCTTTCTTAAACCATAGTCGGTTCCTTGCCGAATAATGTGAAATTTGCAGTTAAAAAATAAGGATTGGCTCATACTCCGCCTCGGTTGGTTAAGTCTTACTTCTTGATACTTTTGATAAATTCGGCGACCTGAATTTTTAATTCTGCGGCCGAAGCATATCTGTTTCCTGGCTCTGCTTCCATTGACTTTGAAATAATTTCATATATTTTGTGATGAATATTGGGCCGATGTTGCTCTAAAGGTGTCAGTTTTTGATTGACAATGGCATCCATAACCGCAATACTCCCCTGAGGAGCAAATTCTTCGTAAGGTGCTTTTCCGGCAAGCATAAAATAAAAAGTAGCTCCTAAAGCATAAATATCAGAGCGATGATCAGCACTTTTGGCGTCAAAAATTTGTTCCTTTGGCATGTAAAAAGGAGTACCCATCATCGTACCTTCTTGAGTTAATGAAGAGGAATGTTCCCCTAAGTTTTTCGCAAGGCCAAAATCAATGAGTTTGGGAATCATTTTATTTTTTGCTAAAAGAATAATATTAGCTGGTTTGATATCACGATGAATTAGTTGAAAACGCAATCCGTACTCAAGAGCCTCTGCTAAACGATAAACAATCGATATTGCTTGGGAGACTTTCATCGGACCTTCTCTTTGGATCGTTATTTTGAGCTCTTCTCCTTCAATGTATTCCATAACATAGTAAGGAGATCCTCCCAAGTTACCGCAACCTTTGAAAGTAACGATATTGGGATGATTGAGCTCAAGAAGCACCTGAGCTTCTCGGATAAAGTAATCCATTACTCTATCCTTTTCGGTATCTCTAAAGTAGGTTTGGTTTAATACTTTTAGAACAACAGGCTCTGATTTTTTTTGGTGTTGCGCTAAAAAAACGCTTCCCATACCCCCTTCACCAATTTTCCTTATAACTTTATAATCATCAATGAACTCATCTGTACTTGCCATAGCCATCGCCGTTTTTAATCGAGAGGTTGAGGAAGCTGTTGTCGGGCGAGTTTCTTTGTTGACATCTTCTGGTTTTGATTTTAGGTGGGTTTGGGAAACACTAGCAATGTCTTTCTCCTTGGTTTGGATAGGCATAACTTCCGTTCTCATCGGAAAAAGAATACGGTTACACTTTTCACAATACAATTTCATCGCACGAGAAGGTTGGAGTAGCTTTATTTGAATTCCACAATTCCCCGTGGGACAAGTTACTTGATATTCACGAATCATCAGTATCTGCTTTCTTTAAAGCTAGCTGAATTTATAATAACAGGAGAAAAAAATACCGTTTAGCTATCAAATTTCTAGAATTATAAGGTGGAATATCTTAACATTTATTTGTTTTCTTTGCTACCTATATTTTGAAGGAAACATTAAGCAATTTTACTTAACAATGGAGAATGTATGCTTTCCCATATTAATCAAGACAATCAGCCCGAAATGGTCGATGTTAGTAAGAAAAAAGTTACCTGCCGAACGGCTCATGCCCAAGCCTTTGTCGACTTACCTGAAAATATTATTTCTCTGCTCCAGGGAGGAGAAATTCATTTAAAGAAAGGCCCTGTTTTTCAAACCGCTATTATCGCAGGAGTCATGGCCGCGAAAAAAACAAGCGAGCTCATTCCTCTTTGCCATCCAATTGGCTTAGAAGATTGCAAGCTAGATATCCAAGTAGTGGAAAAAAATCGCGTTGAAATTAATTGCTATACCACAGTAGAGCATAAAACGGGAGTAGAAATGGAAGCTCTAACAGGAGCAAGTGTTGCTGCCTTAACTATTTACGATATGTGTAAAGCAATGTCTCACGATATCTCGATTTCTCAGATTCATCTGAAGAAGAAAACAGGCGGGAAAAGTGACTATATTAAAAATTAAATATAGTTTATTTCCTATTCGCACTTTGATCACTTCTTCGGCCATTTTTGTTTTTTTGCCTTTCTGAGATTGGGGAATTTTGTGATAAAAGGTACAAATATTATTTTTAGGCCCATTGGTGACCCAGGGCTCGTTCGCCTTTGGCTCACTTTACCCTGGGCTGTGTTGTGTAACACTTTCAGTGTATGGATTTAGTGGAGCGTTCTTTCTTATAGAATACGTCAGAAATTTCTTATATCCAAATTTGGAACGGTTAGACCTTTTATTTTATTTGCCGATCAATAATGTGCTGAAGAATCGTCAGAATCTATGTTTCATTTCTGCGGCAAAGAAAATACTACAACTTGCGCCTTAAGTTGACACATATGGGGTTGAAACCCCAGGCTATAACATGTTACCACTTCGCGGTAGAAAATATATGCTTATCCTTTACTTCTCGGAAATTACAATGTGAAAAGTTTTATTAAAACATTGGCCTAAAATTTGAGAGTGTATTCTATAAAAAAGAACGTTTCACGAAATCCATACACTGAAAGTGTTACACAACACAGCCCAGGGTGAAGTGAGCCAAAGGCGAACGAGCCCTGGGTCACCGATGGGCCTAAAA
>JAJDCR010000080.1 GCA_029260735.1 Planctomycetota bacterium
GTCGGTCAGGTTATGCGAGGGAGTTGCTAGAAAATACCTTATACAACAATTTCATCAACAAAGTTTGTAAATGCAAACTTTGCAAAAAGCAAGTAACAGCTTAGGAAAAGACATGCCAGAAAATATACAACTAGGATCTTCAATGCCAGAAGAGTTTCCTTTGCACTGGGCAAGTGACTGGGGAGAAGACAAAAGATATGGCTTATGGATGGCTTTTACGTACAAAGGAGTGCGCCAGTGCTTTCGCTGGATTAAGCCAGGTAAGTTCATGATGGGATCTCCAGAGAATGAGCATGGGAGATATGATAGAGAAAAACTACATGAAGTTATTCTGACCGAAGGATTCTGGATAGCAGAAACAGCGTGTACTCAGAAATTGTGGGAAGTAGTTATGGGAGAAAATCCAAGTCGTTTCAAGGGAAAAAATAGACCAGTGGAGAGAGTTAGTTGGAATGAGTGTAAAGATTTTCTCGATAGAATGAATGGAATGATGGAGGGATTAGATTTATGTTTACCAACAGAAGCTGAGTGGGAGTATGCATGTAGAGTAGGAACACAGACTCCATTTAGTTTTGGTGATAGTATAACTGAAGAGCAAGTGAACTATGGTTACAATCGCGAAGAGACAGTAGATGTAAGATCGCTTCCATGTAATAACTGGGGATTATATGAAATGCACGGGAATGTAAGAGAATGGTGCCAGGATTGGTATGGCGAATATGACATAGATAATGTAGTAAATCCTACTGGCCCAACTGCTGGCTCGGGGCGCGTGTTGCGCGGTGGTGGTTGGATCGACGATGCCAGGGACGTTCGCTCCGCTTACCGGGACCACTTCGATCCTGACTTCCGCGATAACGACACCGGTTTTCGATTATCCCGAGGTCATAAAAAATAGGAAGCGGAGCGTAAAGGAGAGCAGGACAGGCGCAATGGAGCAAGTCGGTCAGGTTCTGCGAAGGAATTCAGGGGAAATATCTTTATAAGATATCTTATAAAAAGTTTGCAAATGCAAACTTTTCGAGTGTCATCAAAAAATTTATCACCACAAGTTTTCCTAATTTCCTTAGCGCTGGAAACGGGATCTAGTACCTACCAATATTAGTTCACAACCAGTAAAGTAAATTACTTTGATTACACTGCGCCTTAAGTTCATAGATTCCCCAACGACCAAAGACCACAGCATCTTCGGCATACCAATCCAGTATAAAATTATCAGCAGTAGCTTTTACTCTTCTCGAATCACCCCACGCATCTTCTCAAGAAAAGCCTGACTGCACCGCACCTTCTCCTTAGAATCGAAATGCTTCTCCAGCATCTTCTCCATCTCATCTTGATCCATGCTAGACTCCTTTCTTTGAGCTCTCTCAAACAACAGCATTCTCAAGCAAATACTGCGCCTTAGCAACCTTCCTAGCCTCAAATTCCTCCCTACTCAGCGTCCTGTAGTACCTTGCCCCACCAGCTCCTGCAGCAGAAACACTACCAGTACCTGCCTTCTCCTCTTTAATCACAGTACTATAAGGATACCAGCTAAGCGGAATTCTCTTAAGAAAATCGTTACCAAACAAAGAATTGATCATGTCCAAGTAAACGGAATTCTTATACCCCTCCATCAATTGATCATCAAGCGCTTTGTTCACAAACAAGTGCAAGAAATCCTTGCGCACCAAGTACATATCAGCCCCCACCAAATAGTTCTTGCATACATCTCGCCAAGCCTGCTCCTTCTCTCCTTGCCCCTGTAGCCTAAGTATCTCAGCTACTTTTTTGTAGAGAATATCCTTAGCGCTATCGATATACCCCACATCCTTAGCCTTCTCCTTGAGCGCTTGGTTAGCCTCATGATCCAAGTAATCCTTGAATCGACTACGTGGGCAACCATCCTGTATCCAGCCAAAGATAGTCCGTCCATTTAGATTACCGCTCTTCGCACTTAGCTTAAATTTGGCCACTTTTATCAAGAACTCATGGTTATCAACAAATCTCTTTCGATGCTCTGGTTTCCTCAAGAAACTCGGGTCAAAGTCAGCTACCACCTCCTGCATCTTCGTGCTCGCTAAAGAGTATTTTTCTTCGAAGCTAATGGGTTTCTCTTGCTTTCTCACAGAAAAGTTGTTATGATTAAAAGACTTAGGTAAATTGTTGGCGCAATTCTCCTGAGCTTTTTTTGTTTTATGGGGAGCTGGCGCTGTTTCAATTGCTTTCCAGCTTCCCTCCTTCTGTTTGTTGTACAACTCACCGATAAGCTCTTCCTTGTAGAGGTACCACCAGCGCTTACCCTTGGACCACTCCCAAGCTTGGTTCACTATCCAGCCATCCTCGCAGAGCTTCTCTATAGCTGCTGCAATTCTGGCTCCTACCCGCTTCTTCACTTCAGCGATGCTTTTCGCTCCTAGGATCATCTTGTTTGCTATCTTCGCTGGATCAAGTTTCAATATCTTATTGAAGTGCATCAAGGGTGCAATAATCTGGAATATCCTGAACTCGATAGCCTTGCTTTTGAAGATCTTAGCTAGTGAGTACAGCTTCCCGCACTCTTTTGCCTTCCTGAAGTACGATATGTTAAAATCGATCATTAAGCTGGATTTGCTATCCTCATAGCTCAATATCGAGTAATCAATATTGTCCTTACTGATCAGTAGACCACTCCATTTACGTAAGCTTTCATTGAGCTTGCGGTAGTTCTTCCCTTGCCTCGTTTGGCCAAGTTCATGGAGTATCCAGGTCTTCATCACCTCGATCCTGCTCGATCCTGTTTGCTGGGCATGGTGGAGTAGTACTGCTAAAACATGAAAATCATGCCAGTACGTGACTCCCTTACTCCACAGAACGAAGTTTCCTGAGTCATCCTCGTACCGAGTTATCCCTGATCTGGCGATCTGGAATAGCGGTAGAGAATTGAACGGTAACTGTAGTTTTGTCATTTTAATTTCCTTAGGTTTTTAACAACTGCGTTACTCAAATACCAAAGTTCGCTTTAATCTTTTTAAGTGCGCGTTACTCTTATTCCAGAGTTGCGTTACTCAAATACCAAAGCTGCGTTACTCTTATTCCACTTTTCCTTCTGCTTCTCAATTGGCTTGGGTATCGCCGTGACCTCTAGGTTTTCTTTAGGTATCCTTTAGAAGAAGAGAAGAGAGGGCGACAGATTTCAGAGTTTATGAGAAGTTTTTTCGACGGTCGGTGGTTCTTGTAGAGAAGAATCTCCTCCTTTCTTTTTTGTTTCACATTGATCTTGCTCAAGAATGACTTTCTCCAGATCATAGAATTTTCTCTTTACCCAATTGACAGAAGGATCACTATGATGAAGAAGCTCATCCACTCGATTGAAAATTTCGTCCGTTTCTTCTAAGATTTCGGCATTGGTTTGCGTCATTTTTTCTTCCCTTACTGATTTTTTATTGTTTGATGGTTTATTGTTTATCTTGCTGCGAAAAATTTTAGTGGAGCTGCTCTGGTCAAAATGGAGGTTCGTCTAATAGGGGTTGTGGGTAGTCCTTTTGCATGTCTGCTGTAACTTCTGTCGGTGGGCTTGGGCTCCAGTTGTGCTCCTGGTTCACGGGTTTTGGTAGTGCCCTGGGTTGCGCTTTTTTTGCGTCACTTGGCCAGTCTAGGAACTGGATGTTATTTGCTACGACTGTGAGCTTACTGCGCTTTTGGCCGGTCGTTTTGTCTAGCCAGTGGTGGAATTTGAGGCGACCTCCTACGTAGATTAAGCGGCCTTTACTCAGGTTATTGGAAACAATCTGGGCTAGGTTTCCCCAGCAGTTGATATCGATGAAAGTGGTCTCCTCCTTGTAGGTTTGGTCAGACATCTTATATTTGCGAGATGTGGCTAGTCCAAATTCGCATACGGTTTTTCCTTGTGGTGTTTGGGCTAGGTCTGGGTCTCTTGTTAGTCGTCCGATTAATTTGACTTCGTTTAATGTGGCCATTTGTATGGGCTCCTAAAAATGCCCTCTACCAGTGGCAGAGGGAATAGTGTGCAACTAGGTTACTAGTCTAGGTTATCTAGTTCGTCGTAAAGTTTTTGGCATTGGGCTTCTAGTACAAAAATCTTTTCCTTGAGAGCTTCTATAAACTCGTGCTTTTTTCGTAGTAAAACTTCGATCTCTTGCTTTCTGTTCATGCTTCTACCTCCTTTTTGCAAAGAACATCTCCACCACATTTGCTGCAAATTTTTTGGATCATGCTATGCTCCTAACTAAGTTCTGAGAAACTTATCTTGTGTAATTAGAGTTTCTCCACCATCGTAGTTTTCGATGTAGAATGATTCTCCGTGCTTCACCCAAAAAACCTCCAAGTTGTCGAAGTTAGATCCAAAATAGAAATCATCATATTTCTTCTCAAAATATTCGTCATCTAGATCTTTTCCTTCCAGTAAAGGTAAAACAATCTCGGGATCATACAGGGCTTGAAGACTGTTTTTACTTTCTTCATTTGCGGTGTACCAACCTGATCCACGCTCACCCGAAATCAATACAGCTACTTCGCTAGTAACAGTGTTTACAACTTTCTGTATTCCGCCTTCTTCGATTATCTTCGTTTCCATTATGCGCCTACTCCCTTCTTGTATTGATTTGTGTGATCGTTTCCGTTGTTACCAAAGAGATTCGCTTGTTTGGCTTCCTGCTTCTTTGGCTTCTCCTCAATGCTCTTGAAGTGGTCGGCTGCTATCTTGCATTTGGCTGAGATAACTTGGTCGTCTGTCTTGGTCTCTAGGATGCGTAGGTATTGCCTATATCCGTAGATTTTGCCGTCCTTGCTTTTGATCTTCTCTAGCTCGGGGATCTCGGCCCAGGTCACTTCGATGGCTGCTACTCCATCGTGCTTTTGCAGTTTCCAGGGGAATTTCTGTTTCATCCAGTCGAGGTTCTCGCGGAGTTCTTTCGCTACCTGAGCTGCTGTTTTTTGGGGCTGGAGTGGCTCTGTGGGCTTAGGCTTGGGTAAAGTCCGTCTTTGCTCGGTTATTTGCTGGGGTGTTCTTTGCTGCGGCTTATACTGTGGTTTATGCTGTATATTTTGCCTAGTTTCATGGGTAGGGGTTCTTTGTGGACTTTGTTTTTTCTCGAACCTCTCCATCTCCTCATAAGAAGCTATACTCGTTGTGGCATACCCTAGGTTCGCTAGGGCACGTCCCATTGCGTCGGTACTTGCTTTTTCGATTGTGGGTAAATGGCTGGAGCACATCTCTTCTGCGAAATCCTCCGACAAGGTTCTCCCTTCCTCGTTCTCAATCCAGCAGCGAACTACCATGCTCTTCGCGTCTCTGTGTATGATCTCTTTTCTGATAGACCAGCTCGGGTGCTCTTCGCGAAACCTTAGTAGACGGTAAGCTACTGTGCAGTAGTCTTTGCCCTTGAGGTTCATGATGTACTTCGCTTGCTTCAGTTCTTGCTCTGTCATTTCACTTACTTTTCTCGTTTTCATGGGTACTCTCTCCTCTTTTTTTGGCTCTTGTTTTAGTTTTGTTTTTCTCGCTCTAGTGGGAAATCCTAGGTGGATTTGGCACCGAGCAGTGCTGCCTTGCTTTCTTCCTTTGCACGGCAAGCCACAAGTTTCACCCCTTGGCGAAATGTATCCGCAAGTGATTGCGTACCACTTGCGGTAGTTCTTGCGTAGTTTTAGCTTGCTTGCGTCAATTACAGGGCAGGTCATGGTTTCAAGAACTTGAAGCAGTGCTCAGTTTCAGCTATACGCGTGACTAGGCGGTAGATGCGAGCGAAGTCGCTTTGGGATTTGCGCTCGCCTTTGCGCGCTTTTTCTACTATTTCGTAGATGTTGTTGATCGTTTCTTCCGCAGTGGTCTTGGTTTTGTTATTCACTGGGCACCTCCTACTAAGGTCTCATCGATTTTGTGATTGAGGAGGTCGCGTACAAGACATTTCTGGCTGAGATTTATTTGCTCTATAGAGGAGAGAACGTTATAGAGCCTATGATCCATCATTGAATCTGCTTCTGTGGGGGAGTAGCCTAGTTCGGCTAGAGGGAGGGCGTAGTGCTCGATTAGAGCTTGACTATTTGTCCTAGACATGGTATAGTCTCCTTGTAATTGTTATTGAATTTAGCCGTGTACCTTGGCCGAGGTGCGCGGCTTTTTTTTATTTTCCAGTGCAAATTTTGCTGAGCTTTTTGGCATCTAGAAAACCAAGCTTTAACATTTTCTCAATGTTCTTACTACTTGGTTTTGAGTGCCCTCTTACCCAGCGAGATACGATATTCTTGCTAACTCCTAATCTTTTAGCTAGATCGCTTTGGTTGATTTTTCTGCCCATTTCGTCGGGTTTAAATATCTCAATTATTGCTTCTTTCATATTCCTGTATCTCCAAGTATTAGATAGATCACAAAACATAGTGATGTTTGTGGTAAAACAGGGTTTCATAAATAACTACTTAGTTGTATTTTATTATATCTTTAGTTGTAAATAAATACAATTTAAATAAAAAAAATTACTCCATTGTTGTCATTTTTTACAACTACTGTTAAAAAAAAATAATGGAAAGCAATAAAATAGGAAAATCAATAATTACAGGACTTGCTAGAAAACAAATAACTCAATCGTCTCTGGCTAGGTCTTTGAATGTTGATAAATCATTAGTCAACAAATGGATAAAAGGAGATGCCACTCCTGGTGGGGAGAATCTGCTCAAAATCATAGGTTTGTTAGAAATACATGACCTACTGTTTCCTGATAGATTTCTTGACGCCAAAGAAAGCAATATTACGAGGTCGGAAATCGATGCTATTTGGAAATCGATAGAAGAAATAAAAGAACACATTCCACAAGAAGATTCAGATCAATAGATAGACTTTTTTGCAGATTATTCATCTAAGGAACATAGGGAAATCAATATTTGTCGCGATGATGGATTGGGAGATCTGTGCCTTCAGGAGACAAGCAACTGAAGATTGAAAGCGATAGACAAGTGACTAGATCTGAGGTGGATACTCTTTGGGAGCGCATGGAGAATTGGTAAATAACTCTAGCTTCGTTCTGAGGAAAGCCGAATCTTCTGGGAATGCTCGGCTTTTTTTCTGAAATTAAATAATCGATAAAAGAAATTACTTTACTAAAAGTAAGATTGACGAATGTGACACTTCGTTGTTAACATTCGTAGAAGTTAAAATAGAATGTACGAGAAACCTAGAGCTAACCTTTGATTTTACAAAACAATATTTAACTAACGATTTTAGAACAAAAGAAATTAATTTTGAAGGAAATAAACTTGAAATTAAATGGAGATCAGCAACTCTCTTTAAGAGAGGCAATGGTAGATTCCTTAGGAAGGATCCCCGACTTGCGAGATCTTCTTCTTGCATCTCCCATCGAACAAAAACTAGAGAAAATAATTTCTAATGATTCAGAATTGCTAAAAATTATAGATGGAGAAGATCACCTTTTGACACAAAGCAAAAAAGAAAATATTTGTGATAGGGTAATCGACTATTTTAACAATAGAGATGAAATTGAAACCTTAATTTCTGCTTACGAAAAAACTTCTCCTAAACACCAAAATTTTCAGAGTTTATATGAGCTAATTCCTAAGCCTGTCCAAAAAAAAGAATCCCCAATAAATCAGATAAAAAATAAGGACAGTAATACAACTTCTACTATTCCACCAGTAAATTCTCCTACCGAATGTAACAAACCATGCGAAGCAGATATAACCTTAAATAATGATTCGCTAACGTGGTCGGTAAAGTATGTTTATAAACATTCTGATGGTGATTTATTTCCAAAAATTTTGGAAATGGAAGCAATAAAAAACACCTGTATGGATTTTGTCAATTTAATTGCAGGAAAATCTCTTGAGAATTTTTCGCCAGGAGCATCTAGGAGATTCATTGTCTCAAAAGGAGATATATCATATAGGCAAGCAACACAACTGGACCCTCAGGATAATATTATATTGTCAGCTTTAATATACCAATTTGGCCAAAATATTGAAAATAGAAGGTTAGCGGAAGATATAATTTATAGTTACAGATTTCAACCAGATATTAATCATGGGTTCTATTCAAATAAAACATCTTGGAATGATTTTTGGAAAAAGGCATACGCAAAAAGCCGCAACTGCAAATATGTTTTGTACTCCGATATTTCCGATTTTTATAACCAAATATGCCATGATACTCTTGAAAATCAATTAAAAGAATCTCAGTTCCCTAATCAAGCCATTAAATGGTTAATGGAAATGTTGAAATCTACAACCGCTAAAGTCCCTAGAGGAATACCAGTTGGCCCTCATGGTGTACACTTACTCGCCGAAGCGACAATGATTCCTATTGATAACTGCATGCAAACAAATGGCTTAAATTTTATTCGGTATGTTGATGATATATTAGTTTTTTGCGATTCTAAGAAGTCAGTCAAAAAAGCTGCGTATTTGATTGCATATACATTAGATAAACAGCAAAGGTTAACATTACAAAAAAATAAAACGAAGATATATACTTTAGAAAAATTTGCAGATCTATGTAAATCTATGGTTGAGGATCGCCCTATCAGTGATGAAGAAGACAGAATCCTTAAAATTGTAAAAAAACATTCGGGTGGTGATCCCTACAAAACAATTTCTCATGAGAACATTTCCAAAGAAGATTGGGAAAAAGTTACTAATGATTTGATAGAAAAAATTATAAACGAGTATCTAAGAAAAAACAATGTTGACTATATTCGCTTACGATGGTTTTATCGGAGATTATCTCAAATAGGTCACCCAGGAGCAGTAGAAATTTCTATTGACAAAATTTCGAAATTAGAACCATGTATTGCTAATATCTGTTATTACCTTGCATCTGTTCAGTCAATTTCACCTAACAGTTGGAAAAGAATAGGCGATAAATTAATTAACTTGCTTTCAATGGAAGAAATACAACAAAATGAGTATTTTAAATTATCAATCCTTAGTCTATTTACAAAAAATCAATATATTAATCATTTTTCAAAATTAGCTACAAAATATTCATCTTTTGAGTCTTTTGCAAAACGAGAAATATTACTGGCAGCAAAACAAAATAGAGATTTTGATTGGATAAAGCAGTATAAAGAAGATTATCAAAACATGGATCCATGGCTAAAAAGTGCGTTTGTATATGCAATGTCAGGATTTCCAGAGGATGAAAAAAAGTCTTTTCTTAATTCTCTCAATTTTGAGCGACCATTTGAAAAAATTTTAGCAAAGTGGGCTAAAAAATAAATTGTGCAGAGCTATTTAATATTTAGCTCAAAGTATCATTTTTTTTATTAAGGTTAAAAGCGAAAAATATTCAATTAGGTAATAATTTTACTATAAAGAAGCTTTTAATATACTACAACTAGAGATGAAAGACCTGCAATGAGCGACCCTGTAATATAGAAGTAGTTGAGGAAAGCCGAGTGCCGAAAGTGCTCGGCTTTTTTTAGCGGAATTTATCAGAATATTTCTGGTTTTGGGAAGATAGAGTACTTTTATTTCTCTATCTGTAAATTTTGTTTACCGCTATTGGCAAACAAAGCTGCTAATCACGATAAATAAATATTTACTGTTCGTAAGATTGACGAAAGTATTACTTATTTGCTAATATAAGAAAATAAGAAATACTTAGATATAGTAATCAAGAAACTCTAGGAGAAAAACAAAAGTGAAACTAGATGGAGACCTATCTATTAACTTAAGACAAGCAATGGTGAAGTCTTTAGGGCAAATCGGCGATATACGAGATTTGCTTCTTGCGTCTCCTATCGATGAGCGTTTAGAAGAAATCATTCCTGATGATCCAGATCTATTGAGGATCATAAACGGAGATCCTTACCTGCTTACTATATCAAAACAAGAAATCATTTGCAGACGAGTAATTGAACACTTCAATAGAAAAGACAAAATTGAAGACTTAATTTCAGCTTATCATAAGAAGTGTCCTGATCATCAAGATTTTCTAAAAGTATATAAGTTTGCAAAACTAGAGACTGCAAAGAGGGAGGAAATACACGAACCAGGTCAAAAAATTTTTAATAAAATGAGTGAGTCCAAAGATTTAGATTTTGCAAAATACAAGATCGACGAACTTTTGAAAGAAAAAAATCGAAATAGCGAAATGATAAAAGCAATATCTGATACACTAAAAGACATCTCGGTTAATTTCAAAGACCATGCAACAAGAGATGATTATGAAAAAATCTTGATTGAAATAAAAAAAACTAGTGGAATATTTGACCCAAGAACCTGGAAAGATATTTTCATAAAACTTCGTAAGATACTTGATAAATGAACAATAAAAATATACTAATGTAGCTAATATAAAAATAGAGCAATATATGAATGGCTTAAGATTTAACATTAAATCTAATAACTCAAATCAAAATCGTCATTGAGAAAGAAGAAGAAAAATCGTCAGCTAAGAGTGAAATAGAAAAAATAGAAGATCAAGTAAGTTCAGAAAGAACTTGAAAGAGAGCCAGTTTCAGATTCTATTAAAAATGATTCTATTTTGAAGGAAATAAACTTGAAATTAAATGGAGATCAATACCTTAGTTTAAGAGAAGCAATGGTAAATTCTTTGGAAAGGATTCTTGATTTACAAGATCTTCTCCGTGCATCTCCTATCGAACAAAAACTAGATAAAATAATCCCTAATGATCCAGAATTGTTAAAAATTATACGTGGAGAACATGATCTTTTAACACAAAGCAAAAAAGAAAATATTTGTGGTGGAGTAATTGACTATTTTGAAAAAAAAGAGGAAGTTGGGATCTTAATTTTTGCTTACTACAATAAACGACCAGACCACCAAGATTTTCAAGAGCTATACAATCTTCTAAAAATTGGACCACCAAAACAAAAAAACACTCAACAAATAATAAATAAATTTGATGAAATCAAAGAAAAAAACTTAGATGATGGGAAAATACACAAAACAAAGTTTAGTTTTCCTATTTCTGCCATTCGTAAAACTCTAAAGACTTTGAATGATGTGACTCTAGTAGAGTTTTGCCAGGATCACCTCAATGATATTGCAAGTGATTTTGCGGATCAGATGACACGACCTGCAAAAATTAGTTTTATCATCCAGAGATGTCAAACTGAAGAAAAACAGCAACGTTTGCTTGTAGCAATAACAGAAGATGAGCGTACCTGTCAAGAGTTCGCAAAATGTCAAGCTGAAGAAAAACAACATTTGCTTGCAGCAATAACAGAAGATGAGCGCACCAATATAGAGTTTGACCTGAAAGAAACAGACCTACGAGCAACGGATCTACAAAATCCCAATCTAAAAAATGTAAACGAGGCCCTTCAAACCCAACACGTTAAAGATCGAATACTTGCAAACTTAAAAAAAATAAACATTACAAAATATCAATCAGAAAAACTTCATCTCCTATGTAACTATGAGGAACAACAAAGAGAGCTCACAAAAGTTATGAAGAGTGGTAGTAATTTATTAATTGTTATTCATGGCGATGAAAAACAATGTATAGATCAATTCGTAACAACTATACGCCGTATCATCCTACCTATGGGGTTTTTTCCGAAACAAAAAATTAGAAAACACTTCATAGATATTACAGATTATGAAGTAGAAGATATCGATCAATCTATAGAAATGGACGTTTTTGATCGAGTCAATATTTTTGATAAAGTAATGCAACCAATGTTTCTTCACACTACTATCTGGGGAAAATGTTGGAATAAAGAGATTTTGGAAAAATGGTTAAAATTTTGGACTAATATAGTCTCTAAACAACTAGGGTATCCGTTGATTGTTTGTACAGTTATAAAATATATTGATACCTCTTCTTTTATTGAAAAATGTCTATGGCAACGACGCAATAAAGAAATAAGTACATTTATAGAAGAACTTCGATGTAAAGATTATATAATATTACCTCGACTTGAAAGTGTTCCTTACAATCATGTAGAGAGATGGATAAATGAATATGTAATGGAGTTATCTAGCAGAGATGATTTTTCTGAATTAACAAAAGAAATATATTCTCTCTACGCAAAGGAAAGTTATGTTTCAATGAAAAAATTATCACCCGTACTTAAAGATGCCGTAACACAATTTTTTTATGGTTCATCAGATATTGAATAGTTACTTAATCTGAAGGAGAAAGAGTGGCCAACAGTTATACAAGAGAAAAAATATACCGCCCTTCTTTCCAGCAGCAAGCAAAAAACTATATTGCTGAAGAAGGACTACAAAAAGCTGCTAATGTAGCTTTATTACTTGGTCGTCCTTTACTTTTAACAGGCGAACCCGGCTCTGGAAAAACACAGTTTGCTTATCATTTAGCTTTGGATTTAGAGTTAGACATCTTTAAATTTGAGGCTAAGTCAACTAGTAAATATCAAGACCTGTTTTATACATACGATGTCCTAAGTCATTTTCATGCTACGAATTTTCGTCAACAAAAAGATAAAAGCTCTAAGAACGAAAGCCTCGGTGATGAAATTCCTAAGAATGAAAGCCCTGATATACGTGATTACATTGAGTACAATGCATTGGGAAAAGCGATTCTCAGTACTATTGAAAAAGAGAGACGCCAAAGTTGGTTAGGAGTAAATTGCAAATTTTCTAGGGAAGCTCCTCATTGCTCAGTAGTTTTAATTGATGAAATAGATAAAGCTCCTCGTGATTTTCCTAACGACATACTCAATGAGTTGGAGGAGAAGTACTTTAAAGTACCGGAAATATCTTTACAACAGGAAATCGAAGTAAATCCAGATTTGGCTCCAGTCCTAGTGTTTACTAGTAATTCAGAGAAGCCTCTTTCCGATGCATTTTTACGACGCTGTGTCTATTATCACATTCCTTTCCCAAAGAAAGATGCTTTAATAGATATTATTACTAAACATCTTAATTTAAATAATTCTCAAATGAAACAGCTTTGGCTGCAAAACGCACTTGAACTTTTCTATTATTTACACGATGAATCTGACTTAAGTAGAAGACCGTCTTCTTCAGAATTTATAGACTGGATACTAGTTTTACAGCATTCAATCTCAGAATCAGATAAAGATAAAAAGCTCTCCTCTAAATTGATTGAAGATACATTGGGAGTTTTAGTCAAAGATAGAAACGACCAAGAGCAAGCTCAGCAGTTAATAACAAGAGCATAGTATGTCATCAAAAAAAACACTTCAATCTTCAATTTTCCCTGAGCTATCATCTTTTATAGAGAAACTAAGGGATAAACATCACTATAACATAGGAATTGAAGAGTTCATTGTTTTGGAAAAACTATTGATTCTTCTTGTAGACAAAGGTGAACTACCCAAAAAAACAGCTGACTTGGCTCACTATATAAGCCCTCTACTATGCAAGTCACCTGAAGAACAACTACATTTTAAACAAGAATTTGAGAAATTTTGTGATCAGCATCCACAACTAATTGAAACACAGCTACTTGAAACACAACTAGATCGAGTACAACCTGATCTGAAATCATTCGTTCAAAAAAAGAAAATCTATAACTGGCATTTTACCTTTTTAGTAATATGTACCTTCGTTTTGTTATTTATTTCTGTTTTCTCGCTCTTTTTCTCACCAGCTACTCTAAAAGGTAAAATAGTATCTCAAGTTGTGGATGCTCAGAATCCTATATCTGAAGGAACCATTACTTTTCTTGGTAAGAAATATGAAGAAGCTATCGAGAACGAAGGTTTTTTCTCTATTGAGTATACAACTAAAGAGAAAGAGGGCTTTCTTGTCGTAGAACACCCGCGATATGAAAAATGGGAACGACGATACGACTCTCCATTTCCCATAGAAGAAATTCCCATTGAACTGGAACCCAAAAAAATTCCAATTGAACTGAAATCTTTACTATATATGCGCTATATTGCCTGGGCACTATTTACTATCTTTATCTGCTGTTGGTTGTACAAATATCTAACGCCAATATCTATCACCAAAAACAGCTCCTCTCTATTTCGAGGAATTAAGGTAAAGTTTTGTTCACGAAATCTTGAGCAACAGTTGTTTAGAGATAATAGTTTTTCCAACACTCTGGAGCAAATACACCAATGGAAATACGAAGAAATCTTGGATATAGATATACATTCTACAGTTCAAGCCACTGCAAAAAAAGGAGGAATTTTCACTCCAGTTTTTACTTCGGGAAAATCTCTACCAAAATATCTACCAAAATATCTAGTATTGATAGAAATAAATAATTTTTTAGACTATCGCAACAAATGGGCAGAGATGTTGACTAGATACTTGTTACAAAATGGTACAAATGCGGATATTTACTATTTTCAAGGTGATCCACAATGGTGTTATTCTAAAAATTCAGGATTGCAAAGGCTACAGCAATTATACCAAGTATATCCTAACCATTGTGTACTTGTTTTCAGTGACAGCAATGTTTTTACCGATTTCCTGACTGGACAGCCCGAAAAATGGGTAAAAATTTTTACTTCATGGCAACACAGAGTAATACTAACCTCAAAACCTGAAGAATTGTGGTCTTACCCTGAAAAATTGTTAAATGAATCATATTTTAAAATACTACCTGCTACTGAAGATGGTTTAAACAATCTTGTGAAAACTTTAAAGGACAACTCTTCTTACACAAAAAGTAAAAATTTTTCTAGTGCTGGGTTCCCTCGACTATTACAAAAATCTTCATTACAGTGGCTACAAAATTATAGTCCAGGATCAGCCATTGAAAAAGAACTTTGTGAACAGTTACTCGACTTTCTTGATCCACAAGGATATTTTTGGTTTAGCGCTTGTGTTTTGTGTCCTATACTACGTTGGGATACTACCATTTTTTTAGGTAGAAATCTCACTGATACGCAAGATAAACCCATAATAAACGAAAAACGCTTATTATCATTGTTGCAACTGCCCTGGTTTCAACAAGGCAGAATGCCCGACTGGTTAAGATTGCGCGTTGTAACACAACTAACCCAGCAACAAGAAGAAAAAATTAAGACGGTTTTTGTACGATTATTACTTCCTCGCATCCAAGAACCACAAGAGCAACCTAATCTTATCAACACAAAAAACTACACTCCTTCAGAAAAATACGAGCTAAACAAATACCTGCAAAAAAAACCGGAAGATTATTTGTTTTTACAATTCATTCTAGGAAATAAACCAAGCAAAATCGATCTAGTATTACCTGGAAAATTAAGAAAATTTTTCATCAAAAGATTGCCTATGACCTTGTTTGTGCGTACAGGAGTACTGTTTTCATTAATTTCCTGTATTTTAATAGAATTTTTCCCTTCTTCATATATAGAGTCTTTTATTTCGCGATTTATTTCAATATGGTTTCTTTTCATAGTAATCCACTACCTGTTTGCTAAAAACAAAGCTTTTGAGCTACTAAGAAAAAACATTAACGAAACAAGTAAGCTGATGTTCTTTTATATTTTGTATGTTATATTTCGATCATTTTTTTAATTATAAAAAGAGTATTACAATGTGGAAAAATTATATAGTATCTATTTTGCTAGTAATCGTTCTTATAGCTTTCGATATAAATAGAGAAAAAAAAATTCTGGAAAAGCTATCAAAAAAACAAGTCCAATTTTGGTCTTCAGAAGTAGAAGAAAGATTGCTTTTGACCCAACCTGGTTGGGCTACTATACCTGGATTGTCTATTACTTTTAGTTTGGCAGAAGAATCTGACATACAAATTACTGCGTCTGGTACACAAAGGCTATTACAAAAAGATGAAGAAAAAAAGAAATATCCAATAGGACAAGCTGGGTACCGGTTAAAAATTGATGAAGAAATACGTGGAAATCCAGTTTGGGGAGAATGGATTAATTCAAGCAATACACCGTGGGATATATGGTCGTTTACTGATTTTACATATCTCAAAAAAGGAGAGCATACTATAGAAGTTCAAGTGAATAGTGCAGATTCAGAGCTTATTATTTGTGGAGAAATTGAAAAATTTGCAACAGCTGGAAGCAGAAAAGATTCTTATGCAAAAGGAGTTTTGAATATTATAGCTATTCCAAAGCCAGTGGATGGACCACTTTCTTTATTGAAAAATCCTGCTCAAAATTCCATATTAGAAGTCCCAGACTTAAAACTTCCCATTGAGAAGTTAAAGAATGGAGACTTAGCTCTTAAGGTTGGAGAACAATTTAAATATTGGAGAGGGCATTTTCCACTCACAGGTATTCCTAAGGGAGTATATCAAGCAAGAACCTACGATGACCAAGGGGCCGAAAAAGGCGTCTCATACTTTTTTCAGGATATCGACTTGGCCAACTACTCCAGACAAATAGATTCATCGTTTCTAGCTTTTGTTTTTTCAGCTTCAATCAACACTCAAAATAAACATACTGGTGTCCTTCAAATGAAATTCTACAACAGTAAGGGTTTCCTTATAAACTCTTTAAACACACCTGAGGTGGAAACCAAGGATCAATGGGTTAATCAGCACTTAACTGCTTTGATACCTAGGGGTACAAAAATAGTTAGAGTTTACTTTATTTCATATGTGTGGAGTGGCGGAACTAACTATGTGCAAGGCAAAGATTTCTATGGTACACTAATTTCTGCAAACTAATCATAAAAATGAGAGCCTAAAAATATAGACAATCACAGCCCTTGGTGGTGGCAAATAAATATCTCACAGGCTTCGATCAACCTAAACTCTGCACTATGTATGTCGATAAAAAACTGCAAGGGGTGATGGCTGTTCAGGCACTCTCGCGTTTGAACCGTTCTGCTATCAACTGGGAAAAAAGACCGAAGACTTGTTTATCTTGGACTTCTTCAATGACGTTGATGATATCAAAACATCATTTGATCCATTCTATACTTCGACTACACTAAACGAAGCTACTGATGTGCATGTACTTCATGAATTAAAGGATGCACTCGATAGCGTCGGTGTTTATGAGTGGGAAGAGGTAGAGATTTTTGCAGAGAAATATTTTGATGGTGTAGATGTTGAATATCTTAGTCCTATTATAGATAAGGCTGCGGATCGTTTTAATCAGAATGAAGAGCTGCAACTGGAGGATGATGAGAAAGTTGATTTTAAGATTAAGGTTAAGCAGTTCGTTAAGATATACGGTCAAATGGCATCTATAATCCCCTATGAAATTGTAAACTGGGAAAAACTGTTCTGGTTCTTGAAGTTCTTAGTCTCAAAGCTAGTGGTTAAAACAAAAGAAGATAAGTTGATTGATGAGCTACTAGATTCAGTTGATCTATCTACCTATGGACTGGAGCGAACAAAGCTCAACCATACAATCGAGCTAGATGAATCAGGAACAGAAGTGGACCCACAAAACCCGAATCCTAGAGGAGTCCATAATGTAGATGAAGAGAAAGATCTCCTAGATGAGATTATCCAAACCTTCAATGAGCGATGGTTCCAAGGATGGGATGCTACGCCAGAAGATCAGAGGATTAAGTTCATGAACCTCACGAAATCTATCAAAAGGCATCCTGATTATCAAACCAAGGTAGCTGAGAACAAAGATGTGCTGAACAGGGATTTAGCCTTCAAGAAGATCCTCAACGACGTGATGTCGCAGCAAAGGAGGCAAGAGCTGGAGTTGTATAAGCTGTATGCGAAGGATGAGGCTTTTCAGCAAGCATTTTTGAATACGATGAAGCGAATGACTGAGAGTCGCCAACTGCGTGTTTGATGAGAGATTTAGAATCGTATTCTTATATTGAATGTAAGTACCTACTAGTAATAAATATAGAAAAGGAAGCATGTTATGGAAGAAACTGAACTAGTTTACTGTAATAAATGCGAAAAACATACAAACCATACTATTAAAGCCAGTATAGATAAAAGTGTTCATACTCCAGAAGATACTATAGATGACATTTATCAGATTTTGGAATGTTTAGGATGTGAAAACACTTTGTTTAGAAGACGTTATATGGATTCTAATATCCAAGATATTATAGAAGAGATTAAGGACGAAACACCAGGATATGAAATACCTGAATACAGTGACAAATACTACCCTCCCTTACAAAAGCGAAAAAAACCTGTATGGATAAATCGATTCTTAACATTTAACCCTATCAGCGAGGCTATTGAAGAGGTATACAGTGCATGGCATAATAATCTATTATTTTTAGCTTCTATGGGAATACGAACTATTATTGATTTACTATGTTGTGAAAAAATAGGTGATGTAGGTAATTTTACAGAAAAATTAAACGGATTACAGGACAAAAAATTCATTACAGAACGTGAGAAAAAGAGGTTATCTACTGTTGTTGAAATGGGGAATGCTGCAGCTCATCGTGCCAGTAAACGAAGTAGCGAAGAAATTGAGCAAGCAATGGATATTATTGAAGATATGCTGGAGAAAATATATGTGAGAGATAGCAAAGAAAAGAAGCTTGATGACATTGCTAAGCAACTGGAAAAAGGTACTCCTAAAAGAAAAAAAACTAAAAGAAAAAAAACTAAAGTAAAAAAGAATAATTCACTAAAGTAGTAGAGAAACAAATCAAAATGATCCCAAAATTTGAAGAGATAATGCTACCGCTCCTTAAGCATCTAGCAGACAAAAAAGAGCATAACCGCAGGATTACTTACTTCCCCTAAAAGAGCACACTTCGTTATTAGCAAGGAAGGACTATCTCTACTAAAAGAAAACCCTACTAAAATCACATCTAAATTTCTAATGAAATACGATAGTTTTCGGGAATTCCAATCACCCAAAAAAGACAAAGCAAGCTTGCCTGATATTTCCACTGATATTGCTACTGATCAAACACCTGAAGAGTCTATAGAAGAAGCTTGCCAAAAGCTCCATTCGCAATTATCTACTGACTTGCTCGATAAGATAAAATCATGCTCACCAAGCTTTTTTGAGAAACTTGTCATTGATCTCCTTATTACAATGGGCTATGGTGGCTCAAGAAGAGAAGCAGGCAAAGCCATAGGTGGGTCTGGAGATGGGGGAATCGACGGCGTAATCAACGAAGACAAGCTGGGGCTTGATGTAATACATATTCAGGCAAAGAGATGGAATAGCACTGTTCCAGCAAAGGAAATACGCGATTTTGTAGGAGCACTTGCGCTAAAGAATGCCAAGAAGGGGATATTCATTACTACCTCAAAGTTTACCAAAGACGTTGGTAAATCTATTGAAGCAGGATGCAAAATTATTCTGATCGATGGGGAGCGTCTTGCGGACTTAATGATAGAGCACAATGTTGGGTTATCGACGGTGAATACTTATCATGTGAAGGCCATTGATTTTGATTATTTTGAGGAAAATTGATGGAGTTGATCTAGGAGTTTTAAAGAAAAGTAAGTTTGCGTGAGTCTTACCAAATTTCCAAATCACAATCAATACCTACCAAATAAAAGACAGGAAATGAGAATGTTATCTAGTAAAAAGATCATACTATTAACTCTTATCATTATTACAATTTTTCCTCTAATGGGATGCGAAAAAAAAAGCGATCAGCAATCGGAAATTTTATCTGTAATGAAAGCATACTATCGAGTCGCAAGAACCTACCGAGACCAATACAGCGAAGGCTTTTTTAAAAACCCTAATGCTTGCGACGGCTATATGGAAAGTGTAAGCCAAATTGATTGCTATAAGTGCCCTGCAGATTTTCAAGAAGCATTTTCAAATTTTATTCAGGCCGAAATTCAGGTTATGCTAATTATTAAAGAAAACTCGGGATGGGGAGGTTTCTTAAAGTTGTCCTTAAAATCAGGAATTACAGCAGGGCTTAGTGGTTTAGAAACCTATGATGATTTAGAACAAAAGGTAAGCATAAAAAAAAATGCTTATACTATGTTGAAAAAAGTAGCTCTGAGATACAATGTAAAGCTTTAGATCTAAGTAATATCTTCTTCCTTGGCCTTGGATAGATCATAGAAAATATTTAGGATGACTAAAAATTGCAAGAGAAAATAGTGGAAAAAAATTTAGAAAAGCAAATTCAAGATTTCTTACTCGATTCGGATGTTGAGTTTTCGAAGGAATGGTCCTTATCCAGAGATGCATTTCATATTCTTGAGCCCAACGAGATGGGGCATTCAAAAATGATTGGCTGGTTACTAAGTCCCAAGGAAGGACATTTCTTAGGAGATTATTTTATAAAAAGGCTGCTCAAGGAAGTATTCCTTGTTTATCGGGATAACAATAGTAAAACTCTCCCTGGGTTTGAATATTTAGAAGAAGCAGGCTTTAAAAGTGTTCTTGATATTGAAACTCAAAGTTTTCATGATACTTTTGTGGAGTTGGAGTTTCCTATCAGTAAAAATGGTCGCGTAGATATTGCCCTCATTAACTATGAGAAAAAACTTATTATATTTATTGAAAATAAGTATAGCGCCTCGATTCATAATGACCAGCTTAGTAAATATCAAAAATGGCAATGTAAATATGATGACAGTTTCAAGATGATTTACATATTTATGGATAACCAAGAAAATTTTTCCAATGTTAACAGTCCCTGGATTGCTTTAACATACCGTTGGTTGAGGAAGGCTTGCAAAGATGTTCTTAATAGAGAAAGAGTTTCAAAAGAAACTAACATTCTAATCCGAGATTATTATAGCTTTCTAGAAGGTGACTATGAATTTAGCCCTCTACACAAAGGAATAGAAGCTCGTTTTTCTAAGATTTACAATAAACATAGGAATTTACTTGATGAAATTAAAAAGAAAAATTTCATTAAGAAGAAACATAGTCTTCTTTTGTCTTCCAATGGTGAGGATAGCAAAAACGACTTCCAACTATTTCAATTTTACTTAAATTACAACTACCTGCTAGAAGAACTTTTTGATTACAATCGCTTTGATTACCTTAAAGAACTTCTCATGAAAAAACTTTCTGAAAAAAAACTACCCACTAATTGGAAACGCGATTTTTTCGAATTTCGAAGTATCAAGTGGCAATCGTTAGAAATTGATCCAAAGAACTATTGGGGATTGTATATTCGATTAATCATAATTAAAAATGAAGATAAGTCAGAAAAAGGGCAGAGAGTTGAAGTACTAGGCTATACGAAGAACTTATCAGAAAAAGGCTTAGATTCTCTTGATAAGATTGCTAAAGCTTTTAAAACAAAGCTTAAAATGCGAAAGAATGCAAGCAATGTTACAATTTTCAAACAGAACGTGAAGGAAAATGAACCAGATGATATCGCAAATCGATTAGCTAAAATATTTCTAAGAATAGATAACCTTTTATAGACCAACTCGGCATGCAAGTTGAACAAACAATTGAAATCAAAAAACTTGATGGCGATTTTTGGGATTCACGAGAGGATAATCCGAATCAGAATGCCTTATAAGAAACATATCCGGTAAAAGGAGAAAAATATGAGTACGTGGACAAAAAAAGTAGGAAGTTGGACGGTAAAGAAGATAAATGGCCAACTAACTCACTGTTTTCATGATGATACTTCTCAAAACACTCCGAAAACATATTATATTTTAAGAGTGGGAGGAGGATGGTTAATTTTTACAGAAGGAAACTACTCTCAGCAATTCAGTGATGCAAAAACCTTTGTACCTGATCCTAGTCATTCAAACATGCCAATTCCTGTATTAGAATCAGAAGAATAGAAAAATTCATCTGTTGGACAATAAAAAGAGAGCCATTGAAAATAAACTACACTAACAATCATCTTTTTGTATTTACGGGAGAAAGCGATGAAAGCTTTTGTTGCAATGCCTTTTAATCCAGATTTTTTACCTGTTTGGAAGGTTATAAAAAAAGCTGCTCACTGAAGGATTGGCATGGGTAGTAATTCAATTGAACCTAGTAAAAATCTCGGATATAATTATTATCATTTGTGTAAACTATAGATGTAACCAGAAAAGGAACTAAAATGTCGAACAATATCCGTTTTTGGAGATTAGTTGCAGGGATTTTTCGCCTTGTATTCCTTGCAGGTGTTTTTTTTCTTGTTTGGATTCAAGTGGCAGGTTTCACATCAAATAAAATTAGAGTAGGAACGGGCATTATTCTGTTTATCGTCACTGTTGGAACCTGCGCGATAAGCATTTCACTATCTAAAGCAGCAGGAAATTTTTTCAGTAAAATAGCAATAATAACCGAATTAGTGGGTTCTATTCTAATGGTTATTATATTGGTGCAACTTTCAACTGAATTTAAGCTATTTCCGATAACCCAAAGGTTGGAGTTGACATTTTTTCAATATGCAGCTTTGATTATCTACACCTTTTTAATAGGGATATCAGGAGTAACTGGGATATTTATAAAAATAAATGAACATGAATATCACGAGGAGACTGATTTTCAAGAAAAAAGTATCGAAGACTTTGAGACAATGGAAAAAAGTGCTGAAGAATCTGTAATAGATTGTCCTAAACATGGAGTTACTACTTCTTCCGAAGATAATGAATGCCTAGCATGTTTGCTCGAAACAGGTTTGGAAAATTTAACTCAGCTTTTTACCAATATGGCAGATGAAGCAACAGAAGAAAAAACAGAAGAAGACGTTGCTATTTCAACTATAAATTGCACCGAACATGGCTTGATAATTCAAAATGAAAATGGTCTCTGTGGTGTATGCTCTCTGATGAAAGATTTGGACGAGCAGGTTCCACAAATTGATACTCTTAGCCAAAAAGAATTGAGAAAGCTTGCTAAAGATTGCGAAGAAATCAGAAGCGAATTAATGAGGATAAACCCCCTAGATTTTAAGGATTGTGTTGCAGAGGCATGTAAAAATACTCAAGAAAAGGGATTAGAAATAGTTGATCAAAAATTATCAGTAATTCTTTCTCTAATTGAAAACTCTGGAGTAAATTGTCCCAAGCACGGTTTTTTTGAGACTATGGAAGAAGAAAAGGGTTGTCTAATTTGCGCCTTTGAAACTTTGCTGGTTGCTGACGACTATGATACTATTGACAAAGAGCAATTAGCAATAAGAAAAGCTACGTACCAAGAGAGCCTAAGACAATTAGAAGTCCGCAAAGACCTGGAATTTAAACGCCCTAATCGCTCATTAGAAAAAATTGAGATTTTGCACATTCAAGAGAAAATTTTAAAGGGAGAGTTGAGGAAAATAGGAAAAAAAATGCAGGAAGGGGTCGGATAAAATGAAGCAGAAATACGAAGAATAAGCGATGTTGCTAGAATGAACATGGTAAGATTGGGTATACTTTGGTTAGAGGATGCAAAAGGGGGTTGCACAGGTGGGGATTTGAAGCATAGTTTATAGCAAGTAATAGGAGACTTCCAATTCAGATACTAAAACGAAAAACCCTATTTTCCTGGGGACTGGGGGTTTTCTTTTGGCTCTGTTGCAAAAAATACAACGAAAAAAAATTTTGAACTTGGCCACTTAAAACGGATCTAACTTTGCTGCACTTGTAAGTCCGATTCAAGTATTTTTATTAGCTCTGCGATAGCAGAATCGCCAAGCTTGAAACATCTTTCAATAAGTCGGACTTCGCCCATAATGCCTTTTTGTAACTGAAAAACTTCTGCTTGCCCTTTTTTCAAGGATCTCATAACTTCAAAGCCTTTTATTGTTGCATAAGCAGTTTTCATCGATTTAAATCCAAGTGTAGGTTTTATTAGTCGTTTAAGTTTGCCATGATCAGACTCGACAATATTATTGAGATATTTGACCTGTCGGTGCTTCGTAGCTTGAGGAAGTTTACTTTCTTCTTTAAGCTCTCTAATTGCAGCTCTATAGCATCCAGCCTTATCAGTTTCCCAGTCTTTACGCTTACGAAGTATCTTACCAAGAAACGTTTAGCTGCTTTTGCATTACGAGTTGCCGACAGATAGAAATCAATGGTATTTCCCTTTGAGTCAACTGCTCTGCATAAGTAAGCCCATTTTTCCTTTACTTTTACGTACGTTTCATCTACTCGCCAGCTATCATTAAAAGAATTTTTAGTGTGCCATTTCAAACGTTTATCGTTCGCTCCATTTCTCAATATTTTTGTAGTTTCATTAGTTTGAGTATACAAAAACTAACGAATAAATGGAGTTAATATTTTTTGCAACAGAGCCAAATTTCCTTATCTCTTTCAAAACCCTTTCAGACCCCTCTTTAAAGCTTATTTGTCTGAATAAAGAATTTTTTCATAAAGATCTTGCGCTATATAGCGTAAAGATGGCAGGTTAATAACATTAGCAACCCATAGCCTACACCACTCTGGAATAGGTTGACTGCTTTGTTCTTGAAAAAGAAGAAGTTCGTCACAAAGTTCTTTCTTTGATGAAGCAGAAGACAGTAAAAACCAATATCTTGCCTGATCAAAATCTTTTCGTAATAGCAAATTTGCTTGTTTTATTGCTATTGTTGGAGCAACGTCCCAGACTAGTCTTGTTAAGTCCCAAGAAAGCTCTATCTCATTCATAATGGCTTCCCAGTGCCTTTTTTTGATAGCGGATTTTAAAACCAGCGATCTTCGGTAATCATAAGAAAGACGAGATAGGTTTTCAATAAACCTAGCTAGGGCAGTTTTGCCTTCTTCGGAGTCAATAAGAGAATCAAAAAACAATTTTCTCCATTTATCAGAGACTTTCTCCATTTTTTCATAAATACTTTTTGAGTATCCACAGTTTGGTTTTTGATTACTTAACGAAGGTAAAATTCCATCACAAATTGTTTTTTTTAAACTCTCAAAATCGGCATGTTTCTCAAAGAAAACAATTAACTGCGGAGAATGATCTTGTATAGTCACTAGCAAATCCAAAAAGTCCTTTTTCTTTCGTATGCATTCTGCCAAAAGATGTGTTGCTATATCTTTTGTTGTTTTAGGGGGACACTTACTAGCAAAGTAAGTCAAATAATCCGACCATAAATGAAGAGACGGACTCAATAAGTAATCAAAACTTTGAAGTTCGGGCTTTTTACCTTGTGTGATTTGTTCAACTAGCCAAATAGGAAATAGTGAAAAGTTTTTTTTAAATGCAGATATACTGAACTCACGCTTTTTGATAATATCTCTGCCCAGCTTCAAAAAGATAAGGTACTTTTTGTGGTCAGGATGGAAAGCATCTCTTGTATCCCTCGGTATTCGCCTTGGCCCAGCCGGTGCATCATAAATAGCTGTGTTGTATACATAGTCTCCCCATATGTCTTCCTCGGGATCTCCATGAATAGGAAAGTAAGTTTGTGCATAACTGGGCACCATGCTCTTAGTTACTATGTTTGATAAATCCCAGACCCAGCATACATTTATCCATTTAACTCCTTTTAAAGATACATATTCCCAGGGCCTCGTCAATGGTTCAGCAAGCAAGCCATCAGAATGTCGAAGGAAAAGAGTTGTCATTTGGAGTTGAAATAGTTTTTTGTATACCTTCTTTAAACCCAATGTATGAAATCTTTTTGGCTTTCTTCCTGCAGCAGCAAATAGCCATTCGATTTCCGCCACTCGGTGTAAGCTTTTTGCCTCAAATCGTTTAACTAATACCTTTATTAATTTTTCCCAGCTTAACTCATCTATATCATCCACTATCTTATCAAAGTAATATTGTCGTTGAGAATCTAACATCAACGATCCCAACAAAAAATCATTCTTTTTTACTAGAGACTTTCCTTTTTGCTCAAAAACTTCGCCTAAGTACCAATCAGGAGCTTTATACTTTCTTTCTTCATCTACGATAATTAATTTTGCTTTTTTTATTTTCTCTAAAGCCTCAGATGAATTATCTATGTTTTCTTCTTCCAAGAGCTGGATCCATTCCTCTTCAAAAAAATGTTCTTGGAGTAAGTTTTTTGGGTTAATAGCAATTTTCCCTACAATGCGATGAAAAGCACTTGCTATTTCTTTCTGTTTACCTAGCTCCATCAATACTTTTTCCTTAGCCCATTCTCCTTCTTTGATATATTTTTGACAAGCCTCAACTCCTTTTTTGTAGCATAAAGAAATAATGGGAACGAGATCTTTGGGAGAAGAAAACCTCCTGGCTTTTGGATCTAAACTTGAAAGTATTTCGATGATGAGTTTAGCACAAAAACCTTCTTTCTTTTGAAGTCGCTCACATAACCAAATAACAAAATGATCTCTCCAGTCAGGTGATGGATCAAATTGATCTTCTCCGCTCAACTGAAAAGGAGCTGGTAATGAATAAAGATAACTTTCTTTACTTACTTTAAAAGGAGTTAACAATATTATTTGTTTTTCTGAATCATTCTCTTCATCTAGGCCATCCAGAGATTTTTGTTCGCCTAGACGATCTAGAGATTCTTTTTCCTCTGCATTTTCAGAATCCATCAAGTAGCTGTTCATTTCAGCTTCATCATCAATGCATATTATTGCTTGGGAATATTTCTGAAAAGCAAAATTAAAGACTTTATCCCACTGAGAAAGATCGCGTAGATAGTATACAGGGATACCGTACTTGTGATGATAGTAGTGAGCTAAAAACCTTCTTCCCCATCCATTTGGTAAATATTGTCGAAAGCTTTTATAGAAGCAAGAGATACAATCACGTAATCCAGTGTCAGCAAATGACTCGTTTAGAGGATCAAAAGGCCTTGCTTCTTTCAAATCTTCCCAAAAATAAAGTCGTTTTGTCTTGGCTGAATTTTCATCCAAGGGTATATCTTCCACCGATATTTCTAAAACTCCTGCAAGCCTAACTAATGCCTCCATATTTTCTGGACGATTCCACCAAGTTAGTTTTCCATTTTCCAAATCTCTAATGTAGTTTCCTAAAGTTCGATATGAATTTTTATTATTGGGGTCATAGCTCATTTGACTTTGTCTTGTTTTTAGTGGGCCTTTTTGTAGTATTTTGATTGCTAAATTATTAGGACTATAGCCCATCTCTTTTCTTTTTAATTCTATATCCTTAAGCATGATTTTCTCCTTTGGAGAAATTAAAACAGATATGTTACCTTAAATCAACTCATTAATGCAAAAATGCAAAAATATAAATGCTTTATTTGAAATTTCTTGATTCCTAAAATAATTCAACTATACTTATACAAAACTGGATTTAGCAATACTTTTCGTAGTTGTAAGTTTTCTGTATTTTTACTCAAAATTTAGATCTACGATAGAAACGTTCATGAAAATGAGGAAATGAACAATGCACATACTAAAAATTATACATGGCTATCCTTCACAGTATAACGCGGGATCAGAGGTTTATAGCCAGTCTATTTGTAATGAGCACTCTAAAAAACATAGAATTAGCATTTTTACTCGTGAAGAGAATATTTTTGCTGCTGACTTCTCTATTCGCAAAGAAATGAATGGAAGGTTAACCAAGTATCTTGTCAACTTGCCAAGAGAGAAGGACGGATATCGTCATGCTCAACTCGATAAGGCGTTCGGACATTTGTTAAATGATATTTGTCCTGATGTGGCGCATATCGGGCACCTTAATCATTTATCCACGGGAATTATCGATGAGCTAGCGAAAAAGAATATCCCGATAGTTTTTACTTTGCACGATTTTTGGCTTATGTGCCCGCGTGGCCAGTTTTTGCAAACTAATTTTACTGAGCCAAATTTCTACCAATTATGCTTAGGACAGCAAGATCGTAAGTGTGCAGAAAAATGCTATAAGGCTTATTTTTCGGGGAGAGCTTCAGATTACCAATGTGATGTTGAGCATTGGACAGGTTGGATACATAATCGAATGCAAGAAACGAAAGAATTATGTGAAAAGGTTCAATTGTTTATCGCCCCTTCACATTATCTGCAGAACCGTTTTATTGAAGAGTTTGGGCTTCCTAAAGAAAAAACTCTGTATCTTGATTATGGGTTCCCCCTGGAACATCTCAAACCTCCACAAAGTAAAAATAGTGAATTCACTTTTAGTTATATTGGAACTCATATTCCTGCAAAGGGAGTATCGTTACTAATACAAGCATTTACTCGTTTACAAGGAAAAGTAAAGCTAAAAATATTTGGGAGAGATAATGGGCAAGGGACTCAATCTCTAAAAGTTCTAGCTAAAGAGTTATCTTCCTCTATGTCAGAAAATATAGAGTGGATGGGAGAATATCTCAATTGCGATATAGCCAATAAAGTCTTTGCAACAACGAATGTCATCATAGTACCCTCCATTTGGGGAGAAAATTCACCTCTTGTTATACACGAGGCACAAGCGTGTAAAGTTCCCGTGATTACTGCTAATTACGGTGGAATGAAGGAATATGTTAAACATAAAGTCAATGGTCTTTTGTTTGAACATCGCAATATAGGATCTTTGGCTAAAAACATGCAGTATGCATTAGATAATCCAAAGGAAATGCAAAAACTAGGGAGTAAAGGTTATCTTTATTCCGAAGATGGTCAAGTCCCCAGTATTCAGGAGCATTGTAAGACTCTTGAAAAACTATATCAGGAAGTTATTCAGCAAGGAGTATAAAATGTCAAAATTAAATCTCTGGCGTGTCACACTGGATACTAATCCAGAAGACTGTAATTTAAAATGTATTATGTGTGAAGAACATAGTCCCTACAGCAACTTTAAACAAAAGTTGTTTGAAGAAACAGGTGTTAAAAGACGACTGATGCCAATGACATGGATCGAAGATATTATGCGCCAAGCAAAAGAACTAGGCGTAGAGGAAGTAATACCATCAACCATGGGCGAACCTCTAATATATAAAGGGATAGAGAAAGTTGTCGAGCTTTGTCATCAATACAAAATAAAGCTTAATCTTACCACGAATGGTACGTTTCCTCGTAAATCAGTAACAGAATGGGCCAATATTCTCGTACCTGTCATTTCTGATGTCAAAATCTCTTGGAATGGTGCAACGAAGGAAACTGCACAAAAAGTGATGCTTAATATTAAGTTCGACCAAGTCTTGGAAAATGTAAAGGCATTTATTGCGATTCGTGACAAATATTACCAGGAGACAGGCTACTATTGCCGTGTTTCTTTTCAACTTACTTTTATGGAAAACAATATGCACGAATTGGCTGACATTGTAAAGTTGGCCGCAAAACTAGGTGTGGATCGTGTAAAAGGGCATCATTTATGGGCTCATTTTACCGAAATAAAATCATTATCAATGAAGTCCTCACCTGAAAGCGTTGCGCGCTGGAACCATTATGTAAAGGAGGCACAAGACGCTCAGGAAAAGTACCGAAAAGTGAATAACGAGAAGGTTCTTCTTGAAAATATCTTTCCGATAAAAGAAGAGAATGAAGAGGTTCCTGAAAGCTATGAATGTCCATTTCTCAACAAAGAGTTATGGGTTTCTGCTATAGGTAATATATCTCCTTGTTGTGCTCCTGATGAATTACGTCAAACACTAGGAGATTTTGGTAACATACAAAGTACCACACTTACAAAAGTCCTTGAGAGCCCTCAATATCAAAACCTTAGCCAAAACTACCGTAAGTTTTCGCTGTGTAAAACTTGTAACATGAGGAGACCCCCAAAATGAACTGGAAAGAAATTAAGATATCGCATGATAATAGATATTTTACCTTTTCTGGTAAGCAACTATTTGGAAAAAACTTCACTGAAGTTCTTAAGTTTCATGAACCAGGTTTGGCAACAGTTTGTGATAAATCGGGATGGTATCACATCGACATTCACGGTCAAGCTATTTATTCCCAAAGATACCAAAGAGCTTTTGGTTTTTATGAAATGCGTGCCTCTGTAGTACTGCAAGATGAATGGTTTCATATCGATAGTCACGGAGAACCACTTTATCAAGAGAAATATGGCTTCACTGGAAACTATCAATATGGCCTCTGTGCAGTTAGGGACTGCAATAGTAACTACTTTTACATTGATATCTCTGGTAATCGTGTCTCACAAAAAAATTATATATATGCAGGCGACTATAAAGATAACTATGCATGTGTAATGCTAGCTAATAAAAAGTTTAAACACATCAACCAAATGGGCGAATGTATATATGATTCTGAATTTGATGATTTGGGGGTATATCACAAAGGTTTTGCCACAGCAAAAGACAAAAAGGGATGGTTTCATATCGATATTAACGGAAAGGCTCTCTATCCTGAAAGGTATGTTCTAGTAGAGCCATTTTATAATGGCTGTGCTCTGGTGGAAAATTTAAATAGTCAAAAAATTATCATTGATGAGCAAGGGAAGGTAATTCATCGTTTATGAAAGTATTAGTGCTGGGCAATATAGGCTCAGGAAAAACAACTATTTGCCAAAACATTCTTACCCAAGATAGAAGATGGCAATTGGTTTCTATAGATGAATTCAGGAGACAGTACGGAGATGGATCGCTAAAGGGAGAATATCTTGCTAGAAAACATTTTTTAGATGAAGTTAATCAAAAAAATTCATGGCAACTTATAGAATGCACAGGACTTGGTGAACTAGGTGCAGCTTTGTACAAACAGTTAAAAAACTCTCCGATGAAAGTTTCTGTAATGATTGTACAGTGCGATCCTGAAATTTGCTTACAAAGAATACAAAACCGTGATTGGAGTCAAATTCCCTATCCTAAAGTCGAAGAAAAGATATCTGATACTATCTATCGTCTTGCTTCTGAGTTTGAAGAAAACTTGATATGGAAAACATTTTCTCAAAGAGAACTATTTTATATAGAAAACCAATATTCAAAAGACATTGAGCAAATAATTTTTTCTTTTTTGGAAAAGATAAGTTTATGGGAGAGATTCTAATGAAACAGAAAATGATAATTTCAAAGTTAAAAATGTTATTGGAAGAAATCAACGAAGTAAAAGCTCTTACTTTAATAGGATCATTTGGACGTAGCGGTATGTGTCAACAATAATGCGACAGTTTTTACAAAAAAAATTGTGTAACATTTAAAAAAAAGCTGTCTCCTAAAAAGGAAGGGAGATAGAGAGAAAAAAGAATTAACATACCGAAAATAAAACCCCTCGAAAAATGTAATAAAAATGAGAATGTGATATACTTGGAACCCCAGCTTTTTCATAAAAAGCTTCTGGTTCCAAACCTCCTCCGCAAAAACATTCCATGTATATCAAGAAAGCTAGCCTTCAAGAGCTTGAAGATGCCCCTCATCGAAATCAAAATGAATTTGAGATGGAACTTTATTTTCTTTAGAGCGGTTATCTTTTGTTGAGCTATCTTTGTTGATAAAGAACTTCTTGCCATATCGAAAGCAATATGCAAGACGAAAATTGGCAGTAGAAACAACACAACGAGGAGAACCACAAAGAAGACAATCGCTAACTCGTCTCCAACCATTTGACATATTAATTTCCTTGTTGAGAATTTAGTTGAGCATCACCACCAGCAGAAACGTTCTTTGGAGGATTTATCCAAACTGCTTCTGGAAGTTTTAGAGGAACAGGAAATTTATTTGTAAAGCGCTCAGGATGTTTATCATAAGCTTGAGAAAGAACATTTTTCCTTTCATCCAAAATATTTTGGGCATATCCATAATGAACCGACTCAGGAGTCAATAAACCTATACCTGTATGGTAATGCGATTTGTTGTACCAATTAAAAAATGGTTTACAAAATTCTATGGCATCAGCTTTACAACCAAATCTTTGAGGAAACTCTGGACAATATTTTAGTGTCTTAAAGTGGCTCTCGATATAAGGATTATCATTTGAAACTGATGGTCGAGAAAGTGACCTAGTCACTTCTAAGTCCGAAAGTAGCTGAGATACTGTTTTTGATTTCATGGGAGACCCTCGGTCAGAGTGAATTATCAATTCTCCTTTCTCTATTTGTTGCTTAATGCAAGTCTCTTCTATGAAATCTCGAGCTAATTTCCCCGTCTCCTTCGATCCCACCATCCAGCCAACCACGTATCTGCTATAAATATCTAAAATTACATAGAGATAAAAATAGCACCACTTCACCGGCCCTTTCAACTTTGTAATGTCCCACGTCCATACTTCATTTGGACCCATTGCTAACAATTCCGGCTTTTTGTAGTTGTTTTTTCTTTTATGATTTCGTCGTTCACGTACCTCATCATTTTTTGCTAAAAGCCTGTACATCGTTCTCACTGAACACAAGTATTTTCCTTCGTCAAGAAGACTTGCATACACTTCTCTCGGTGCTAAATCCATGTACTTTTCACTGTGAAGTATTTCCAATACTCCATTTTGCTCTTCTTCACTTAAAGCCCTCCATAAACCCGTTCCTGGTTTTCGTTTCGGACTTTTTTGATCTCTCTTCTTTTTTCGTCTGCGGTAAAGCGTTGAATGGGATACGTTTAACGCTTTACACGATTCTCTTATTCCCATTTCTAATGAAAATTCTTCTATTGTTTTTAAAACCGATTCGCTTACTCTTCGCTCTCCATTAATTCGGCTATTTTTTTTTGAAATTCAATTATTTTCTCTGCTCTCTTCAATTTCTTCTCTAGTTTCTCTTTTTCTTTTTCCAGTTCCTTTACCTTGATTTTTAAAGGGTTTACTTGTTTTTTCTTTCTCCCTCTCTTTTTCTCTGATCCCTTTAGTTTTCCCTCCGCATATTCTTTTTTCCATCTACTTAGTGCTGCTGAGTAAAGACCTTCTTTCCTTAAAAACTCCCCTATTTCTCCTCTCTCGCAATTTTCTGCTTTTTTTAATATTTCTAGCTTATATTTGTTCGTAAATCGTCTTGATCCTTTGGTTTCTCTTACTTCACTGTTTGGTATTTCCATTTCTTTTCCTTTGTCGTCTTTGCGATTTCTCCACCCTTAATCTTACGCTATTTATAATACCAAAACTGTCGCATCAATTATAGTCACAAAGGGTAGTCAAGGTACAGTTTTGTCAGATATTGATTTACAAGTACTTGTAAATGATAGCTTTAAATTATCTCAAATAACAAATGAAATTAGAAGTCAATTTAAGCAAGAGTTGAAAAATATTCTCTGGATAGAAGAGAATAAGAAATTAGTGGTTTACCTTTACGATGAATATCTACTTTTAGAAATATCCATTTACTATCAAAAAGAAGGGCTTGATAAATATTTTCTTGGATCAGAGATCAAAGATATAGATAGTTCTTTACTGTTTGACAAGGACTGCCAGCTAAAAGATTATTTGCAGGAGAAAATAACCCAAAAAACCTTATTCAGCACTTCTCAAATTTCCAAAGTAAAAGAACTTATATACAAATTCACTTATACCTTTGAAAGAAGCTCTTTTGCTCACAAGAAAAGCGACAGCTACAAGTTCTATTTTTTGTTTAATATTGCTTTTCACAAGGTTGTTCAAATTATGCATTTGCTCCATGGAGAAGGTAAATTTAATTACCTCCCGCCTCAATTCCTAAATGATTTTCTTTCTCACAAGGAAAGTGAAAAATTTCGTTCATTGTCAGTTACAACCTATCTACCTCAAGCAAACCAAGCTAAAAGAAAACTCCTTGAAATTTTTTATTTAGCATTAGATAAATTTCATTCTCTTTACCCAAACACGGATATGAATACTGATGAAATAAAAAATTTATGTGAAAATATATACCAAAGAGATTATCTCTGGAATTTTCGTGATATCAGTTTTTATAACGCGATGGCCAAACCTGGTATTATCTATCGTAGTTCTTCTCCCACCCGCTATCAAGAAGAGCAAGATTTCCTGCAATGGTTAAAAAAAAGAAATATTCGTCTAATTGTGGACTTAAGGTCGCACAAAGAAATAGCAAAAAATCCTTATAAACAGGATTTACTAGACAATATTTGCTACCTACATCTACCTATAGACCCAGAATCACAGATGACTTTCAACAGAAACAAGTACCAATCAGGAACAGCAAGTGAAAAACTCTATAGATTCTTTGCTTTAGAGTGTAAAGATAAGATTAAAACTATGCTTGAGCATATCATTGAATGTCTTCCCTATGCAACTCTAGTTCACTGCCATGCAGGAAAAGATCGCACAGGAGCCATGATCTCTTTAATCCACTTGCTAATTTCTACCCCAATAAGCAGTATTAATAATGATTACCTTGCTAGTGGAAGTGATACACAAATGAAAAAAATTCAAGCATTTCTGGATGTCATTAAAGATACTGGTGGAATTCAACAATATCTTCGTAGTTGCATGATTACTGATCGGCAAATTGAACAACTATCCCAATGTTTAGGACATCAATATGAGCTCAACTATGCCTAAAACAACAAAACTTTATCTCATACGCCATGCGCAGCCAAAAACATTGCAGTACAAAAACTATTTTCCAGGTCCTTCCTTAGGAACAACAGGGAAACTTCAAGCACAAAAAATCGCAGCATATTTACGTGACAAAAATATTAACCAAGTATATGCAAGTGACTTTATAAGAGTCAAAGAAACACTACAACCTTTCCTTGCTAAAACTTCTAAAGCAGTTGTGCCTGTTTTTGAAAAATCTCTTTGGGAGAGGGAAAAAGAAATAGAATCACACGAAAGTTTAGTTTTAAGGGTCAACAGCTGGATCAGCATACAATCTAGTACAATAATTCCTAACACCGCTATTTTTAGTCATTGCGGCCCCATTAACATGATTTTACAGTATTTTGATCCAGATAAAGAGAAACTTGATTACCCTTATACTTGTCCGCATGGTTGTCATACTCCATTAGCAGGTATTTGGGAATTGGAGTTACAAACATTTCATTTAGTCCATGGAAAACTCATTTTCATTGAAAACTTGGAGTAATAATGAGACCGACATTAGCAATTTACGGTATCCAAGATCGTCACGATTATCAGTACCCTGGTTACGTTCATGACCATTCTATAGCTCTAATGGAAAAAGGAAAAGTGATTACCTGTTTACAATTGGAACGTTGGACCCGTCACAAACATGACAACAGGATGCACATTTATCTGGAAGAGTTGTTACAATCACCAGATCTTCAGCTTCCTGAAGAATTTGATGTTGTTTTTGTTGATTCATTTGTTGGGCGATCATTCATTTCGAGGTCTGGTAAAATACGTTTTGAAGCCCCTTTAAGAACTTCTTTAGCAACCGATATCGAAGAGGGAATATGTTGGTGGAATGGCAAAGAGCAAAAAGCATACGTTCTTAATCAAGAATTGGCACATCTTCATAGTTGTTTGCCTTTCTATGGTAATTTTCAAGAAAATAGCTTGCTAGTTCATTTTGATGGTGGTGCTAGTCGAGGGAATTTCTCTGCTTGGATCTACAAAAATTCTCACTTGAAACTTCTTGAGTGTCATTGGGAACTATCTGCTCTTTCAAAGTACTTTAACGATAATGCATTGATCTTTTCTATATTGGGCATGGAACATTACCAGCATCTCGCAGTTCCAGGGAAATTAATGGGGTATGCTTGCTATGGCAAACATTCTGAGGAAATACTTAAATGGTTAGACAAAAATGAATTTTTCAAAGATATCTGGAAAAACAAATCGTGCTTCTATGAGAGTGCGCAACACCATTTTGAATGGAGTAAAGCAGACTTTGATCTACACGACTCTTTTCTCCAGAATATTGCTGCAACACTTCAGCACGATTTTCAGAAAAAATTTATTGAAAAGCTGTGCGACATTCAAAAACAAAATAACTGTGATCATCTTTATCTTACAGGAGGCTGTGCACTGAACATTATTACAAATACAGCTATCATTGAAAGTGGCCTATTTCAAAATGTTTTTATCCCGCCTTGTTGTAATGATAGCGGGTTAGCACTTGGAGCTGCTTCCTTTTTGGAGCTAAAAAAGCATGGGTACATAGCTCAACATTCTCCATACTTGAACAATTATGCTATTACCAGTTACAAGGCAAAATATAAAGCCGATATTATAAAAGAAGTAGCCGCAATGCTTCAAAAAAACAAAGTCATCGGTATATGCAATGGATATGGAGAAATAGGTCCACGGGCTCTAGGTAATAGAAGTATTATCGCGCTGGCGGACTCTACAGAACTAAAAGATAAAGTCAGCACTTTTCATAAAAAACGTGAATGGTATCGACCTGTTGCTCCTGTCATGTTAGAGCGCAATGTAAAAAAACTAACCGGTTTATCCCACATCCCTCATATTGCTAAATATATGCTGATAGATTTAAAAATTCTTCCTCAATATCAAAAGCAAGTCATTGGAGCTACCCATGTAAACAAATCTGCCCGTATTCAATGCTTGCAAAATAGAAGCGATAATCCATTTATTTATGATTTACTAGACTATCTTGATAAAAACCATAACATCGATTGCCTTATAAACACCTCCTTCAATAGTAAAGGAGAGCCTATGGTGCAGACAGAAGAAGATGCTATTTCTTCTGCTAAAAACATGAGACTTGATGCCATTGTCGTCAATGGAAAATTAACATTGTTCTCAAGTTAGTGCTCTTAATGCAGCTTAGCCATTGTGCACTGAAAACTTTTTATTACTCTCAAATCCTTGGGTTCTACAGTATCACTCTTTAGAAATTAAAGTAGAATAGAGAAAGAGAGAAATCTATTGGTCAAAAGCATAAGCTTTAAGAGCATAAATACTACATAAAATCCTAGCGATTGCTTTCAGTTTTTTGAATGTTTCTTGCTACCTAGAGTTATTATAGTATCACTTGACTTGTCTATAAGCTTAAAGTAAGATCATCTGTATAAACGTATTATATTCACTAATGGGAGAAAGCTTATGAGTTCTATTTTTAAGTCTATAAAGAATAAATCATACGGAGAGCTACTTAAGGCAAGCAAAGAAGGAGTGGATTTCAATATCAAAGATAAAGAAGGCAGGACTCCTCTCTTGCTTGCTATTGAAATGGTAGATCATACAAGTGTAGAGCTTCTTTTAGGGGCAGGAGCAGACCCAAACTTGGAAGGGAATGAAGTACCAATTGCAAAAGCCATTCAAGCAAAAAATGAATTAGAAAATTCTAGGCATGATCATCGGAATCACAGGTATGGAGGGCATACTGGTTCCGAGAAGAATTTAGAGGATGCTATTAAAATTATCGGATCATTGTTATCTAATGGTGCTAATGTCAATGTGTTAGAAAATAATGGGAACCCATTATTGTTTAAGGCAATTGATGAAGACAATAGAGACTTAGCTTCTTTACTATTGGGGCATGGTGCTAATGTTAATATCAAGAATAAAAAAGGACAGTCTTCTTTGGTATATATCGTAGAAAAAAGAGATCTCCAAGACCAAAAAGACTGGATTTCTCTTTTTATTGGAAAAGGTGCTGACATAAATTTGGTTGACAACGAGGGAAAATCTCCTCTTCTTATAGCCTTTGATAAAAATGATGAAGAGATAATTCAGTTTTTAATTGAAAAAGGAGCCGATGTTAATGTTATAGACAAAAACGGTAAAACTCCTTTACTTTATGTACTGAAAGCTTTTGAGTCCAGTATTAATGAAGATAACTATTATGGTCATGAAAGAAACGACAAAGTAGAACTAATCAAGTTACTTTTAAACAAAGGGGCAGATGTTAATGTTATAGACAAAAACGGTAAAACTCCTTTACTTTATGTCCTGAAAGCTTCTGGGTCCAGTATTAATGAAGATGACTATTACGATAGTTATGAAAGAAACGACAAAGTAGAACTAATCAAGTTACTAATCAAGTTACTTTTAAACAAAGGGGCGGATGTTAATATTGCTGGCTCAGAAGGCTACACTCCTTTATTTATGGCTATAGCTAAGCAAGATAAAGACATAGTAAGTCTTTTGGTAGAAAAAGGAGCCAAAGTTACTACTTTGTTTAATGGTAGACCAATACTTGATTATGCTCTAGCCAAAGGCCAACTAGAAATAGTAAACATCCTAGTTGGAGCAGGCGCAGACTTGGATGTTATAAGCGCTGTCAAAGAAATGCTAAAACGATGTCAAAAAAAGGATAACTCTTATCCTCAATATTTAAAGATTGTTATCAATGCTCTTACTGAGAACAAGGGAATAGAAGATCAAGATGCCGATGGGAAATCCATTTTACATATCTTGTCTAAAGAGTACTCTATGTTGGTAGATTATAGTAGAAAGGAAGACGATGCAAAAAATCTTTTTCAACTCGCACTTGATAAGATCCCCCAGGTCAACAAACAAGATAATAAGGGAAAAACACCGTTGCATTTTGCGTATAATAAAACTTGTGTATCGCAACTTTTAAGTAAAGGGGCGGACCCAAATGTACAAGATGAACAAGGAAGATCTTCTTTACATCTTTTTTATCAAAGTAATAACAAAGAAAATACAGCTAACCATATAAATAATGTCCATCGTGTACATTTACTCCTTGGAAAAGGAGCAGATCCAAATTTGCAAGATAAAGAAGGAAGAACTCCTTTACATTACGTTGCATTAAGTGGGAGCTTTCAAGTTGGAAGAATTTTACTTTCCATGGGTGGAAATTTGAATCTTGCGGATAAAAAGGAGATTACTCCTTACCAAATAGCTTCTATGTTGTCCAATTTAAAAATCATGTCTGGCAATGATTCAAATTCCACTTACTATAATGAAGATTATGACGACGATGACTACTAAAATGTGCTAGTGTTTTTTGCAAGTTCAAACCAAAGAAAAGTACAGTTTGAAGATCGAGATAGTGAAATGATTAAAAATAAAATCCATAAGTTGCTTGATAAGCTTTGCGAAGGTGTCTATGAAAAGGAAGAAGCTATAAAACTTGCTTTGTTGTCTTCTATTGCAGGTGAAAGTATATTTCTTCTCGGGCCTCCAGGCGTAGCAAAAAGTTTAATAGCAAGAAAATTAAAATATGCATACAAAGACAGTAAATCGTTTGAATATCTTATGAGTAGATTTAGTACACCGGATGAAGTCTTTGGTCCGGTCTCCATAAAACAACTTAAGGATAAAGATCGTTATACTAGACTTGTAGAACAATATCTACCTGGGGCTCAAATTGTATTTCTTGATGAAATATGGAAAGCGGGGCCTCCTATCCAAAATGCTTTGCTTACCGTTCTCAATGAAAAGTTATATCGTAATGGAGAAGACGAAATACAAGTAGATATTCGTGGTTTAATCTCCGCATCTAATGAACTCCCTGCTAAAGATCAAGGGCTAGAAGCCCTATGGGATAGATTCTTAGTGAGATTGTTAGTAGTAGGTATCAAAAACGAAACTTTGTTTAATGAGATGATTTCTGACACTTCGAACCCTTATGTTGATAATGTTCCTAACGAACTTAAGATTACAACAAAAGAATATGAAAAATGGTATAGAGAAATTTCAAAAGTCCAGATTCCATCAGAGGTTTTTCATTTAATTGGAGCTATTCGTAAAAAAATTACCTTAAGAAATGAAAGTCAAACCTATGATAACCATATAGTGGTTTCTGATCGCAGATGGAAGAAAATATTACGATTACTGCGAACTTCCGCTTACATTAACGAGCGAAACTCTATAGATTTCATGGATTGTTTTTTAATTCCCCATTGTATATGGAACCAAGTGGGACAAATTGATGAAGTATGGAATATAGTTAAAGAGTCTATACTTCATGGATATAAAAGAGGACTCAATATTCAAGAAATCCAAAAAGGCTACCAAAATTTAAAAAATGAGGTTGAAGTAGAAATAACTTTCGAACAAAAAGTAAAGTGCCGAGAGAAGAAAATTTACATTAGTCCTTCAAATGAAAAATTTTATAAAGTTTTACGTATATAAAAGCTAGGGGTAGTAATGTTTAGAACAAATCGAGGCTTTAGTGGACAGAGTTCTGCTTATATCAAAGTTGAAGAATTTCAAAAAGGTATAGTCGATCTACTACAAACCCTACCAAATGAAACTAGTCTAAATCATTATGATGAGGATGCATTGAACGGACTATT
The DNA here is from genome assembly GCA_029260735.1 of Planctomycetota bacterium. GTDB lineage: Bacteria > Planctomycetota > Uabimicrobiia > Uabimicrobiales > Uabimicrobiaceae > JAJDCR01. The sequence goes on from JAJDCR010000080.1 coordinate 39,611, forward strand.
TGGTGATTATGGTAACAACACTGGAACGGTTATCTCAGAAGACAAAATAGAAGTAGAAGGGCAAACATATTTTTTGGAATTGGAAGAAAAAGAAAAAACTATTAAAGAAAACCAAGAGCCCTCTCCTCTGGTAAAAAAAAACTGGGATGATCGAGTTAAATCTCTCCTTAGGGCATGTGATCTCATACTCGAAAAAATACAAAGTTATAAGTCAAAAAACTGTGTTGAAATGACTAGTAACTTACTTGTTGATTCCAAGCTAAGTAAAATCGTCTTTGCTAGCTTGGATCAAGTAGAAAGAGAAATTCAGTTGCTTAAAATCGAAATAGAAAAAGTTAAACATAGCTATGAGCATACCGAGTAAATTTTTCAAGGAAAACTCTTCTTTTATTAAATTTGGCGGTATCATTTCCGAATTAGAACGAGAAGAAATAGTAGAGATAACCTGGAAGCACTTCAATAACTCCACATCATCAGGAGTAGAGTTATTGAAAGACTCACAGCTATACTCTCAGTCCCCAAATTGGGGTTATATCTTAAGTCGTTTATTTCGTGAAAGTACATTTCGCCATATAGGCTTCAATAATGTGGAGATTTGCCAGCAGATACTTAACGATACGATTCCTTGGATAGCCAAAACTCATCTTAAAGCACAAAAGGAAACCTCTTATATTACAGAAGAAAATAACTTGTATAAAAAAGAGGAAAATCAAAATCGATTGTCATCTTTTGATTTGGATGAAACATTAGAGCAACTAATGAATTTATATCCCAACGAAAAAAAAACATGGGCGTTTTACTCCCAAAAGTTAACTCTACTAAAGAAACAAAAAAAAAAGAGTAAAACTAATGAAAAGCATTTAGACTCAGAAAAAAATGCTCTATATCAAAAAATTTTAAGTGATTGGTCTAAAAATTTAAACTCCAAAAGACTTCATGCTCAAAAAAAAATTATGAGCGAGGAATTCAACAGATTTATCCCGATTTTAAATGCTAAATACGAGAAACTGCTCAAACTCTATCAAAATCTTTCTCCTTTCTTTGGGTTCTTTGGAAAATTTTGGGACTTGTCTCAGGGGGATTGGCAAAGTTTCGATTGGAATGAATTAGAAAGATATGCCAAAATCTTAGAACAAGAAAAAGATATCCAAGAACTCGCAGAACTACTCGGAAAATACAAAACACAGTCTCTAGAATATGAAGAAGAAGTTTTACAGAAAACAATTCTCAAACAAGAATGGCAGGTAGATTTTACAACAAAATCTGAAATTGTGGGAGTGTGCTTTAGTGATGACCTTAGCAACTTATTACCATCAGAGACGGCGCTGCTTAGTGATCCTCTAACAGAAACTATTTTTGCTAAGAAGTTTGTAGATAAAAAACTTTTAACTTGGCACTATAGTGGTCAATCTTTAGAAGTAAAAGAAGAACAGATTCCGGAAATAAAACAAAAAGCTAAAGAGGATAAAAAAGGACCTATCATTGTTTGCGTAGATACAAGTGGGTCCATGTTTGGCGAACCAGAAAGGATAGCGAAAACCATCGTTTTTGCACTTTTATCCATTGCCATTAGAGAAAAACGTAGATGTTACTTAATTTCTTTCTCTACGCAAATCGAAACCCTCGACCTTTCTGATATGGAAAATTCAATCCCAAAGTTAATTCAGTTTTTGAGTATGGGATTTTGTGGTGGTACTGATGCAAATTTTGCATTTTTAGAAGCACTAAAGATGCTGAAAACAGAAAACTACCGTAAAGCTGATGTCTTAATGGTTTCTGATTTTGTTATGCCATCACTACCAGATAAAGTCGTTCAACAAATCCAAGATGAGCGTGAAAATAAAAGTACTAGATTCCATAGTTTGGCTATCACTAGCGACAAAAATAGTTATCCTATCATGCAAATATTTGATAACTTTTGGATATATGATCGGTATTCTCCAAATGCACTAGCTGGTACTGTTAAAAAAATCAGAGACTTATATACATAATTTAAATTTTACCTCTATCAAGCTTGTCCTAAATAGTTCTGCGAGCCACCAGCCTATCCAGGGTGACGCTCTATTCTTCCAACATAGCTGACTCATTTCATCAAAGCTCACGTCCTCTAGAACCCGAGCTCTTCTCTCCGAAGAAACCGAAGCTCGCACCAAATTCATCGCATATCCTCAGCAACATCACAATACTGGCAAGCTCTCACAGATCTCCCAATGGCTCATGATCTTTTGGCTTACTCCGAATAGCGATGTGATTGAGCAAAATCGTGCTAGAAAGGATTAGATGGCTTTGGTATGCTATTATATGTGATGGTGGACAGGATAGACGTTTTGGGACGAAATATTTGTGTTTTTTTTGGATCATGTGGTATGATGGAATAACTCAAAGAAGATGAATTATTTATAAACAAATTTCTATCATAAAAATCTCAAAATGCTCTAGAGGTGAGCACCTAAAACACCAAAGAGTAAGAATACCCTTACGAAATAAAGACTACTTGAGTGATGGAATGGCTCGTGAGTGATTAAAGAACAATGAAGAGCAATAAGGAAAACCATGGACATCAAACCAAAAAGCAAAGAAATAATGGAAGAAGAGCTGCTTGAGTTAATAAGAAAAGGAGCACAAGATAAAATACTCTCATTAAACTTAGGTTACAGAGGAATGACTGAAGTTCCTCGGGAAATTTGCTATCTTGATAGTTTAGAAACTCTTCATTTACATAGAAATAAGCTCTCAACTTTGCCTTCGGAAGTTTGTCAACTCACAAATCTAAATAAACTTGTAGTTTCTTATAACAAATTGTTTACCTTACCAAAAGAACTGGGCCAGCTAAAAAAAATTAATGCACTTAAGCTACGCCACAATATGCTAAGCACATTACCTATAGAGATATGTGATCTTATTAACTTGACAGAGCTTGATCTCAGAAATAACCAGCTAAGCACATTACCTGAAGAGATAAGAAAACTTACCAAGCTGAAGAAATTAAAATTAAAAGGTAACCAGCTAAATGTATCGGAGCATATACTCGAGCAAGAACCAAAAGAGATTATTTCAGATATACTTAATAAGCAACAAATAGAGGCACAGGAAAATAGTCAATATATTGACCCACAAGCAAAGACCCAAGCATTTATTGAAAAGAAACAAAAGTTTAATGAAGTTTTCGACCCCAATTGCAAAACAGCATTGAGTCAAAGTACAAATCCTAAAGCAAAGACCAAGGCATTCACTGAAGATAAAGCCTTCGACCCAAATAGCCAAACAGCATTGAGTCAAAGTACAAATCCTAAAGCATTCGCTGAAAATGAAGCCTTCAATCCCAATCGCAAAACAATAATAGATGAAAGTACGGACACGGCAGAACTCCATGAGAAAAAATTAGGAAGGTACGAACTAGAAGGAGTACTCGGAAAAGGAGGTATGGGGATCGTATATAAAGCTTATGATCCTAAAATGAAAAAACATGTTGCTTTAAAATTGATGCATTTAATGGGCGAGAGAGCAGAAAAAAGCTTCAAAAGAGAAGTCGAAAACATGGCTAAAATAAGACACCCAAATATTGTAAGTATATACGATGAAGGGACAAGCGAGGTAGCAGGAAAAAAATATTTCACAATGAATCTGATAGAAGGAAAAACATTTAAACAATGGATTAAACACGAACACGATTTTTCAAAAAAGATAAGTGTTTTTAGAATGATTTGTAAAGCTATAGATTATACCCATAGCAACGGGATAATTCATAGAGACTTAAAGCCCGAAAATATAATGATCGACAAAGAGAATACTCCTTATGTTATGGATTTTGGGCTATCAAAAACACAAGACGGATCACTGTTTAGTGTTTCGGGTACACTTCTAGGTACTTTAAACTATATGTCACCAGAACAGGCAAGAGGAAAAATAAGTGAAGTTGACCACCTTAGTGATTTATATGCGCTAGGAACAATTCTCTATGAAATTTTGACAAGGGAAATACCTTTTAATTTTTCTGGGCTTACAGGCCATGGTGTAATAGTGATGAAAGCTAATGAAAATCCCATTGATATAAGAAAACGTCAAAAGAACATTAATGAATCTATTGCAAAGATAATAATGAAATCTATCGCAAAAAATAAACACGAAAGATATCAAACTGTCGCTAAGTTTGTAAATGCTTTGGATAGCTGGAAAAACATTCAAGCTCTTCCAGAAAAGCCCTTCACGATACTTAAGAAACAAACCAAAAAATAAGCGCAAATATTTTCATATACCACTAAAAGAACCTATCTTTACGTAAATGACAGAAACTCTCAAAGCAGAGCCAACAAGAATTCTTTGATCAAACTGGATGCGATCAGAGAGCCATATTCCGAACTGACAAAGATTTACTTGAGCATATCACACTAGGAAATCGTAATTACCTTCAAGAGAATTTACTTTGCTCTAAGTAACCCTGTAAGTCGCCAAACTATCCAGGGCTACACCACTATTCTTCCAACATATCTCACTCCTTTCATCAATGCTTACGTCCTCTCGAACCCAAGCTCTTCTCTCCGAAGAAACCAAAGCTCACACCAAACTCATCGCGTATCTTTAGCAACATCACGGCACTTGGCAAGCTCTCACCGATCTCTCAGTGCTCGCGATCCTTTGGCTTACTCCGACTAGCGATATGATTGAGCAAGATCGTGCTAGTAAGGATTAGATGGCTTTGGTATGCTATTATATGTGATGTGGGACAGGATAGAGGTTTGGGGTGAAATATTTGTGTTTGGGATAGGTGTACTATGGCTAATGAAAAACAGTTGCAGCGTTTGCTTAATTCTGCGAAAGAAAACAATGGATGCAAAGCTTGGAATTGGTGGAGAATGGATTGGTTTCGTAGATATATACCTCTCAACTTTGTCGGAGCTAATTTTCAAGGAGCCAATCTAGAAGAAGCAAAATTAGAAAGAGCGAAACTGCAAGGAGCTAATTTGCAAGACGCCAATTTACAAAACGCTAAGCTGCAAAGAGCCAACCTGAAAGGGGCTAATTTTCAAGGAGCCAATTTACAAGGCGCTAAGCTGCAAAAAGCCAATCTGCTAGGGGCCCGTTTGGCAAAAGCTAACTTGGAGGGGGCAGACCTTAAAGGGGCAAATTTAGTAGAAGCTAAGTTGGAAGGAGCAAAAATAGAAAGAGCCTGTTTAGAAGGAGCTAAGCTGCAAGGAGCTCAACTACAAGGAGCCAATCTGTTAGAAGTAGACATTAGCCTTGAACAAATATTGCTTTGTCAAAGTATCGAAAATATCAAAGGGCTCACCATTCCTTTGATGCTAGAAGTACAGAAAAAAAATCCAGAGTTAATGAACTGGTGGACTCCTGATGATGGTACTTTGAAACTAAAAGGACCTTACCTGCAAGAAACTAAACTAGTTTTTTACAAATATCAAAGATATTTCATCCGCCTAGTAGAAGCCTATTTAGTAGGAGCCAAGTTGCAAGGAGCTAAATCACAAGGAGCCTATTTGGTAAGAGCCGATCTGCAAGGAGCCAATCTGCAAGAAGCAGATCTACAAGAAGCAGATCTACAAGAAGCTAACCTGAGAGAAGCTAACTTGCAAAGAACCAACCTGAGAGGGGCCAACCTAGAAAAAGTCTACATGGCAGGAGTAAGAAACCTTAGTGTAGAACAAATATTGTCTTGTAAAAGTATTCAAAATATCAGGGGAATGCCTATTCCTTTGATGATAGAAGTAAGGGAAAGAAATCCAGAGTTAGTGAGTTGGTGGAATCCTGATGAAAGCACTTTAAAGCTGAAAGGTCCTTACTTACAAGGACCTGAACTGATTTTTTGTAACCAGAAAAAAGCCAATTTAAAAGAAGCCAATTTGTTTATGGCTAACTTACATGGAACCAATCTTGAAGGAGCCCAGTTACAAGGTGCTTACCTGGTAAAAGCAAACCTGATAGGTACGAACTTAGAAGGAGCGGATTTGTCAGGCGCAGACCTAGGAAGATCTCGTTTGGCAGGAGCCAAGTTACAAGGAGCGAACCTAGAAGGTGCCAGTCTGCAAAAAACATCCTTATCTTTAACGAATCTACTTAACGTTAAAAATCTAACTCCCGAACAGATTTCTTGGTGCTACTGTATCATGGGTGCAAAGTATTTGTCGGCAGAGTTCCTCATCGCCACAAGGAAATTAAATCCTGACCTCGTGACGGGATGGTGGAATGAAAAAATGATACAAAGTATTGATAACGAAGGAAAATGGACAGGCTACTGGCTTTGATGATAAATTAGACCCCAAATGGAATATTTTAAGAATGCGGCAAAAGAGGTTTTGGGACGGAATATTTGTATTTTTTTGGGTGGGTGTATGACTAATAAAGAACAGTTGCAGCGGTTACTTAGCTCTGCTAAAGAGTACAATGATTGCAAGGCTTGGAATGAATGGAGAGAAGAAAATCCTGATATTGAAATAAATTTAGAAAAAGCTCATCTCCATTCAGTATACCTGAGAAAAATTAATTTGCAGTCTGCTAACCTAGAATCAATTGACCTAGAAGGAGCTTATCTAAAACACGCACAGCTACAAGGAGCAAACCTAAAATCTGCCAACTTGCTATCAGCTCAACTTCGAAAAGCTCAGTTGCAAGAGACAAATCTGCAATCTGCTAATTTATTAGGAGCACAGCTAAGAGAAGCAAATTTGGAAAATGCTGATCTTCAAGGAGCCAATTTACAAAGCTACCTTTTAGAAGCAAATCTGCAAAATGCCAATCTTGAGAGAGCCAATCTAGGGTTTGCCCAACTCAGGAAAGCAAACCTAAAGAATACAAACCTACATGCAAGTGATCTTCGAGGAGCTTATTTGAATGGCACAAAGATGACCCAAGATGACTTCGACAGAATAGTAGACCAATTAAGTGATGAGCAAAAAGCACAGATAGCTATAGTCTCTGATTGGTCTTAGTTATTCTAGTGGGTTTGAGTAGTCCGTAAAAGTGTCAAAACATCTTGGGAAGGAATCAGACACTATGCTGCTTGGTCAAGCTAAACCAGACGATTACAAAGTTTTGAAGCAAATATGTATCGACGAGAGCCAGATACTTTGGATTAATGACTATTATGATGGGCCATTACAGGGGATTGTGGAATTAAATGGTAAACGCTTGTTGTTTGATATGATTGATCGTGATCTTCTTGGTCAAAAACATCGACGGTTTTGGTTAATTAATCTGAATCGAAAGCAACTTGCTGAAGAGCAGAAATGGCACGAGCTCTTTTGTAAAAACGTTGGAACGCATTTAGACTATACTGATCGGGAACGACACACTGCACTTACAAGTGAGTGTCATAAATTTTATGATCCATATAAGGAGCGGAAGGAACCAGACTATTCACAAAACGAAATAGTAGGATGGTTTCTAATGTGATTGCTTACAGTCACATAGAAATTTTGAGTATTATGGTTACTGAAGCTTTGGATCTCACTTTGGGCAAGATAAAATAAACTAGTCTTGGGTAGCTATAACTAGTCTCAACCTACCTCTGTCTCCAAAGTACGATGTGTCTTCCATAATCAGGTGGTACATGACTTTCACAGTTGAAAATTCTATTTTTTACGAAACGGTAAAAGTAAAGCAAAAGCAAAACTAATTAAGAGAATGCTACTTGGCTCTGGCACAAGAGAAATGTTGAAACTAAGATTATCAAGCACAATTCCATCACCTGTTTCGGTTGATGGCAGTTGGAAAGGCTGGTACAGTTCAAAGCGACGTATACCAACGGCAGTGACAGTGAGATCGCCAAAGTCTCCTACTCCGCTTCCACTCCCAACAATGTTGTCTGAACCAATCAGGTTGTTATTTACATCAAATACATCTATCCTTGCATCTTTTGATCCCACATCCATAGCTGTAATAGTAACAAAGCTAACATTACCGGAGAACAACCCAACTATGGGATCTTCTGGTGGAATTAAACTCCCAAAAGGTTCGCGCTGCGAAAGAAGTCCAAGTCCTTCTCCTCCCGCAAGATTACCATGGTCATGCCATTCAGCATTAACGAAATTAAGTCCTAAATTCGCGTAAAAATCATCTATGACTTCTGTATGAGTTCCATCCTCAAAGTCAATGCTAATTAAATCTGCATGAGCTAAAGAAAATAGAGCACATAGAAAGAAAAACAAACTTTTTTTCATTGCATCATCCTCTTCACAAATTAAATAAAATAGATATCTCGCAACCCACCGAGCTATAGATTTCCAAAGCTCATCATTACCCACATCGTCAAATAAATTGACAGCTTCTTCGTATCCTTGACTGAGTTCATCTGGGGAATAGATGAGGAGAACATAATTTCCTCATCTAGAGGAAATTATGTAGTAGAGAATTGTTTACGCAGCTCTCCTATTTCAGGCACGCTTAAGCCCGTGCACTCTGATATAAGAGTATCATCTTTTCCAAGCTTAATCATTCTCACAGCAATTGCTTTTTTTTGCTCAGCCTTGCCGTACTCAACCAATTTCTTAGGCATAGTTTCTAGCATATCACTCATCTCCTTACGATTACGCTTATCAAAATCTAGCTCCTCGATCAAATCTTGCTTCTCTGGGTACTCTCGCTTGAGATACCTCGCTACCCAACGAGCAATAGATTTCCAAAGCTCATCGTTACCAACACCATCAAATAAATCAACAGCTTCTTCGTAAACCTTCTCGAATTCCTCAGGGGAGTGATTTCGTTCCAGAAGGAATATTCCTGCCAACGCATTGTTGAGTTGCTTCAACTTATCATTATCTATACGAGGAATGTCTACTAAATGATATCGCATAGATGGCAAAAATTCACGAAATATTTCTCCATCGTAATTGCTAGTCACAAAGAAAAACAAGATGAAAAACAAGAGCAAGAGTAGCAGAGTAAACTTTGAGAAAAAAACATTAAGAGTGTGAGCTTTTAAACGATCCAATCCAAAAACATCAGAAATAAGACTAAAGGAAGTCTCAATATGGTGGCGTTTCTGGGAAATGAAGGTAGATAGTAATGATAGTCGTTTCTCAGTCAGCTTTCATAGATAGCCCCTGGTCAAAAAGCTCTCTTAATTCAAAACAAGCTGCTATACTATACACTTTTTATTTTCACAAAATAAAGGCAACTTTTTTCTAAATCATCGAGAAAACTATAGATAAACCATACCAGAGCTACGAGAGAGAAGTTGGCAATCTTTTGTAGGAACGTAATTCTTTTCATTGACAAAACCAAGCCTTCGTCCCATTTCCCCATAACCCTTGACAACATAACGCTTACCTTTATAAAGAATAATATCTCCCTTTCGAAATAAATTAAATTTACTCCTTTTCACTTTTTTGCCAGGTAGCACTCGCAAGCGAGAGAGAATCTGCTTACCTTCTTTTTCGATCAGGTCTTGCAGACTATCGGCTGTTTGCCCCATTCTTTTATGGCGATTCTTGGCAACGATTATTTTGCCATCTTTATAGTTCCGATCTCTAATGGCATGAATAATCTGACGATGGTGCCTTCTGAATTGTCGAACTTGGTAAACAGAAATATCCTCTAACTTTTCTTTAGTGATTTTTTCTTTGTCTTCAGAGGAAATCAAGTAAGCATCAGTGATGTGGTCTTTCTCAAGCCCTAGCTCTCTTCTTTTGTGCTTCGTTTCATAGCCATAGGTAAGAGAAACTTCTTGAAACTCCTCTTTCAGCCAATTAAGAAAAGAAGGCATTATTGTATTGAGTAAAGTCGCATGAACAAATCTCTTAGTCATACCAGAGAATAATTCTTTTACCTTGGCATCTACTTTTGGCTTCTTATGTACTTTTTTGTGGCACTTAACGCACAAAGTTATCAAATTTTCTGGGCTATCTCCTCCTCCTTGACTTCTCCAAATCACATGGTGCACATCAAGAGCAACATTCCTCTTTTCGCATAATTGACAAGTGTGTTTATCACGACAAAGGACATACTCTTGAGTGTTCACGAAGCCCTTTTTCTCTCCTTTTTGGTACTGGGTACCTTTGACTCCTGGTTTGAGCAACTTATGAATATCAAATTTTCCAAATTCGATTCGAACTTTGCTGATCGGAAGAATTTTCTTTAGCCTTCCAACTAAATTTTGATGACTCTCCAGAAGATGTCTTGCCGTTGGAGTCAACCAGCCCTCTGGTCTCTTCCTATTATGAAAACGAATTAGTTTGGGCTTAATGAACTTACACTCTAGCTCCTTTTCCATTCCTGCTATTGAGTAGAGTCTCTTTTCAAAGAAATTTTTACTTGCCTTTGCCCGTCTTTGTCTTCTCAATCTTCGATGATTTCTTCTACTCCTTCGATACATCCTTCTTTCTTCCATATTCTCGCTCACCTCGCGACTTCTTGCCACCAGTTCGCTTGCATGAACTATTTCCCCCTCCTCTTTTCGCACTACACAAGCTATATGTTCCGATCCTGGATCTATACCCATCACTAGTTTTTGAGTATATTCCTTTGTCTCGTACAATAACTGTATTGTGAAGGGCTTGCGATTCACTACCTTCGCTTGTCCTGAGGCCAACAATTCTCTCACTTTTTTGAATCTCTTTGTTGGCATCAATGCCTTACCTTTTTTTGATATTATGTACACTTGATAAGTTTTCATTATCTTTTAAATTCCTTGCGAAATTAATTCAGTTCCTAAGAACTGTTGGGCTCCCTGAACTTTAAACGGTCACATGATTCGTAGAGCATTGACTGGGAGTTCGTCAAATGGTACTACATGTGTCCTTGTCTCGTCCCTTAAAGCCTTCTATGACTCGCGTCATGAACTAGCAATTAGGGTTTCTCCATGAGAAACGATATCTGCCATCGATGACGCAGCAGTCCACTCTCTTTCTCCATTGTAGAGGACTAACGGAAAAACGGGAGGGAAGCGAAAACTTTTTTTCTCCCGCTCTTTTTGATCTGTGTTGTCAAATATATGCGTCCATATTCTGGTGAGGTAAACCAGTATTCTAAACGGCAAAGTGTAGTCTACGCTAGACTGATGCTCGATGAGCAGATATAAATAAATCTCCTCCTCTGAACTCTGCCCATCTTCCCCTAGCATTTTGACCTTATAAAGAACATCTGTTTCTTTTTTCTGGAAATCTTTCAGAATAAATGTGCCATCCATCCTTTCACTATTCTCGAAATCCAACTTCTTGGCCCAATCTTCATCAACATATCCTTCCACAAGTTGCTGAACTATTTCCCAGTACGAGAGAAGTAGTCGATAGCCTGTATCGTGAGGATGGGAATCTTTCTTTTCGCTCATGGTTTTCCTTATTTTGTTAAAAACATAGTTTGGTAACCTGAGTTAAACTCTTCACATAGGTTTCTTATTTTAGATACAAAAAAAATAAGAACATTAAGTATATATACAGTAATGCCTTACAATTTTTTTGCAAAAAATATATAAAAATATCTTTAACTTACGGTTTTTATACTATACAATATATTCAGATGAAAGAAAGCAATAATTTTGCATAAGACTACTAAGTTTAGTTTTGCTATAAATATTCATCACCAAACAAAAGAACCATTCTTTGGCAAATATATAACGAAATCAAATTCTCAACGAGAATCGCAAAAAGGCGTAGCGTGATTACAATAGTAACTCATACTACGCCTTTTTTGATTTCATCGTGAATAGAAGAAAAATCTTTCTAATATTTTACCTCAGAGTCCGAGCCATCACAGCCTTCGCCATCATCGCAGTAACCTTCTCTTCTTTTTTCGTAGCATTGATATTAAACCAGCTACGGAAAAACGTCCTATGCTTGGATATTTGCCTATACTGCTTTCTCACTTTCTTGAGAAAAACATCGTCGGTCGGAGTATCTAGGTGGAATACCATGTCAGCTCCTAGCGGAAATAAACCTCTGTCACGTTGAAGGAACCGCATGGACTTAGCATACTTGAATCCTTTCGCAGCCTGCTCAGCAATCACAGAGAAGATATACCGATCAACAATCACATATTTGCCAGCGTAGACATCGCCCATGATATCTTTTGTGCTGAGCTCCATTTGGCCAAGCTTTAGTATGAGGAGAGCTTGGGGGCTAAGCTCCTCGCTCTCGTAGTTATCCGGGAAAGTATAGTTGTAGGTAACGACCTCTCTGGGGCCACCGATGAGCGATTCTTTGAGTAACTGGGTTTGACGGGATACGATGGATTGGTTTGTGCCTTCGAGAATGATTAACATGCTACAGCCCCTTGTTTTACTTAGATTGCGTGAGGTAATTTTGTTTGACTTTGGATATTGTAACATGGGGGTTGGACAGAATAGGCTTGGTGGGCAAAAATTTTTGTATTTTTTTTGGCTAACAATTATCATGAGATGATTGATTGTGTAAAAAACCTTAGAATCTCACAGTCAGCAAACAAATGAGGCAGAAAGGCGTAAAAGAATATGGGTATTGGCGGCAAAGATGGGATAAGCTATAAGCACAACTTTGACATCATATTCAAGTGGATGATGAAAGTTTTCACAGGAGAAACGCTAGATGTTTTGGGAATCCGTACCGGAAAGATTGTCGATGTATGTGGATACGAGCCTGTCACTCTGGAAGTGAAAGAAGAGAGAATAGATGTTCTCTTGATTGATGAAAACGGGCATTACTATCAACTGGAAGAGGAGAGGAATCTTAGCAGAAAAGATTTGTATCGTTTTGCTGCTCAGCATTTTTTAATTGCCGAGCAAATCAATACAACGAAATTAACTACGGTTATCGTTGCTTCTGGTGAGGTTACTAAGCAAACTTCGTTGGAAACGTCTATCGCCCATTTTAGTCCCGTTATCGTTAATCTAACTCAAAGAGATGGAGCAAAAGCTCTCGCGGAAATGAGAGAGCAGAAATCACCAAACCCCGTTGAACTAGTATTTTTACCTATGTATGGAGTAGTGGGAAAAAAACATGACGAATTTGCAAAAGATGTTATAATTTATGCAAAAGAGTTGTATGACCAAAAGAAAATAGAGCTAGAACTTTTAGGTGCTCTTATTGTAATGTGTAATAAAGTTATTCCTTCGGAAGCGTTGGATATTATTTGGAGCCAGATTGTCATGCTTAAAGTATTTGAATATGCCGAAAAAAAAGGCGAAGAAAAAGGCGAAATTAAGGGCATAAAAAAAGTTGCAGTAGAGATGCTCCGCAAAGGTATGGAAGTTTCTCTTATCTCTGAGGTAACCAAGTTATCGATGGAGGAAGTGTTAAAACTGAAAGATGGGCTAGAGCAGAAGGCAAATCTATAAGATATTTTTCTCTGTCATTAACTCAAAATAGTTTCTTGGTTGGGCGTGCTATGCTATCTTTGCAAAGAACAAAATTTCATATCATCGCGTTACTTACGATTACTCTAAAACTTAGCAAAAAATACACGAAATTTCTAAATTAACTGATCTTTATGCAAAACGCTTGGAGTCAAGAAGATAACATAGTGGGTATCAACAAAAAAAGCCGTAAACTCTTAGGAGTCTACGGCTTTTTCTTATTAATCTGGTCGCAGTATCACTTAAAACCCGTGATCCTTATCACACCGGACAGTCACACTCTCAGCGTCTCCAATTAGCTTCAAGTCTTTCTTGTCACGTAGCTGCGCTTTCACAGTGATAAAAACATCTTTTTGTAAGCCAGGATTCTTAACCTTGATTACCACATCACGGTAAAGATCCACCGCACCTTGCCAAGGTTGCATGGCGTCCTCAGGAATATAAGTAAGCTCTATTCTGGAGTCAATTTCTTCAAGTGTCTCAAAGGTTTCTCGTTCAGGAATCTGTGTTCCTGAATACGAACGCAGTGCTGACTGTATCACGGTCATGGTAGGATTAGTAAACTCAGCAAATGTCTCATTAGTACTATGTCGACTACCGTGATGACTACTCTTCGCAACACATACATGAAAGTCACCTTGTGTCGGAATGGTGCGAAAGTAATTAATCAATGGTGTCTCTAAATCAAGATAAGCGGGAGCATATCCACCGAGGTCACCACCGGAGAAATAAGTGAAACCTTGATACTTCAGCAAGAAGGCATACGAATAATCATTCTCGGAGCGTGCCTTCTCTGACTTGTCGACGTGACTCTTGCTCCCCCACTTAGTTAATACTTTTACATTGGTCGCAAGACACTTCATTGAGATATCGGTATCAACTTTCTTTACTAGCTGAAACAAATCGGCTCCCAGTTTAAGTTTTTCCTGGGGAAACTCGTCAACCTTGTTCTTGTATTTATCGAAAACAGCTCCGAAAACTCCAAACTCATCTTCCTGGATGGGATCATTGTCAAAGTAAACATCTCGGTGATCGTAACACGCGTCCAGTGGAACATAGGTACCATCGAAAGAAGGGAAATCAATTTTATCTTTATCGATAATTACGCCGACTTCCCACAGGTTATCTTGCATGAGCGTCAACAGAGCTGCTGCGCCACCATAGTGATCTGTGTGTAGGTGCGACACTACAAGTACATCTAATCGCTTGTACTTGCTACCAAGGATAGAGTCCATGTACTTAAATATTGCTTTTCCCTTACCAGAGCTGTTACTGGTATCAATCAATATGGTCGTATATTGGTTATCTTTGTGTTTTGCTACTATCAGAGTTGCGTCACCCTGGCCCATCCCCAAATGATGCAGTTCTAACTCTTCTGCACTTACCAGTACTATGACGAAAAACATAAGTACTGAAAAAATTAGTCTTTTCATATCAAAAAGTCCCCCGAATATTAAATAATTCTCTGACCTAAAACAATGTTTGTACCAATACTATACTTCATTTTGGTGAGGTGGGTCTAGCAAAATAAATAACCTTTCAACTAAGTAATATTAGTGTTCCTGCCAAACAGCAGTGTCCATCCCTCTAGAGTTGTTTCTTCAGCAAGGTAAAAAACTTCATTTACTTTGTTATTATTCTTATCATACAAAGCAATTTTTGCTCCTCTATTCGTTAAAAACATAATGTTTCTTGCTAAAGACAGGTTGTCTATCCTAAACTCATTATTTCTCATCTTTTAGTAGCCAACCGTTCCATAGGTCCTAAAAAATCTAAAATAGTATTTTTAGTCACGGAAAGCCGAACAGCGGTGCAATCCAATTAAAGCCATGGCAGAGTTTCACCGCCAATGCAAGTAAGAGGACATTCGATGCCAAAAAGACCCCCGAAGTTCTGGATGCGCCCGGTACAAAGGCTCTTTCAGGTATATAAAAATAATACCCAGGCAGCCTGTCACTATCTAGTGAAAAACTATCCTGAAGATATAACTTTTCTCGAAGCCAGTCCTGGCTGTGCTCAAGGTTGGCAGGCAGTAGTTACGGGTAAGTTACAAATACATCCAGTTCCTGGTCCTCATGGAAAAATGATGCAACCACCACAGGTGTCCGTCTTGGGAAAATGCTTGCAGCGATGTTTGGATAATACTGGTTATCTTTAATTTGAGAAACAAGTAAAAGGCTTGAGGTATTTGTCTTTAATAGATATAATTCAGAAAGCTTGATTTTATTTGGCTTTAATTGACATAAGTTTTGATATAAAAAAGATACTTTTTGTAAAGGAAAAAAATGGAACTAGTACCTATAGACCCCGCCATACCTGGCGTTACTAAATTTGATGCTGTTTGTGGTATAGCTGGTGAAAGTAATAAATACTATTTTTTTAACGGTAATAATTGTTGGAGGGCACAAGGTGGTTGGAATGAGCCATTTATAATCCAGACTGAATGGGTCATAGAAGGTCCGTTTGATGCTATATGTGGTATCCCTGGAAAATCTGATAAGTATTATATTTTCAAAGGTCACTATGTTTGGTTAAATCAAGGGAATATTACATATCCAGCAAAGCTCATCAAGGATGAATTTCAACTTGATACGCAAAAATTAAAAATAGATAATTTAGATGCGGTGTGCAGTGTTCCCAATAAAGAGGATAGCGGAAGCAACATATACTACTTTTTCAAAGGGCAGCAATACTGGAAATTTGCACGCCAAGTACTAGAAGCACCTAAAACCATCGAGGATGACTGGGGTCTTGATGGCCCATTTGATGCTGTTTGTGCTATTAGTGGGGATACTAATGTATACTATATATTCAAGGGAAGAAATTTTTATACAAACGATGGATCTTTAACTGGTCCACAAGACATAGTCCAGTGGTATAAAAGCTAACTTTAGCCAAGAAAAAATGGAAGTGTCATGATAAGAATACATTGCTAACACTCTTTTGTTATATTAGGGTCACAAGCAACATTTCTACATAAAATATCGCACCGGGTAGTTCCATGCCTTTGCAGGCCTAGAATGAACGAAGCTGTCACTAGTGGACGTTTGATATTTAAGTGGTTCATAATCAATTATTTACAGTAGGCCGCCAAGAAAACGACCGTTTTTCTTGTAGTCACCAGAAGTTCGTAGTGGACACCAGTGTCCACCTTGCCAAGCACAACAACACCGCCACCATCTTAACCATGCCACTTAGTAGCCTTCAGAATCATCATCAGGAAGGATGTCTGAACTTAATAAAACAATATCAGACAGATTTTCGATAAGCTTTTTATGCAATTCTCCCATATAATCCAACTTCAAAAAATAAGAAGAGTATTTTTTTATTAGATAATAGATAAACCTATAAAGCATGTCAAATTTCCATTTATGAGGTAAAAAATGTATAAACGACTCGGTATCTCAATTCTCTTTATCTTTACTCTTTCTGGTTGTATAGATGCAAAATTTACCATAAAAGAACCCCTTCTCTTTGTCTCCGAGCAAGCAGGAACGCCGAAAAAACGTAACACCGACTACCCTGCTACATTTTTACCAGACGTAAAAAAAACAAAAGTCGGCTGCAACAACAAAATTCGTGGTTTTGACGGGCAATTTGTCTACGAAAAAGTTGAGCGTAGCTTCCCTGTATTTGGCGATTTTAAACCCGTGAAACGTAATCCAAACGAACTCATTTTACAGTTTTTAGAAACTCGTGAAGTTGTTGAACGACCCGGACAAAAAAATATTATCGAAGACAAACGCGTGCTCGAAATTTTTCACCCACAGCGTAGTGCCGACTCCATTGCCTACTTTCGTTGCTTATTCGAAGCACAAATAAGCTACAAGGTAACAGGTATTGTTGCCATTGTTAGTCTCGATGACCTTGGCAATAAAAAGTTTCAACAGTTTATTCAGAAAGGCCTCGGTGATGTGCTGGCAAAAAAGAATAACGCATTGATTCTCTCAATTATTAAACGCACACTACCGAACAAGTTTGTGCCAGAAGGTGTTGATGCCCAGCGGCTTATCAATTTAGTTAAAGATAAGAAAAAAATTATCTGGACACTCAACTATACCTTCGACTCTAGCAAAACCACACCGGAAAAAATTACCTTAAAATGGGCCGACTCAATCGGCGATGGCTCGTTGAGTAAGTGATAAACCTATAAGGGATATCACAACAAACTTGCCGCTAGTTTGGGTGAGTTCTAGTACTCAAGGTTTTAAATTTCAGTGCCGATTAATGTGAGTATAGTTTTAACTAATGTGAGCATGAATTTATGATTGTTAGCATATAGCATTATCAATGTGGGCTTGGTGACATTTCAGTGGCGATATAATTTGGGTTTGAAACTGCTATAATTCTTAGCATGTCCATTATGGTTGATAGCCTCTCAGTCTAGGTAAATAAAAAATCTCTTGGATTAGCAAGGCAGTGAGTAGAGATGTTCTCTTCGTTTATAGAATAGCTAAGTCACTAAAAAAATTCTTAACAAACGACTTTTAGTATTAGGACTCTATTATTAATTTAAGGAAATTTGATGTATATCACCTATACTGAAGCCTCAGAAAAATTCAAGGTAAGCAAGATCACTATACTAAATTGGGTTAAGCTTGGGCGTTTGCAGAGTGGCCCGTTAATAGGAAAGGCTAAAACCGTGACAAGGGAAAGTGCCAACACTCTTCTTGAAGATTCTAATTTCATGCAAGAGCTATCTATTTCCCAATCAAAAACGAGCAAACTCTCTAAAGTAGATGCTCATGAGATACGCCTAAACAGTTTGGAGAGGGAAGTAAAAGAACTAAGAGAGTTTAAGGAAAAGATAATGGGATCGTTAAGCAACGATCATTTACAAAAACTAACGTTAAGCAACAAAGAAAAAGCGGTCACTGCCAAAGCTAAGCCCAAAGATAACAAGCCAGAAAAAAAGAGAAAATCTTCTCCATTCTCAAAATGTAGCGGAATTTATATGAGTGGAATTTGCCCAAAATCCTGTTCTCTAGGCAGTTGCATGCATAGTTTTAGAGGAGACAAGCGAGAGTTTATTGAGGAGTGCATCTCTTTGGGGATAGCTAAAAGCTCTATTTGCATACAAGGCAAAGGAAGCCACTTATCAAGATGGCTAGACGGCAAACAGACGGCTTCCGAGAAGAAAATAGAGGAGTGGTTTAAAAAGGCGTGCGAGCTGAGAGAGAAAAAATCAAAATGAGTGAACCCAAAGAGTTTGCAAATACAAACCTCTATATCTGTGGTCAGAAAGTTTGCAAATACAAACTTCTGCATCTGGCATCGAAAAGTTTGCTCCGTTACAATCATCACAAAATAGATACATCTACACCGTATTATATGCCCTCAGTTCTTAGAGGAATAATCTTGTGGAATCTCCTTTTAAGCATCCAGTTTGATGCTACCAAGCGCATAAAATGTATTAT
Source organism: Planctomycetota bacterium (assembly GCA_029260735.1). Classification (GTDB taxonomy): domain Bacteria; phylum Planctomycetota; class Uabimicrobiia; order Uabimicrobiales; family Uabimicrobiaceae; genus JAJDCR01. The sequence goes on from JAJDCR010000080.1 coordinate 58,304, forward strand.
ACCCTTATCTATATGACAATTAGAGGTTAAAAATGTGTAACTGTGCAAAAGATCAGACAACCGAGAACGACTTAGAAAAATTAGCTGAGTCCTTAAAAAATAATGAAAAACCAAAAGGCATAGGCGTATTTGTTATACCTGCTCCAGAAATAGGAAAACTTAAATAAAGTTGTAATTTGCGAAGAAGAAATTACCTATGAGGAATGTGCAAAGCGTGGGCATAATTGCGAAGGTTTTAAATGGGTTTTTGGAAAAACTAAAGCAGACGCACAAGCGGCAAAAGAGGAAAAACCCAACTGTGGTATGTGCAGAAATCGTAATACAAATCCATATTGTGCAGGTAACTCTTTAAAATGTATGTGCTCACCAACTCATAACATGTGTATTCCTAAAAAATAAGATCTTAATTCAGTGCTATAGGTCTAAGAGTTATTTCTCTTAGGCCAGCACTAGCTCTCAAAAGAATAGTTACATTGGAGCAGAAAGAGGTTACAATCTTGATCGAATTCGCTTTATCATATCCATTTTCTCATGAAACACAGCAACAATAATAATGTCCTCTTCTCTCGGGAAATAGAAAATGTAATGTTTACGGTGATGATACACCCTAATATTTTTATGGACTTGATATTTTACCGGAGCGACTTCTGGGTGAGAAGCAATCTTAAAAAAAGATTGCTCCAACCCTAACAAATAGCTATCTGCTCGTTCAGTACCCCATTCTTCATATCCATACATCCATATGTCATGCACATCTTCTGCCGCTTCGTCTGTTAAATGATAAGACATTAATGCCCTTTCACCTCTTTTTTAGCATCAGCGATAATGTCCCTAACCGTTTTACTGGATAGTTCACCCGCTTCTGCCCTTGCTATTCTAGGGATAAGCGTTGCGCGCAATTCGCTATAAGGGTCATTTTCTTCCATATGACGAAGTGCATCCCTGACAACCTCACTAGCGTTGTTATACATGCCTGTCTTAACTCGTCTGTGAATAAGGTCTTCCATTTCTTTTGTAAGAGCGATATTCATATTTACATCTCCTCATTTATAAAGCTCTGAATATACATCCATTATACACAATATGCACCGATATTGTCAATATAAGTACATATCTTGTTAAAAAAAATATTATGAGAGACGAAAACAAGCTAACTCGTGATTGATTCTGACCGCATGTTGTCCATTTATTAATTCATGGACAAACCTGTCCACTAACACAGAAAAAACGATTTTAGGGATAGGGAGATAGGGCCGATAGAGATGTCCATTAAACTATAACTTAATAGACATACTACAACTGAAGACGAAAGCATCAGCATGACTGTCTGTCTCTACAAATCAGAACCAAAAATAGAATGGTTCTATACTCTAGAACAGAGTATGGTATGCTTCCAGGATTCGTGTAAAATCCTTATCTGGTAGGATTTTGTACGAATCCTGGAAGCATACATTATTTAGAACTAATTTGTTTTCCCATTGAGTCTTACCAAAGCCAAGAGATTAAAGCTGCTCCAACCGCAGCAGCAACAGAGACAACGAGGATCACAGGGACTGTAACTGGTGCTGATATTGCCGTAAGAACTAAAGCTGTTCCAGCTCCCGCCAACAACGCTGCGCTACCAGCAGCAGTTGTGATTCTTCCTGGTTTTCCAAGTGCGGCTCGAGTTGGTGCTGGTAAGTATTTGTCCCAAAGGGCATTGAATATAAAACCATACAGCATACCAAAAACAAAAGCCCATCCGAATAGTTCTCCTAAAGGAGGTGGGGCAAAACTTGGTGGGGTAGCACTTGGTGGGGTGCTTCTTGAGATGGTTATATAGCTCATAATCGCTGTGCAAACGCCAATAGTAGCGACAAGTATTTGCCTTTTTCTGCTTACCACAGAATCATTTTTTTTTTGATCCATTTTGTTCTCCCAACAAAATAAAAGGATTGTTTTACGCTCACAAACAAATTTTTTACAACAATAAAAAAACCGGCTTGCTTAGGAGGGCTTGCGAGTTTTTCCATATTTATAGTATCCAAAAGTTTGCAAATACAAACTTCTGCATCTGTAGTCAGAAGTTTGCAAATACAAACTTCTGTATCTGTAGTCAGAAGTTTGCAAATACAAACTTCTGTATCTGTAGTCAGAAGTTTGCAAATACAAACTTCTGTATCTGTGGTCAAAAGTTTGTAAATACAAACTTCTGTATCTGTAGTCAAAAGTTTGTAAATACAAACCTCTATATCTGTAGTCAAAAGTTTGTAAATACAAACTTCTAATATTAGGAATCTATCTCTTAGACTATCTTTCTAATTTTTCTTTACCTATCAACTTGATTAAGTATTCCTGATCTTTATTGGCTTTTTCTAGTATGGTCTAATATGCTAACCATATTTCCATGCTATCCTAAAAGTGAAAAGAGAGATTCAAATACTTTGTAGCATCCCCAAAGCATCCTCAACTTCATAATCCCTAACGATACCATAAATTCCCTTAGCATATCCATCCTCGATATCAACACTATTGAGCACAGCTTTCTTGATAATCTCAGAGATCTCCATTATCGGGCGCACCATTTCATTCAGTTCATCAGTATATTCTTGGCCAGCTATATCAGTATAAAGCTTGGGTAAATTTTTAAATTCTACGAATCGAACTTCCATATTATGGGGTAATTTTCGCTTATTTTTTGACTTTATTGACTTGGTATCTCTGAGCAAAGAAACCTCTCTCCCTGGTAATAATGTGTCTTTTTTCCACCCAATCAAATAGCAAATAAAGAGAATATTATTCTCGTAGAATAGTCCCATTTGTCCATCCTGGTAAATGAACTGCTCTGCCTCTACATTCACTGTTCTAGAATCCCACTCATTAAAAAATGTAGTTTGTTGAGCTAGAGTAGTATCTTGAATTCCCTCTTCAAAGAGAGATAAGTATTTATAGACTGCCTGAGGAGAGCTGGTGATAGAAAGTTTAACATCGAGAATTAATAATGGGGCGTTTGCAGAATAAAAACTATCCATACAAAGTGAATCAGGGCGTAGTATTTTTTGGCGGGACTTAGTTGGTGCAGGTATATTCTTTTCACTCCAACTAAGATGAAGTCGATCAATGATTCTTTTTTCTAAGAGATGCAAAGCATTACTTAGATAAGCTAATGTTTTTCGTGAGGAGACTGGGGGGAGGTCCGCGTCTTGCAAAATTTCGTTCCACGTTTTACCTAGCTTTTTCATTAACGTATGAGAACGAGGAGCTTCTCGTTTACGATGGTCATTGTAAAGAGATGGAGTTAATGTTGTGATCTCTTTACAATGTTTTTGAACTTCCTGGAGAGCATAGTAAATGTGTTCTTGCATTGCCATCTTTGTTTACTGAAAAGATTTTGTCAAAATTATTTCCTAGTATACTCTATCAATTTCTTCTTTGGGGCATTGTCAAAGAGAAGACCTTCCCCTTGATATTCTATTCTTCTGTATCTCTCATTCAAAAGTTTGCAAATACAAACTTCTGTATCTGTAGTCAAAAAGTTTGCAAATACAAACTTCTGTATCTGGCATCGAAAAGTTTGTAAATGCAAACTTCTATATCTGTCGTTCAAAAGTTTGTAAATACAAACTTCTGCATCTCTCATCGAAAAGTTTGCAAATACAAACTTCTATATCTGTCGTCAAAAGTTTGTAACTACAAACTTTTAATCCTGGGATTCTATCTCTTGGATTATCTTCCTAATTTTTTCTTTACCTATCAACTTGATCAAATATCCCTGGTCTTTTTTGGCTCTCTCTAGCACGGTGTTAATTGCTATATCTATTTGCTTTTTTGTCAAATCTGTTTTTTGTTCGGGCTCTACTTTTCTCATAGCGTCGTATATTCTTCTAACGCCTAATCCCTTATATCTTTTTCTCTCTTCTTCAGTTGCTTTAGATATAAAAAGCAACTGACTAACCATACTTTTATCTAGCCCCAAAGATTTAGATATCTCGTGTTGCTTTATTCCCTCAGACACCAAAGCTGAAATCCCATCAGCCTGCTCAAATGCTGACAAATCTGATCTTTGTATATTTTCAATCAACTGAAGAACTGACTTTTTATGTGCATCGGGTTCATCAATTACAATACTTTTTATCGTTGATTTTTCCAAACGATTATGAGCTTGGTAGCGTCTTTCTCCGGCAACAATAATATATCCAGTCCCATTCCTGTAGACAATTATCGGTTGTATTAATCCTTGATCTTTAATAGAAGCAGCAAGTCCAGCGAGCTCTTCTTCATCGATTTCTTTTCGTGGCTGGTTAGGATCTGGATGAATATCAGAAAGAACAATTTCTTGTACAGCATCATTAGTTTCTTCGTTAGAAACATCATTAGAGTTGCTACCAGTCATGAACATCTTTTTTAGAAAGTCGTCGCCCATTAAACACTCCTCTCTATTTCTTTAGATATTTTTTTATAATCTTGTGCCACTGTGCTTTTAGGATATTTTAGACAACAGGGTAATCCTAATCCACTACTTTTTTGAGCAAATACGCTTTCTCTCGCAGGAGTTTTTATCACGGTAGATTTTTTTTCTTTAGAGAAATATTCAACCACCTGTTTCGAAACTGTTTTCCTTGCCTGATGACGGCACAATAAAAACTTGTACTTCACACCTTCGGCTACTTCTTTAATAAGTTTTTCTTGTCGCATTGCTCCAGCTAATGCTAAAGGATCAGAACTGGAAACTGGGATAATTGCTAAGTCCGCAGATTTTAAAGCGGTAATTGATAAACCTGTAATATTACAATGTAAGTCTACAAGGACGTAGTCATAGACAGATTTCAAAGAATCAATGGACTTCTTTAAATTGATAGCGGACTTTTCAGAGTCGTACAAAAAAATTCTATCATTAGATGGTATGAAAGAGAAGTTCCCATCACTATAAAGAGAACTAGAATATTTGTTTCCATTTAGAATATTTGTTACGTCTTTTCCGTTTGCCTCAATAATCCCACTGACACACAGAGTTGCACTTTTATTTAGATCAAGATCTATAAGAACCACTTTCTTTTTTCGACTTAAGCACCAAGCCAAATTAACCATCGAAGTGGTTTTTCCTGTCCCCCCCTTGGTGGATGCGGAGACAATAACTTTTCCCAATACCATACTACTTTACTCCTCTATTTTTTGACTCCACAATTTTTTCATAACATCCACAGTCAAAACTTCTTTCGGATAGCTACCTCCAATTTCATTTACTATATCTAGAATTCTATTCGAATATGCTGGCTTAATAGCAAATTGTTTAGATGGACTATCTTGAACTTCCCGCTCTGCATTTTCTAGAGCCATTCTTTTGAAAACCCCACTCAATTTTTCTGCTTTTTCTAAGAACTCAGTGCGAAGTTTTTCCAACTCTTTTTCTCTCTTTTTTTTCTCTTCTTCTTTTTCTTCTTTCTTCTTTAACTCTTCATTAAGATCAAATAAATTATCTTGCTTCTGTTCTTTCTCTTCTTGCCAAGCTTCCGCATAATCATTATCTAAACATTTCCCCAGATAATTAGAGTACGAGCTTTTTGCTTTTTCGTTTGCATAAAGGATGTTTCTTTCTACATATGCTATGCCTTCTTCTTTTAGATAATTGGCCAATATATTTTTTGTAGCTTTAGGCACTCGTTTTAATCTTAGGAGAGAAGCCAGTCTATCTAACTCTGTTGATTCAGGTAGTGCTTTGGGAACGGTTTCTTTAGGAGGATAAGATTTATTTGCAATGATATTTTTGGGACAAATATCTATAACTTGTTCTTGGTTCTCCTCACCTATAGGTGAGGTGTCTGCTGCTGAGTATGAGAAAAAACAAAGCTTCTTTTTTTTATCGAAAAAATAGTCTTTTAAGTATCCAGCATTAATTAAATGACCAGATGTTTTATTCAACGTTTTTCTTCTCTCAGTAGGATTTTTTCTTACAATAGGAAGCCACCGACATATATTTTTCTCTGATATGACAAACATATTGTTATTCGCAAGGTATCTCTTTTTTTCTAAAAACTCATATAATCGCCTAGGAAGTCCAGAAGGGAGAGCTCTATACCAAGCCATGTCTAAATATTGATAATATTTAGATTCTAAATTTTTCCTAACGAGTTCAGCTAAAGCAAGCTTAGACTTCCCTTTCTTCTTATTTTTGTCTTTGTCTTCGGAAAAAAGAATAGCATAGTCAAAAAGAGAAAAGTTGGTTGATATTCTATTGTTTCCTTCGTCATCTGCAACAATAAAACATTCTTCGAAAACATATCTAGCTAAACCAAGCTTTTCTAAAGATTTTTTTATCTTCCTATTCCAATCTCTAGGAGAAACATTTAACTCCCTTGCAAGGTCGCTGTAGCTAACGTCTAGAGGATCACTTGGCATCCCTCTTTTAACCCAAATTCTCATTGCAGCAGTAAAAACATCCTGCTCCAATCCTCCAGGCACACCTTTTCTACAATCGCAACATAGCTTATAACTTCCTCTTTCATCTTCCCATTCTACCGCTGTATTTTTCGGGGGTCTTTTAGAAAAATAGAACAAAGAGAGCTGAAGAAGATTGTTTTCTTTCACGTAAGGTTCTAGATATTTCTTCTTCATACAAGCCCCCGTGAAAGTTCCGTGAAAGTACTAAAAAATGCGTTAAAGACAATAAACTAACCTATAATAAGTAAAAAAAGAGCAAAAAACAAGCTATATTTAGTACCAACAAGGAACTTTTTTAGTACCATTGAGGAAACCATAAAGATATTTAGTACTTTTGAGGAACTTTTTTAGTACTTTTAAGGAATATGCTTAGTACTTTTGAGGAACTTTCTTAGTACTTTCAAGGAACATGTATCCTCTGTAAGATAGTATATATAAGACTTGATTCGCCACCTATAAACGATTTATATATAATTAATAAACAACTACTAAACAGGGGTAATTTCATTACTAAAATTTTTCGAATACTAAAAATTTTTTTGATAAAAAAAGTGGTGGTGGTTTTTTCGCTGTGCTCTTTTAAAACGAAGAAAACCAAATCACTCTAGAAATGCTCTATTGATGAATTCAGTTTTCGAATGTGGTGGGAAGATGGGCAGATGAATTTTTTGTGGAGAAATTGCTCTGTACTTTTCGATAATCGATTTGTTGTAAAAAAATATTTGGAGAGAACATTAATGTAAACAAATTTTAACTAAGTTCGTTCAAATAAAGTTTCTACTATTTTATGCTGCTTCGAGGGCTTTTTATCTCGACCATCATAATACATTATCATTTCAATAGAAGAGTGTCCTGTAACTTTAGCGATTTCGATGGGGTGTTCATTTTGTTCTAGTAGAATTTCTATGGCTGATTTTCTAAAACCGTGGCAACTTATTCCCATTTCTCGCTTTAATAAATCATATGCTTGACCTCGAGATAGTTGCTTTCGAGGTTTGCGTTTTCCTTCCGTCTGGAACAAGAATCCTTTTAGTTCATATGATCTAACAAAATCTAAAAGTTCTCTTCTTATTAGAGGAGGCAATTCCATTTCCCTTACTTCCCCTCTTTTTTGGACAACTGTGAGATTTCCGATTTCTACCATTTCAACAGTAACTTGTAATCCTTCGGAAATTCTAAAGCTGGTTGTCACTAGTAAAGATGCCAAAGCATAAACTAAGTGATCCAGATAACTAAGTCTAGAATAGTTTTTTAGTAACCTAAGTTTTCTCTTTAATGTACTTTCATCTAAGCTTTTTGTTGTAGCCTTTCGATTTTCCTTGGGAAGTTTGGGCCGGATTACAGGATTATCTTTTATTCTGTAAACTTGCGCTAACCATTTGTAGAAAGAATTGATAGCTGAACAGTTCAGCTTAATGGTACTGATTTTTCCTACTTGGATAAACTCACTTGTCTGTTTTACGAGAAGCGGAAAATTACTAAACATCATTTCCAGTAGTTCGATCAAGAAATTCATTTTCAGAGATGCAAAGTAATCACCTAGTATTTTACCGTATCTTTTTCGTGTGTTAATATTCAGGTACTGAAAAACAAATTCCTCTATAACCTGTGACATATGTTTTTCTTGATATTGCTCTATATGATTATCTGAAAGTCTTTTTTTTTCTATTTCATACATGATTGTTCTCTAAAATAACTAACGACAGAATTCTGATTATGTCGTTAGTATCTCATATTTTCTGTTTTAGATAAAGTACTTTTTTTATTCGAGAAAAAGAATCTTCTGGAGAGTAGTAAAAATAAGGGGTAGAGAAGGCGTGGATCAGAAACAGGGATAAGAGGCATTTTCTCTTTATTTTTGACTCGTTGGACTTGGGAGGGGAAAGTGCTTTTTTTACTACGTTTTTGAGGGAAAACTTTATTTTAAGGGTGTTGCAGTGGGATATTGTACGATTTCTTATTTTTAGGTTGGCATCATATTCTGGCAGCACTCGACTTTTGTATATAACTCTGCCTCCAAATGATTTTGTTAGCTAGTTCTTACTGAGTTAGCTTATTCATTATTCTTAGCATATTGACGCGATGACCTAGGATTTCTGCGTATTCTTGTATTCTATACTTATTGTCACGAATCTTTTTTCATTACTAAATAGTCTATATTTAAGACAATATATAATTTTCTAGACTGATCGTGTTGGATTAAGCCAAAGGATCGTAAGCCATTGGGAGATTAGCGAGAACTTGCCGAGTATCTTGATGTTGCTGAATATATGCGATGAGTTTGGTGTGAGCTTTGGTTTCTTTGGAGAGAGGAGATTACATGATTCTTGATAGAAAGGAGGTGTCTGGTGTAGAAAGTAATGGAATGGGTAGTAGCCCTGGATAGTTTAGCGACTCACAGGGCTACTTAGAACAAAACAAACTCTCTTAGAGGTTCGTTATTTCTCAATTTTATACGGCTTTTTTTCTTTTTGCAATATGGCCGAACTTGAAATTTCTGCTCTTCCTAAACAATGTCTTGATCGACGTATACCTAATGTTCCTAAACTAGAAAAAGAAACTCTTGCTTGGGAACGCTGGAGAAACAAAAAACGGCTTCTGTCAATTGGACTTTCACCAAAGAGGAAGCCCGTCTTAAACTTGAAAAATTTTATCCTTCTCATTCCTTGTAAATATCTTTACCTCAGGTAATCAAGGTGACGAAATGACCTATATTCAATCACTTGAGGTTTCTTTTGAGATTAAATTTACGCTGTACTAGTTATATAATTGTGCTGAAAGTAACATAACTGCTACCTTGTTACTTTCAGCACAATTATTTAGAGCAAAAAACTTACATCTAACATCCGTTTATTTGCAAGTAAATACTATTTAACACGAACAGGAAAAACACGAAAATTTACTTTAGTATATACATTATGAGGATGAGTTGTTTTGTCGCTAATTCTATACGATCTAGGTGTGCCTGAAGATTGTTTATCTAGCCACAAATAACAAGCATCAAAACTATTTAATCTATTTCCATTAGTTGCTAAAAATCTATCAACTTCTGCCTTTGAAGGAAATCTCCATTGATTACCTTCTCTACTAATATTATTTAATTTTTCAATTAAAGCAACAGCATCATGCCAATTCATATCTTGATTTTTTTCTACATACCACTCTAGGTTAGATGTTATTATTACATCAGATTTTTTCATATTTTTATCATAAACGGGAAAAACACGAAAGTTTACTTTAGTATGTACATTGTGAGAATGAGTTGTTTTATTATTAATATGATAGGATCCTGATTTACTTGAAGATTTTTTATTTAACCACAAGAAGCAAGAATCAAAATTATTTAATCTATTTCCATAAACTCTTAGAAATGCATCTAGTTCTAATTTTGAAGGAAATCTCCATATTCCTCTCCTGTCAGATTTATTTAATTTTTCAATTAAAGCACTTGCACTATCCCAAGTTATATCTTTAGTATTTCCTAAGTACCACTCTAGGTTAGATGTTATTATTACATCAGATTTTTTCATATTTTTATCATAAACGAGAAAAACACGAAAGTTTACTTTAGTATGTACATTGTGAGAATGAGTTGTTTTATTATTAATATGATAGGATCCTGATTTACTTGAAGATTTTTTATTTAACCACAAGAAGCAAGAAGTGAAATCGCTTAATCTACTCCTATTAGCGACTAGAAATCTATCAAGTTCTGACTTCGAAGGAAAACGCCACATTCCTTCTCCACTAGACTGATTTAATCTTTCAATTAAAGCACTTGCATTATCCCAGGTTATATCTTCATTATTTCCAATATACCATTTTGTATTATTTCTAATATACCATTTTGCATTAGATGTTTTTATTGTTCTAGGATATCGATCACGAACAAGAAAAATGCGAAAATTTACTTTAGTATGTACGTTATGAAAATGAGTTGTTTTATCGCTAACCCTATATGATCCTGCTGTGCTTGCAGATTGTTTATTTAACCATAAATAACAAGAATTGAAATGGCTTAATCTGTCTCTGTTAGCTCTTAGAAATCTATCAAGCTCTGACTTTGAAGGGAAGCGCCACTTTGCTCCTTCGTTAGATTTATTAAAATTTCCTATTAAAGAGTTAGCATTATCCCACATGAGATCGTGGGTTTTTCCCACATACCATTCAAGAGAAGATGAGTTTTCTAATATAATCTCATCATTTGCAGGTTTTTTGTCACTTGATACTATCCATTGTTGACTAGCATCCCCATTTTCTTCCCAAAGGTTAATCGTTGCTCCATTTTGATGTTTATTTTCATGTAAGTTTAAATTCCATCTTGGATATCCATAAGAGCTTATAGTACCATCAGAATCAATTTGCCACTGTTGACTTCTATGTCCATTACGTTTCCAAAGATTAACTGTAGCACCATTTTCAAGCTTATACTCATGTAAATTTAAACAAAAATCAGTATATCCATAAGGACTTATAGTACCATCATCATTAATTTGCCATCTGTGGCTTGCATGCGAATTATCTTCCCAAAGATTAATTATTGCACCACTATTAAAATCATATTCATGCAAATTCAAACACCATCTAGACGATGCTTTTATATGTATTTTAATCATATCTTTCATATGTCTTTTACTTATACTTATAGATTTTTGGCTTTGACTAAGTCGCAAAGAACCACCCATCATTATTGTATTCTCATCTAATATCTTCATATTTTTATTTAACTCTTCAAGAGTCTTATCTAAATCTTTTTGAATTTTTGAAGAATCCTCTTGTTGTATAATTCTTTCTCTTTCTCTATCATAAATATCGAGAGCATCTCTCTTCGTGGTATCTAGTATTTCTTTTATTTCTTTTACACTATTCTTTAATTTAACTTCTAAATCATTATTTATTTTAATCCTTACCCTGTCTCTTCCTTTGCTTTGGCGAGAACTCTCTAAAACTAACTCGAACATTTCCTCTCTTGCTTTGGTAATAGAGTTTACACTTTCTATGATAGGAGCCATAAGCATTAATAACTTGGCTACATCTTTGAATTTTTTTGGTTTTTTTAAACGGCTTGGTTTTCCAGCTATTTTTCCTACTTGATTTATCAATTTTTTGACATTTTCTTGTACTTTTTTATTTAGTTTATTATATTTTTCTTGTCTTTTATTAGATTTAGGTTCTAAATACACTGTATTTCCATCGTGATCACTACCAGTTTTGTCAGGAGATTCTTCTCTCACATGATCCTCAGTATCTTTACTATTGGGCTCTTTTTCTTTATAACGCCCATCTATATCGATAGGTTCAAAAGTGATTATTTCTCTTTCTTGAGAAAATAAACTAATATTAACAAGAATAAGCATGGTGGTTATAACAAAGTTTTTAAACATCTTTATTTTCCTTCTATCTTTGAAAACGGCAATTCAAATATCAACAACTTTTTCATATTTATCTCCATTAGTACAGCGAAAAGTTAATATTAAAAGATTGAATAAGCGGCTAAAAAATAAATACTTAGGAGTAAATGCGTTCTGGGAATCCGAAATAAGCAAAGCGGAACTTTCTCAATAATCTTTCCTAAAGGAGTAACTTCTTCCTCTTCACAATAGCTTTCTATATTTTCATAGTTGATAACTATAACAACTGTTCCTGCGATGAAATCATGCAAAGCACGCTTTTTTTCATTAAAAAGCAAAACAATTATCTCGCTCCAAATCCATATACTCTCTGCGTTATCCGACCAATTTAACATTGAATGTCCCGAGTTAAGCGATAGGGTGGCCCTTTCTATCCAGGGCAAAGAATCAAATTTAAAGCTTGAAACATTGGCCAAAACTATCATCAGGGAAATGCCCCATAAAGCAGAAAAAAACAAGGCTACAGAATGCCGCCAACAAGATTCTTTCCAAGATATTTCATCTCCTAATAAGTTGACCACCTGAATTCCCACAGCCATTTTCCCAAATGTTTGCCCCCACCTTCCATGAAAATATATACAATAAATTGAATACGACATGATAAAGGGCGGCGTAACAATTAAAGCCATTTCCTTGGATATTGAGGAAAAACAAAGGTAGAGCACTGAAATAGGGATGAATATAATGGAGTCTATACAGAGAGCGTAAAATCTTTTCCAAACACCCACATATACCATACAGCCTTACCTTTATTTCTCCGCAGAACAGTTAGTTTTCGCTAAACGCCTATATTTGAAATTATAATTTATGTTTTGCAAGCACGGACACCGATGGGCTTCAGACCCCTAATTGTAGCAAAATGTAACTGGAGTAAAAAATATTATTACGTTATTTAGCGGCTTTTCTCCTCAAAAAAACCTTAATGTGAAATATCTCATCAAACGGCCGTTTGATGAGGTACCATTTTTTGAAGTTCCGGAAAACAGTACTTCAAGGATTACATTGCCTCATTTTTACGTCTCTTTCATAAAGTCTCAATAACTCATATAATTTCTCAGTTATTGAGACTCAAGATGAATTTTCCTTATGGTTGTAAGCTTCTATTATAAAATAATTTAAGTGCTACTTTGCCGCTGGTGACAGCTTCGTTCATTCTAGGCCTTATTTTCTGCAACAGAATCAAGCAAACGCTGCAACTGTTTTTCATTAGCCATAGTACACCCATCCCAAAAATACAAATATTTTGCCCTAAAATTTTCTCCCACTATCATACATAATAGCATACCAAAGCCATCTAGTCCTTGCTAGCACGATATTGCTTAATCACATCGACATTCGGAAAGCCAAAGGATCGTGAGCCATTGGGAGATTGGTGAGAGCTTGCCGAGTGTCATGATGTTGCTGAGGATATACGATGAGTTTAGGGTAGGCTTTGTTTCTTAAGGATCGTGAAGGGCTTTTCTGGAAGAGTTTGAATGTTTCCCCCAGCTATCCAAGGCATTTATAAACTTAACGACAGTTTGATATCTTTCGTGTTTATTTTTTACGATAGCTTTCATTACTATATTTGCGAGATGTTTATCAATATTCTTTTGACGTTTTCTTATATCAATGGGATTTTCATTGCTTTCTTGCAAGTTTTCTTTTTCAATTTAGTATACACTTTATCACCTTAACTTGCTGTCTGAAAACATGGGGTAATTATAATGTGTAACTAGTTCTATTTGCATAATGGTTTTTTGGCAACAAATGTTGCCGTTGAGCAAGTTTACCTAGAGGGAATTGCCAATTTCATTAGATGCTCAGATTTATTCAGTTTTCTTTAGCGTCAAATAGTTGATGTTTTTTTACAAATGCATTATCTATTCGTTAATCAATGGGTAGAAATCTCTTATTTAATAAATAATCAAGGTAAGTAGTCATGAGTAAACAAAATTATAGTGGCAGTTGTTTATGTGGAAATATTAAATTTTTAGCAACAGGAAAACCACAAAACCCACATACCTGTTCCTGTAAAATGTGCCAACGCCATTCTGGCGCGCTGACTGTTTCTTGGGTTGAGTTTCCCAGTGCATCAGTTGAGTGGATAGGTGAGGGGGGAACTCCGGAAACATATAGATCTTCAGATTTTTCAAGTAGAGCTTTTTGCTCAAAATGTGGCAGCACAATAGGAGCAATAGATGACGATCCTGTTATTGCACTAGTTCTGGGATGTTTTGATTCAGTTGAGAGAGAAGAGTTTATACATACTAAACATTCTTACAAAGGAAGTTGCCCAAAATGGTGGAAAATTAGCTAGGTCAACGTACCCCTGAGCTAAAGACTCATGGGCTTGCGAAGAAATTCGTAAGCCTGATTGATTAGAAGAGTAGATATACACGAAACGACTTTATCAAAGTTGACAGAACAATTTATGGCTGGCAAAGAAATACTTTTGACCGAATCGGTAAGAATGCCGGCCAACTTATTCCTTTCCTGGAAGATGATAAGAAGTGTAATGAGTGTACCCCTGGTGGTAGCTGGAACCGTAAAGTAAAAACTGCCGATGATTTTGATGATTTGGCAGAGGACATAGCAAGTGCTTTTTTTGGCGAAAAGACATGAATTTATTACTTGATGCCCATATCTTGTTGTGGTGGTTGAATGGAGGCTAAAGGATGGTAGATGTAATTTTTTTCAAGAACCAAGAAGAGTTTAGCGATTGGTTAGAAGAAAATACTGAAGCGGGTGAACTTTGGGTGGGCTATTTCAAAAAAAGTACAGGGCGTACAAGCCTTACGTGGTCTAAATCAGTAGATGTCGCTCTTTGTTTTGGGTGGATTGACGGTATACGAAAAACCATTGATGAACAAAGCTACAAGATTCGTTTTACTCCGCGCAAAATAACTAGCGCATGGAGTGCTGTAAACGTAAAGAAGGTAAAAGCACTCATACAGCTTGGAAAGATGAAGCCAGCAGGAATGCACCTCTTTAACAACAGAACTGATGCACAAGGCTATTCCTCTGAACAAAGAAATGTGCCACTTGCCAGAGAGTATGAAGAGCAAATCAAGGCAAATCAAACAGCCTGGGTATTCTTTACTAATTTGGCACCATCCTATAAAAGAGATTCTATCTGGTGGGTAATGAGTGCCAAGAAAGAAGAAACACGATTTAGAAGACTTGCCATATTGATTGCTTCATCTGAAGCAGGGCTAAAAATACCAACTTTGCGAAAGAAATAATAATTTTTACAGAATAAGGAAAGATAAAGCTTCTTATCCCCGTCCCACTCTTCAATCTTGAAGCACCAAGCCTAATACACCCATCCCAAAAACACAAATATTTCATTCCAAAACCCCTATCCTGTCCCACCATCACATATAATAGCATACCAAAGCCATCTAGTCCTTACTAGCACGATATTTCTCAATCACATCGCTATTCGGAAAGACAAAGGATCGTGAGCCATTGGGAGATCGATGAGAGCTTGCCGAGTGTCGTGATGTTGCTGAAGATACGCGATGAGTTTGGGGTAGCCTTCGGTTTCTTCGGAGAGAAGAGCTCGGGTTCTAGAGAGCGTGAGCCTTGGTGAAAGGAGTTAGCTATGTTGGAAGAATAGAGCGTAGCCCTGGATAGTTTGGCTCACAGGGCTACTTAGGATAAGTTCGGTAGAGGTTTGTTATTCTCCATTTTATGCAGCTTTTTTTCTTTTGTTAAGCTATTTGCTTGGCTTGATCCATCGACCTGTCCAGCCTTCTCTGTCTGTGTTTTCGGATATTTCCTGAATTTCTTTGATCATGTCTTTGTGCCACCAGTTGAGTAGCTTTGGGGTTAGTTGCTCTACTTTGATAAGAAATTTTTTAGAGAGATATCTGATATTTTCGATGTTCCTGCATTTTGAGATTTGGTGAGGAGTTAGGTTTTTAACTCCTACCAGGTTGCTTCCTTGCAAGTTGGCTTCTCGCAGATTGGCTCCGTGCAAGTTGGCCTCTCGCAGGTCGGTTCTCTCCAGGGTGGCTTCTACCAGGATGGCGAATTGCAGGTCGGCTCCCTCCAGGTTGGCTCCTTCCATGTCAGCTTTTCGCAGGTAGGCTCCTTCCATGTCAGCTTTTCGCAAGTTCGCTCCTCGCAGGTTAGCTCCTTGCAAGTTGACTCCTTGCAAGTTCGCTCCTCGCAGGTTGGCGTCTTGCAGGTTAGCTCCTTCCAGGTCAGCTTCTATCAGGATAGCGTGTTGCAGGTTAGCCCCTACCAGGTTGCTTCCTTTCAGCATGGCTTCTTCCAGATTGGCTCTTTCGAGGTTGGCTCCTTCCAGGTTGGCTCGTTGTAGCTTGGCTTGTTGTAGCTTGGCTTTTTGTAGCTTGGCTCCTTCCAGGTCAGATTTTTTCAGGTCGGCTCCTTGCAGCTTGGCGTCTTGCAAGTTCGCTCCTCGCAGGTTGGCTCCATACAGATTGCTTCCTTTCAGTATGGCTTCTTGCAGCTTGGCGTCTTGCAGGCCGGCTCTGAAAAGTGAGGCTTCTCGTAAATCTATTTTGGTATCTGAATTTTCTCTTCTCCATTCATTCCACGTTTTGCATCCATTATTTTCTGCCACAGAATCAAATAACCGCTGTAATTGTCCTACATTAGCCATAATACGCCCATCTCAAAAACACACAAATATTTCGCCCCAAAACCTCTATCCTGTCCCATATAATAGCATACCAAAGCCATTTAATCCTTGCCAGCACGATTCTTGCTTAATCACATTGCTATTCGGAGTAAGCCAAAGGATCGCGAGCCACTGGGAGATAGGCGAAAGCATACCGAGTGTCGTGATGTTGCTGAGAATATGCGATGAGTTTGGCGTAAGCTTCGGTTTCTTCGGAGAGAAGAGCTCAGGCTCGAGAGGGCGTAAGCCTTGATGAAATGAGTCAGTTATGTTGGAGGAATAGAGCGTAGCCCTGGATAGTTTGGCGACTCAGGGCTATTTAGGACAAGCTCGATAGAGGTTCGTTATTTCTCAGTTTTATACAGCTTTAGATATGGGTCGGGATTTTAGTATTTAGGTAAATGTTGTTACATTTTTTTGAATTATTGATAAAATAATGATAATGATCTATAGAGGCTAGGATTTACAACATAACTGATTATATTAGGTAGCTAATCAACTATGAAATTGCATAAGACTGTTTGTCCGAATTGCCGAAAAAAACTAAATATTCCGCCTCAAAAAGAGAAGATCCACTGTCCTGAATGCGGTAAAATATTTAAACCCCAGCATTCAACAAAGGATCTTACTCCGAGCCAAGTACTTGATCAAGCAGAAAGCCACTTTGTCAATCTCTTTGAGAAAAAAACAGAAAAAGTAGAAGGTAAAGAGTTTGGCCGCTATCGAATTATCGAGGAAATCGGTAGTGGCGGCATGGGGAAAGTTTATAAAGCTTATGATTCCCAATTGAAGAGAATGGTGGCTTTAAAATTGATGCTTTCGGGAGAAAATGCTAAAAAAACGGAGACTCTACGATTTTTGAGAGAAGCTCAGGCGACAGCTCGTTTACAACACCCGAATATTGTCATGGTTTTGGATATAGGTCAACAAGAAGGGAAACACTTTTTCGCGATGGAATTAATTGAGGGAGTTTCTTTGAAGGAGCTTCTTCAGAACACTTCTTTGTCTGTACGTCGGAAAATAGCTATTTTTAAAAAGATAGCCCAAGCAGTCGGCCATGCTCATAAACAAGGAGTAATACATAGAGACTTAAAACCATCCAATGTAATGATGGACAAAGATCAAAATCCGAAGGTGATGGATTTTGGCTTGGCCAAAGTTCGTAAAGCTAGCCAAAAACTGTCTCAGAGCGGTATGATTATCGGAACTTTACAGTACATGCCTCCTGAGCAGGCAGAAGGAAAAATTCGAGAGATCGATGAGCGAAGTGATGTCTATTCTTTAGGTGCAATCCTTTATGAGGTGCTTACGGGAGTTCCTCCTTTTCAGGGAGACACTCTTTCTGGCATCCTTTACCAAGTTTTAAATAAAGAACCCCTCCCTCTGAGAAAAATAAAAAACCGAATTCCTAAAAACTTAGATTTTATTTGTCTCAAAGCGTTAGAGAAAAAGAAGGCAAAACGTTATCAAAATGTTTTGGCGCTCATCGAAGATTTAACTTCGTTTGAGCAAGGAAAAAAGGTTAAAGCACAATCTTTCCAGTGGAGTCACATTGTGTGGCATAAGGCTATTTTTTTTCTCCTCATGATACTACTCAGTTTCTTTGCTTACTACAAAGGACAATTAAAAGAGGAGGAAGGAAATCCAAATCTTGCAACTCAACGGGAAAAAGAAACTTTAGATCAAGAAACTCCAGAGGTAACTCAACGGGAAAAAGAAACTTTAGACCAAGAAACTCCATCACTAGTAAAACGGGAAATCAAAGGGTTCAGGTATATCGAAACAAACAAGTACTTCTGCGGAGGAGAGGAGAATGAGGTAGATGAGTACCAGCACATGAAGACGGGCATAGAGTTTGTCTTAATAGCTAGTAGTAGCTTTATGATGGGGAGCAATGATGGGGAAAGTAACGAGAAGCCAGTACATAGGGTGAATGTGCCAGAGTTTTTGATGTCGAAGTACGAGGTGACTCAAGGGCAGTGGAGGAAGATAATGGGAACAAGTCCCTGGTCAGGAGAAATTTATGTAAAAGAAGGGCCTGACTATGCAGCAAGCTGTGTATCTTGGAATGATGCGAAAGATTTTTGTCAAAAAACAGGGCTGAGATTACCAAGTGAAGCTGAGTGGGAGTATAGTTGCCGAGCAGGAAATACATCGAGGTACTACTGGGGTAACAATATAGATGGGGATTATGCTTGGTGGAATGATAATGCAAATGAAGTAGGTGAGAAATATGCTCATAAAGTAGGGCAAAAGAGACCAAATTCGTTTGGTTTGTATGACATAAGTGGAAATGTATGGGAATGGTGTGAGGATAGTTATAAAGATAGTTACTCTGACGCACCTGCAAATGGATCTGCGTGGACTGATAATGGAGGCTCGAAGCGAATTAACCGGGGCGGGGGCTGGAGCGTCAGTGACGCTTCCAACCTTGGGTCGGCGTACCGTTACAGGGGTTTGCCCAACCGCCGTATCTACAATCTTGGTTTTCGTGTGTCTTACAGTCGTTTAGAGAGAGAAATTGCCCAGAAAGTAATGTGGGAAAAAGAACTAGAGAAGATGAGTATCCGCTATATCAAAATTAGAGAGGAAACAAATAGTAGAGAAAATCAACTAGCGCAGTGGAAAAATTTTCTAAGAGATTACCAAAAACCTATTCCAACTAGCACAGAAGATGAAAAAATTAGAAGCTGGGTAAACAGCGAAGTTAATCGCTTAGAAGAAGAGATAGTAAAAAGAACTCAGTGGAAAAACAAACTCCAAAAGATGGAAGAGGACTATAAGAAATTAACTCAAAGAGGAGAGGTTGAAGAGGTAAAGGCATTCTTAAAAAAATACCAAGAAAATAATCCCTATAGTGAGCAAGATGAAACGATACTAAGAAATGCCAGGACATACTTACAAAAACTAGAAGAAGGAGAAAAACCAGAAAAAGGAGAAATTACCGGATTTATATATTTGGGCAAAAACACATACTCAGCCGGAGGACAGAGTCATACAGTAAAAGAGTATCGACATGATAAGACGGGCATAGAGTTTGTATTGGTACCAGGGGGCTCATTTATGATGGGGAGTAATGATGGGGAAAGTGAAAAACCTATACAAAAAGTGAGTGTTAAAGAATTTCTCATATCAAAATACGAAGTAACTCAAGGGCAATGGCAAAAGATAATGGGGGATAATCCATCTGATTTTAAAGGAGCAAATAAACCAGTAGAGCGAGTGACATGGGATGTTGTAAAGAAGTTTTGCTCTAAAACAGGATTACGCTTGCCGAGTGAAGCAGAATGGGAGTATGCATGTCGAGCAGGAACAAAGAGTAAGTACTATTGGGGAGATAGTATAGATAAGAACTATGTCGATTTTGAAAGCGTAAAAACTACAATAAACATAGGGAGTAAAAAGCCCAATGCATTTGGATTATATGACATGAGTGGAAATGTTTGGGAGTGGTGCGAAGATCGATGGCATGATAACTACTCTGGTGCACCCAGAAATGGCTCTGCGTGGACTGATAACGGGGACTTGAAGCGAGTTGTTCGAGGCGGGAGCTGGGGCAGCAGTGTTGCCTCCTTCCTCGGGTCGGCGTTCCGTGTTGGGTATTCGCACACTGAACACAAGGACCTCGATCTTGGTTTTCGTGTCTCTTTCAGTCCCTAACCCTTTATTCTTTTACTTTTTTTCCTTTTTCCAAAGAGCTGAGGAGCTACATAGTAAGAGGCAAAGAACTGAATAGAAAAAAAGGCATTAATAAAAAATTAGTTTTGGATAAAATCGAAGCAGACGGTTATTAGTTCCGAAGGAGGCGTTAAAATAACGGGAGCATAAAAAACCGAGGACAGTCCCGTAAAAATAGGTATTTCAGCATAATGAATTTTCAAGATACAGATGCATGTTGATGAATATCCGCAGAAGCCTTTTCAATCTCTTCCTGTGTAAATTTTTCCATAACTTGCTCTCGTATTTTTATGAAATCAAAGTCATCGTCAACTTCGTTATTGCGGAAAATCTCAGCCACCTGAGAAAAGAGATCGAAAGCCTCACAAACTTCTTGAGGAGCTGGTTCAATAG
>JAJDCR010000009.1 GCA_029260735.1 Planctomycetota bacterium
GCTCGGCAGGAGCCTCGCCCTCCATAAAACATGGTGCTTAGGATAATTTAATGCAAGCCTCATTCCTCCATAAAAAAAACAGTCACAAATTCATCTACAAATTTTTTAGAGAGAGAAAAAAACTGAGCACATTATGATACTGTACAAACATCCTCTATTGAGAAAATATATTTTCCGAGAGCTTTTAAAATCCTTTTTTCTGACTTTTGTCATTCTTACGCTTCTGGTTTTTATTGTTTCTACGATGCTTTTGATGCGGAAGTATGGACAATATTTAGGTTTCTTGGATCTTTTATCTCTTTTTCCTCACTTACTGGGTAGCTCCAGCTCTCTCACCTTACCTATGGCTCTACTTCCTGCAGTCACTTTAACTTACGGAAGAATGGCTCATGAAAGAGAAATTCTTATTTTGAATGTGGGGGGATATCACACTCTTCATTACTTTACTCCGGCTATTGTTTTTGGATTGATTTGCTGTTTTTTCTGTGCTTATTTAAATAGCTTTTTAGTGCCAGAGACTCATGCTCGGAAGAGAGAAATTACCTATAGTGCTATTGATCTAGTGATCTCTGCTACTTTTAGCAAAGAGCAAACGAGTATCGATTTTATCCAAGATCTAAGAGTCTTTTATGAAGAAATTCGGCATGGTAAGCTTCAAAACTTGATTATCCAAAAAATTAAAGAATCTGAAGTAACTGAAGAGATCTTGGCAAAAACGGGTGAACTTGTTTATGACAGCAAAAATCATTCTCTTTCTTTTAAACTCGATCATGGTAGCATTATCCATATTCAGAGAGCAGGAGAAGGTCTTCCTCAGCAACAAAGAATTACCTTTAGGCACCTTAATCTTCCGATCGAGTTACCAGAGTGGAGTCCATACAACCGAGATAGAGCTAAGTATAAAAATTCTTTTCTGGTGAGAAAGATTTACAAACAAAAGCGAAAGGAGCTCCGGAAAAAAGAAGCTTTGCTTCAATCGAATCCTCACGATAATTCGCTTCAAGCAGAACGCAAAGTTCTTTTAGATGATTTGAATACTTACGAAGTAGAATTTCATCGACGTTTAGCGGCCTCTTTTGCTCCTCTTATTATTGCCTTACTCGGAGCTCCCCTAGGAATTCTTGTGCGTCATGGAAATAAATTAGTAGCTTTTGGAGTGAGTGCTATTCCTATTATACTCGTTTACTACCCCTTGATGATGTGGGGAGAAACTATAGGCAAGAAAGGAACATTGTCTCCTTTCATGGCAACCTGGATGTGTAATTTTGTCGCAGGATTTATCGGAATTAGCCTTTGGACACGTCTCTACTGGATGAACATTTCCCATTGGGCCAAAAATCTTTCCGAAAAATTAAAGAAAAGAAAAAATATTATTTCGCTCGGAGATGGAGAAGGGGACGAATAAAGTACTTCAAGTGACATTCTGATGATACATATTATTTTTAAGGAGAGCTTAGGCTCTCCTTGACATCCCATGAGATATTGTATATGATTGAGTTTCGGAAAATAGGTTTTGCAAACCATTTTTTTAGAAAATTAAATATTTTTGGAAGGTAGAAGGGTTGAAACGAAAAAATATACCAATTTTTTGCTTGTTAATACTTGCTCTTTTTTTAGCGTCTTGCGGACAAGAGCGTCCATTTTTTTACAAAGCAGAAAAAATCCAGTCGGACTATGAATATATCACGGACATAGTTGTCGTTAAAAGAGGATTCTACTTTTTATGGCTAATTCCTTTCCGTTTTTCTTCGGAAAGTGCAGCCAAGGATCTGATGAAAGAAGAGACTCTCGGTCGATATCCTGATGCTGTTGGAATGTTTGAGGTGAAAAAAACTCATGAAGAAGGTTTAGGATTTTTTGACTGGGTACCAGAAGTGCAAATGACTGGGAAAATCGTTAAAAAGGCAAGTAATTAGTAAACAAGGAGTTTCGCATGAAAAGATGGCATTCCCAGTTACTTTGGATGCTAACTTTGACGATATTGATGTCCTTATCTGTTGGATGCGATCAGGTTACTTTTATTAAAAGAAAAGGCCCTGGTAAAGTCACGGTAATTAAAGAAAAAGCGGAAGCTCCGCTTATTGTTCCCCCAGGAGTTATTGTGGAACGGTATGAAACCACGATTAATAATGGGTCGGGTGATAATGTCGTTGTTGTTCCTGGTGCCACCGGGGACACTGGAAATTTAGAGAATCCTGACCAAATCGGGAAAGCTCGCCTTGACCTTGAAATTACCGCTGATGACCAACGAGGAGAAATTACTCCAGACTCAATAGAATTAAGTGGCAATGCCGTTAATGAAGGCAGTTATATCGCATGGGGAGACTACTCTCTTGTTATCCAAAAAGAAGGTTACATCCCTGTTCGCGATAAGATCACAATCAAAAAAAATAAAACCAGTCTTCTTCTCAAATATGAGATGAAACATAAGAAAAAGATTGTCCCAATCAAAGCAAAAACTTTGATCGAATGGGATATCCGAAGTGAATACGAAAATGAACCTATTGAGGTTCCTGAGAGTATTCTTTTAGATGGTGTGGAAATTGAATATGGACAAGTTGTAAAAACAGGGAGCCAAAAGATTGAAATTAATCATCCTGCTCACGAGCCTGTTGTTCAGCAAATTCAGATTCCTAAAGTACCTGTTCATAAATTTGAAGCGGTTCTGACAACCTTACCAGTTGCCATAGAACTAGAAGTGAACTATGATGTTGAGCCTCCTGTTAGCTTGGGAGAGAAAAAAGTTACTCTAACTTCTCAAATGAGTGGAGAAGCTGTTTTCTTAAACCAAAATACTAAAGTCAAACCAGGCGCTTATCAACTTCGTATAGAAAAAGAAGGTTACGAAACTATTGATGCGACGAAAAGAATCTATCCGGCAGTTGCTCCTTATGACATTAAGGTAGAACTTCAAGCTAAGCCGGTAGTGGTTAACGCTCAGGTTAGTTTTGATATTGCTCCTCCTGCGGAATTACAAGCTCATGTTATTAGCTTTATTCCTAATGATGGAGGTAGCCGCCAACAAATTCGTCCAGGGGGAAGTATCAAACCAGGTCGCTATAGCTACCTAGTAGAAAAACCTGGCTACAAAATGCGTGGTGGTGCCAAGGATATTTTTATCGAACCGAGCGAACTTCCTTTCTCTATTGAAGAAGAGATGGAAGCTCTTCCGCGTCGTTTATCTTTTGATATGAAAGATAGCGAAGGAAATTTGATTAAGCCAACCAAAGTTATCATCAATAATTTTCCTGTTTCTTTCGAAGACACCTTCAATCCGGGTGAAAAATATGCTATGACGGTTGAGTTCGACAGATATCAAACCGTTGAGCAGAACATTTTCATTACTCCCGGCTCTGGCCCTTACGTTTTGAAAGTAAACCTGGTTCCTAAGTAGGGAATCAGTGGACAAAGCAATCTGGGAAGAACTATGGAGAAAATATTTTCTCCATAGTTCTTAAATTTACAAAAGCCTGAGCGACTTCTAGAACAACAGGTAAGAATTAAGCATAAAAACCCTTTATCTAGTTCAGCAATACAAAGCCGCTTAGTGATAACTCCCAAGCAAATTAGAGTGAGAGATACATTATGAGTGATCCAGGAAGTGAAAAAAAGAAAAAGCCTAAACAGAGGCACCGGCTCCTGGTAAAGCCCGAGGAGCTAGGTTTAACTGCAAGAATCAAAAAAGCAATGGTCCAGAACGATATGGGAATTACCCAACGGATTTCTAAGGCCATTGATAAAACTAAAGATAAAAATTCTGACTGGTACATTCCACCAGGAATTTGGATCGTATTGACAGTACTCGTTTTCTTAGTGGGATTACTAGGATGGGGAACCCTTCGAAGTCGTGCGATTACCCTAACTTTAACCTATGAAGGTGGCAAGGAAGCGCCTTTTGTTTTGGAAGGTATTCCCTTATCTCCTTTTGAAAGCGAGAAAAAGGTTGATGCGCCCGATCGTCGACGGCAAGTGGACTATGTTCGAGGAGACTTTTACGGAAGTGACCTAACCCCTAGCGACTTCTATATCACCCAGAAAGGGGAAAAGGTACCCAACAAAAACCTTTTAGCACCGGGTACTTATGAGGTTCATGTTACCAAAGAAGGTTACGTCAAGAAAAAGCTTTCTATGACCATTGAACCAGGTAAAGAGATTGTTTCTTTAGAGTTAGAGCCCTTAGTTATTAAGAGTAACACTTTGCAGCTCTATTTGAATGATCCTCTGCTGGAAGGAACTGAAATCGTCCCGGATGATATCATTGTTTCCCAAACCGGAAAGTCGATCAAAAATACCCAAGTTCGCGATGGTGAGTATGTTGTTCAAGTGGTTCGCCAAGGCTACCACTCTAAAGAGCTTCGGGTCAGAATTCAAGATGGACGTGTTTTAGATAAAATAACTCTGGACTACAAAAAACGCCCGGTGAAGTTTCTTCTTCAAGATGGTCTTAGTAAAAAAGGCCAAGAGCCTACCTTAGATCCCAAGGATTATAAAGTACTGCGAGAGGGAATTGAAATTCCCATGGCAAATAATCTTTTAGATCCAGGCCACTATGATCTTGTTGTTGAAAGAGACGGATATGTCAAAAAACAAATTCGCTTAGGAGTTATGCCTGGAGAAAGCTTGAATGTTCACAATATTGGTCTAAAACCAATTCCTCGTGAAATTCGAGTTCGACCAAACTACGATATTACTCCTACAGAAATAAATCCTGACAAAGCTTACCTCTCTGAGCTCTTTGGAAAAAACAAAGAAGTTATCCCCATTACCGAAGGAATTAAAGTAGCTCCTGGCCGCTACCATATTACGGTAGAAAAAGCAGGCTACTATGCCCATAAAGAAGAAATCTTCATTCCTGCGGGAAGCCAACCCTTCGAAGCTACTGCTCATCTTATTTCTGCTGAAAAAATTCTTTTCCTCCAAATATCTTCTGACTTTGATGTAGATCCTACAGTAACTCCTGATGATCTACGAGTCAAGATGCTCATTGAAAAGAAAGGTTTTGTCGGCATAGATTGGGA
This sequence comes from Planctomycetota bacterium, assembly GCA_029260735.1. Taxonomy (GTDB): domain Bacteria; phylum Planctomycetota; class Uabimicrobiia; order Uabimicrobiales; family Uabimicrobiaceae; genus JAJDCR01. Next base: position 5,019 of record JAJDCR010000009.1, read on the forward strand.
TCAGCTCGAAACGAGCTTGCCTCCGGAAAAGAAAAAAATAGGATTAAAAGCCTTTTTGGAAACGATACCTCGTCGGGTCATTGCTGATTTAACCTCAGAAATAACAAAACTTCCGATCACCCCTGATTTGATTACCCTTGCTCAAATATTAGAAGGAGAGATCAAAGGACAACGAGAAGAAGTTTCTCCTGATAAAAAGCTTAAACCTGGTCGCTATCAGTTAAATATTAACAAAGTCGGTTATCAAACCGTCGAAAAAGAAGTTATTATTTATCCTGATGTAACTGATTTTGTTATCCAGCAAGAACTTCAAGCTTTCCGCCGTAAACTTGTTCTCAACTTGGATTCGGACTACGCTCCCGATGAGCCGATCAAGCCAGAACGGACTCTTCTCAATCGGGGAGAGAATATTTCCGATGGTCATCCTCTAAAGCCTGGTTCCTATGTTCTTACTTTGGAGAAACCTGGCTACCATGTAATAGAGCAAACCATCAATGTTGTTCCGGCAAACGAAGCTTTCCCTTTTAAAGCTCAGTTTAGAGCAAAGAATCGTCGCATTCTTTTTGAAATTAGAGGGGGAGAAGGTATCGAAAAAATTCGGCCTGATCGTGTGACTATTGGTGGAAATGAAATTCGCCAAGGTGACTTGATTCCTCCGAAGCAGGTCTATGAAATCAAAATTGAAAAAGATGGTTTTGAAACAAGGACGATGAACGTTAAAGTTGAGCCTGCCGAAGAGGATTACGTTCTCAAGGCAGTTCTCAAGCCGAAGATGCGTCCGATTATTTTCAGCATAACGGCGGTTTATCCTCCGGGAGAAATCTTAGTTCCTGATAAAGCTCTTCTCGGAGCAGAACCTATTCGAGAAGGAATGGAAGTGAAACCGAACAAATACCAGTTAATCGTTGTCAAGGGTGGTTATAAAACCTTAGATGAAGAGCTGGAAGTTGCTCCGAGTGAATCTCCTTTCCGGATCACAAGAGAAATGTTCCCTCGTCCTCGTAATATGACTTTGGACATCAAATACGATGTTGAGCCCGATGACAGAGACAACCTCAGTCAAGTGGCCAAAGTAAGTCGCAGTGGAGACAATTTTGAGACGGTTTTAGAAACAGGTAAAGAGCTAACCCCCAACGACTACCGTTTGGAAATCCAATCCAATGGTTTCGAGAAAATCGACGAAAGTTGGAGTTTACCTGCTTCAGAGTCTCCTTTCTTGCTCAGCCGCACTTTAATTTCTCTTCCTCGTTTGGTTAACTTCCAGGCAAAAGGAGATTATCCTCCTGATTCTGAGCTAAAGGGATTTAAGGTGACTTTGAGCGGACAGGAAGTCAATACTGTCGGCAAAATAAAGCCAGGTAAATACGCTTTGGTTATTGAAAAAGCCGGTTACCAAACTCTCAACAGCAATGTTTCCATTCCTGCCGGAACAACCGAGCATATAGTAATGGAGCGTTTGATCACGAAGCCACGTGTTGTTCAGTACAATATTACCGACTCAGAAACGGGAGAGGTGATTAGCCCTGACGTTATTACACTGGGAGACGCTCGAGTTACCGGAGCCGCAGATTTTAAACCGGGTAAAAAGCAGCTCCAGATCAAAACCCAGGGGTACGTTCCTCTGACAGAGGAAATGGAATTACCGGTCGGCACAGGTCCTTATACGATTGTAAGAAGTTTGAAGCCTGCCAATCGTTTGGTTAAGTACGAAATCAAGGGTGACTATAACAATGCTAACTTAACTCCTGACGAGCTTACTCTCAACGGAGAATCTTACAAGGATTATGGTAAGCTTTATGTGCGCCCTGGTGATTACGACTTGGTCGTTTACGTTCCTGGCTATGACCGTTACCAAGATCGCTTAAACGTCGCCGCTAGCCGCGATGATCTGGTTATTAAAGTCAATCTGGCTTCAAAGAAACGCCGAGTGGTTTTTAAGGTAAGCTCTGATTTCCCTAAAGGAGCTCAACTTACTCCTGATCGAGTAACTTTTGATGGACAAGAAATAACCGAAGGCCAAGGGATAAAACCTAAGTCAGCCGGTTACAAAATTGTCTTGAATAAAACAGGTTACACCGAAGCCATTCTCAAAGAGATTATTGAGCCTTCGGAAAACGAATGGATTTTGAAAGCTCAAATGGAAGCTCGTCATCGTCGCTTGCTCACTGAGGTGGATAGTGATTATCGCCCGGGAGTTTACCTCGAAATGGATCGCATGACCATCAAGGGAGAGCGCGTTGAAAAAGGAGATAGAATTCCTCCTGGAGACCATGCCTTCTCTCTAGAGAAAGCAGGCTACGAAACAGCTAGCTTTACCCAGGTAATTGATGCTAGTGTCGAAGATTTCACCTTACGGAAAACTTTAACCACGAAGCCACGTTTGGTTAAAGTAGAAGTATACAGTGATATCATGGGAGAAGAGCCCATCGAGGCCGAGCTCATAACCTTAGGTGAAGTCGAAATCACTTCTGAAGGGGAAATGTTCAAGCCTGGAGGATATGAACTTAATATCCAACACCTTGGGCACGGAGAAGTTCGTCGAAAAGTCGAGATTGAGCCAGGAGTAGAGTCTGTTGTTCTCAAAGAAACTTTGGTCGCAGCTCCTCGTATATTCAATCCCAACTTACTCTATGACGTAGCTCCTCCTCTGAACTTGGCTCCTGCAGTCATTCGTGTGCGTAACCTCCGAGATCAACAGTATCTTCGTGTTACCAAAGGCGACGAACTAAAGCCAGGAGAGTACGAGCTCACTGTCGAGAAGGAAGGATACGACTCCTACCGAGATAAATTAATTATTTATCCCGGAACCGCTCCTTATACAAAAGATATTAATATGGTGGCCAAATTCGTCCAGATTCTCTTGAAAATCAGTCACGACATCCAGCCACCAAAAGGACACCCTCTCTATAACATTACCTTTGTTGATTCGACCGGAATTGGTCGAAACGTCAGTAATGGTAACCGAATTAAGCCGGGTGAATACTTTCTGGAAATTGCCCAAGATGGCTACGAGTTTAAGACTCCTCGTAAGAGAATCTATGTTGCTCCGGGAACCAAAGAGCACAAGATTGTCGAAAAACTCTACGCTAAATCTCGTTCTTTGTCCTTTGATCTACGGCATGATGGAATATTGGTAAAAGCCCATGAGATTCTTATTGATAATCAAGTGGTCAAAGTCACTGATACCTTTAAGCCAGGAACAAAGTACAACTTTATTGTGAAACTCAAAAAATTCAAAACCGCTAGCAAAAACATTGTCATTCCACCAGGGGAAGGTCCTTACGTGGTTGACGTTGAGTTAGTGGAGTTGAAAGAGTATCGTTTGAAGATAGCCAAAGACTTCGCTAAAAAGAACCTATATGGTTTGAATTACAGCTTAGAGGTTCTTGCCGATGGTGAGCGGCTCGAAGAGCATCATATCAATCCAGGCGAAGGTTTTACTCTTCTTGACTACACAATTTATGCACCTAAAGGGTTGCGTAATTTAGGGGTGGCTTGTGCTTTCTACACCAGCCAATCTATAGTTCGTGATACTTTTGAGTTCCGTGATTTGGAGAAGATTAATCCTCAAAGATTAATTGAGCATTTAGGAGTTCTCGTTCGAGGAACAACTCCTTCTCAGGCCGTTCATCAAGTGGATCGACTCTTGAAAGATAATAAAGATCGAACCAAACTTTTAGAGTTGAGTCGATCCGACCGAGAAAGAGTGGCGAACTTGCTTCGCGATATAAACTTAGAAAGTCAAGCAAACCAAACACTTCGTAAAGAAGTGATTAAAAAGTTGCTTGAGTAATCATAGAAATTGTGAGCCTAGCTCACAGTAGGTTTTTGACTACTGGGCTTTTGCCCAGTAGTCAAAAACTATTTGAAAAATTAGGTCGTTACAAAGATATTTTCTTCCTTTGAAAAGGGACAGAGATCAATCTGGTTCTTTTCCTTGGAAATCGCTTCAAAAAATACCCAAAATAAAATGAATATGATTTATTCATTCCTGTCTATAGAATTACCATCTATCTTTTAGTTGCTCGAAAAACGAAATTTCTAAAAGATGGATACTCTTTACAAATGATGGTCGTCTACCATTTTACCGACAGGTTATTTTTCAGCAAATGGGAAAATTCCCACTTGTTGTGAAATAAAATGGGAAACTTATAGAAAACAAGAAGGAGAGATTTGATGAGTAGCAGATTCTTTCTTCTGGTTTTGCTTGGTCTGCTTGTTATTAATCCCTGGACACTCGCTCAAGATCCTCCTGAGGATACTGAGACAACAAGTGTTGGGAGCATAGCTGACCCAGAAACGCCAGAAAAAGCCAAGCAGCTCTTTCTAGAAGCTTACGATGCTCAAATTAAAGAAAAGTTTGGTGATGCTGTAGCTCGCTACAATGCGGTTCTTAACTTCTACCGCAAGCAAACAGGTACTGAATACAAAGTACTAAGTATTTCCATTTTGAACAACTTAGGTATTATTCTATCAGGAGATGGAAACTACCAAGAAGGTTCAAGAGTCTTACAAGAAGCGTTACGTTATGCCATTCAACTTGACCTTGACAGTGAAGTTTCCGAACTCTATCATAAGCTTGGAATTTTGCATGGGCACTTAGCCGCTCTCAAAGCACAACGTAAAGTGAATGCGAATGATGTTTACCCGAATCCAAACGACATAAGACCCCTTCCTAAAAAGATTTTTAATGCTGGGGTTTTCACTCGTGTTGAGCAAACCGAATCTGGATTTATTGCTCAAAAAATTCGCGTAAAAGGTCCTTCGAATCCTTTCGCTGAAGTCAATGATACCTATTCTAAGTTAGTTAATCTTAAGTTGAGAAGTGATTTCCAAGATGAATCACTCGTTATTCCAGATAGTGTTCAATTTCTTGTCCAAGTCAATAAAAGAGGGTACTATCCTCTGATTAAGAGAAAAGAACTTCTTAGCGATCTGGAGTATTCGGAAATCGACGAAACAATGGTGGCCATTCCTCGTAAAGTAGAAGCACAAATTACCGAGGATTTTTACCGCCAAGGTTTTGTTACTCCTGATGATGTAACTTTGGCTCCTCTTAACGACAACGAAGTTAAGGGAAAGCCTGTTAAAGTCGATGACAAAGAAACATTTAAGCCGGGTCACTATCGTTTGAATATCCAGAAATCTGGCTATACAAGTGTAGATGAAAACGTTACTGTTCATCCTGATGAAGGCTCTTTCGTTTTGCAACGAGAGCTATTTAGCAAGATGCGCGAAGTTGCCTCCACTATTCGAGGGGATTTTAACGCCGGCGAGACCGATGTAATTGACCCAGATGTCCTAACTCTAAATGGACAAGCTGTTCGCAGTGATACCAAAATTAAACCAGGTAAGTATGATTTGGTAATTGAAGAAGAGGGTTATGAGCCTATCATTAAAACAGAAATGGTGGAGCCTAGCGAAAGATCTTTCAATATCAACGAATATATGAAAGCTCTTCCTCGACAAATTCTTTTTCAGATCACGGGAGATTACCGCGAAGATCAGTCGCTCACTCCTGATGAGATCACTCTGAATGGTCGTTATGTGAAAGTTACGGGAGAAAACGTTCGCCCAGATAACTATCGTTTAATGATTCGCAAAAAAGGATATGAACCTTTTAGTGATAGAATTTTGGTTGCTCCTAAGAATGAACCTTATCTTGTTACTAAAAAATTAGAGTCTCTACCTCGGCGGGTTCAACCCAATATATTTGCTTCTTTCCCTTCTCGCTTACGTATTTTTCCGGACACTTGTACTCTGGATGGAAAAGACGTTGCTGCAGTGGAAAATTTTAAGCCAGGTCGCTACACTTTAATGATTAAACACCCCGGTTACAATCCTGTGACCACGGATGTCGAAATCGAACCTAGTGATGAACCTTTTGTCATAAATCAAATTATTGATCCAAAAGACGTCGAGTTAGATTTCGAAGTTACTTTTGATGTGGATCCTGAAAATCCAAAAATTCCTTACTCTATTACGATGGTTAACGAAAAAACTCGTGAGTCGGTAAAAGTGAAATCTGGTGATTTTATTCAACCCGAAAGCTACATGCTCACTATTGAACGACCTGGCTATGAAACCTATGTTCAAAGACTTGTTATTAGCCCACGAGAAGGACGTTACACTTTCAAGCGCAAGCTAATGGCTAGCTTACGTGGTGTTCTCACCCAAATTACTGCGGAATATCCCGAAGGGGAAACGGTTGTTCCTGATGAAATTACTCTAAACAACCAAGCGATCAACAAAGACTTCAAAGTAAAACCTGGTATTCATGACCTCGTTATTTTGAAGGAAGGTTATCTTCCTATTCGCAGTTCTGTAAAAATTCTCGCTAGCGAGAAAGATTATATCTTATCTCGTCGTCTGGAAACAAAAACTCGTTTGGTTACCTTCGAGTTCTTGGACTCTTATGATCGACGCAAGCTGAACCCAGATGAGGTATTCCTAGGAGTAGAGCAAATTCCAGCTGCTTCTACTGTTAATGTGAAGCCTGGTTCATACTCTTTGCGTGCTCGTAAAAAAGGCTACTCTTCTGTTGATGACAATATCGTTGTTCCGGTAAGCTCAGAGCCATACGTGGTCACTAAGTTTATGGTCGCGATCAAACGTGATATCATGATTGAAATCACTACAGATTTTAAACCAGAAGAGAAGATCTCTCCCGATATTCTCTCTTTAAATGATATGCCTGTTGTCGATAAAGCTAGCATTAAACCGGGAATGTATAATTTAGTGATCGAAATGGGGGGCTACTTCCCCGTTCTAGAACGTTTGGACATCCCACCAGATCCTAAACCCTACATTATCAAACGTCGTCTTGTTAGTAAGCCTAGAAAACTGGCCATTGTTATCACTACCGCATTCTCAGGTGATCCGATTACCCCATCCAGTATCGTTTTGGGAACCCAAAATGTCAAAGATGGTCAATTGGTAAAACCAGGTGAATACGCTGTCTTGATCAAAGAAACTGGTTACAAATCTGTTTCTGAAAGCATTGTCATTAAGCCAAGTGAAAATCCTTACAACATGGTTTACTCTATGGAGAGTATTGTTCGTATGGTTCAATACCGATTGGTTAGCGACTTTGATAACCAAGAAGTAACTCCTGATCTAATCACCATGAATGAAAAGATCTTAGACAAAAATAGTTCTTTTGTTCCCGGTAAATACACTGTTAAGGTACAAAAACGAGGCTACCACGACAAACAATTTGAGATTGTCATGGAACCAAGTGCTGAACCTTATGTAATTACAGGAGTTCTCGAAAGTATTGCTCGAGAAATCGAAGCTAGTATTACGGGTGACTTCCCTGTCGGAGAGCCGATTGATCCAGAAGTGGTTGCTTTATCTGGAAAAGATGTTCGCGATAATATCTTTAAGCCAGGTAAGTATGAGCTAGTTATTCAACAGCCTGGTTATACTTCTCTTAGCAAACAAATCGTAATTAGTCCTGGAGAAGAACCTTTCTTGCTAGAAGAAGAGCTTGCAACCAAGCCTCGTTTAGTGAAAGAAAGCATCTTCTATGATGTAAGTCCTCCCGAAGGACTTCCTCCTTACACTATAACAATGGCTCCTTTGGAAGATCCTACCAATCAAAAAACGGTCAAGGATGGCGATTTCTTAAAGCCTAACTCTTATATTTTGAGAATTAAGAGAGAAGCCTATGAAGCTATTGAGTTAACCAAACATGTTTGGCCTGATGAGGCGCCTTTTAGTATTGATGAAGGCTTGAGTGCAAAACAAGTTGAGATTCATCTAAACATCACTCATGATGTCGAGCCTCCTGCTACTCTTGATGAATACAAGGTTTCTTTGATTGACCAAGTAACGAAGGTTTTGAATCTTGTTACCCATGGAAAGAAGATTAAGCCTGGTAACTATGAGCTGGATATCCAACGTCCGGGTTATAATTTTGGTACTCAAAAAACCATTGAAATCATCCCGAGTGAGCAACCTTATCAAATTCGTGAGAAATTGATTGCTAAGCCAAGAAACCTATCCTTTGATATGGTATGGCAAGGTAACTTGATTCCTGCTCATGAAGTGGTTGATCAAAAAACGGGTAAATCCATTTCTTTCAAAGATACTTTTGATCCTGGTAGTGAATTAGAACTCAAAATTAAGTTCATGCAGTATGAAACCGTGGTTAAGCGTAATAGAATCGTTCCTGGCGAAGGTCCTCAACTCATCAACGTCCAACTAATTAAGTTGAAGAGATATGAGTTTACTAGCCGCAAGAACGAAGTTACTCTTGATGGTGCAGCCTATCCTTTTATTCTATATGCTGACTCTGAAGAGATTGAGGGTCACTTAGTGAAGACAGAAAAAGGATTTGGTCGTTTCTACTACACTATTTGGGTAAAGCCAGAAGCGAAAAACTTGAAACTTTATGGTGGTTACCTTTATTCTCAGGTTGCTTTTGATCGTTTACGTTTGGGCCCTGGACGCATGGAAAATATCGATGTGCCTAAGCTCATTGGGCATTTGGATACTGTAGCCAAGAAAGATAATCGTGGACCTCGTGCTTCAATGGAAGTCATGGAAACTATGTTGAAAGCTTTCTCTGGAAAGAGAAGACTAAAACAAGCCCATGCTACTGAACTTGACCGACTAATCCAGTTTGTCGAATCTTGGAAACTTCCTTCGGCTCAAGATCGTATTCGTTTACAACTTATCTTGGAGGAATTAGGTAAACTCAAGTAGTAGACCTTTTTCCGATTGCATTTAGAGAGGTGGTTGAATATAATTATTTTCAATCACCTCGTAAATTAGATTATCCCGAAGTCGATATTTATTGGCTTCGGGATTCTCTATTTTAGCATTTAAACAATGGTTCTTGACAAAGTGAGAGTAATCATGAAATTTTTCCACAGCATATTTCTCATAGGGTTTTTCGCTCTATGGAGTTGGGGTTGTACAGAAAGAGTTATCGTCGAAGAGGTCGAGACAGATGAAACCACTGTCGTAGAAGTAAGGGAAGCAGAAAAGGTTAAGCTACTTTTTAGCGTCCAAGGAGACTATCCCGCAGGAGCAGTCAAACCTGATTCTGTTCACATTGACGGTACGCCAATAGGCGAATACTCTTCTGTAACCGTAGGATCTCACGATTTTGTTATTGAGAAAAATGGATACGAACGGATAGAAAGAAAAGGGGTTGAGGTTGTCAATAGCGATGGAGATGGCAACTTCTTTTTGTTGGGAAAACTACAATCCAAAGACCGAGTGATTCGTTTTGATATTATGAATAAAGAAACGGCAGAACCTATTGATCCTGATAAAGTAACCGTAGCATCTGCCGTTGATAAAAATAGTCGACCTAAAGTGATCAGTGATCATTCTTACTTAAGACCTGGACGTAAAATTATCGTCATAGCAAAAGATGGTTTCAAAAACCATATGGAAGAAGTTGATCTTCTTCCGGATGAAGAACCCTTCTTCATTAAAGCCGAATTAGATCCTGAAAATTAGAGGCAAGATGCCCTTGATTTAGATAGGTAGTCTTACTTTTGTTGTAATGCTGATCATTATTTTAAATATAAAATATTTTTTCTATTTGCTTATGTTAGGTTATTAGACTATCTAAGAAGCCCAGATAACATACGGGTTTCCTAGATAGTCTAACAACCTAATCCAAGACATTCTTTTTGTGAGGCAAAATATGGCTAAGAAGACGAGAAACACAGGATCACATGGTTCTGATCCTTCCCATGGTTTTCCCACTCCCCAGCATTTTTCTCAAGCCCCCCAACAGCATCAAAACCCCATGTATGGAGGTCACACGGTGCCTCCTTCCCATATGGGAGCACCAGCCCAACAGATGCAAGCTCAGATGATGCAAATGATGCAGATGATGACAGGGATGCAAAGTGGTGGTTTTTTGGGGTCACCTTCTGTTGCCCACCCTTTTACCCAAACAGAGCTTTTAGAGGAGGAAGATCCTGGCTTAGATGCGGACATTATTCGACCTCATCAACTCCGCAGCGTGATAAAAACTCAACAACCTCTTCCTTTAGATAATATTTTAGACTACTTGTGTTTAACCGAAGATGGCAAAAATTCCTTGGGTGGGATTCCTAAGGGTTGTACCATTGCTTTAGTTGGTCCTCCCGGAAAAGGGAAAACAAGGACAGCAATTGCTGCTTTATGTAAAGTAGCTCTATCGGGAACCCGCTGTGCTTTTGTTGTGGCAGAAGAGGGGTTTATCGATGAAAATGATTCTGGTAGAGATGATTTATGTAGTCGTTTAGCAAAAATCGGAATGCAAAGTCTCTCTTTAACGGAAGCTCAGTTTCAAAAGAAAGTGGCCAAAAATATTGCTGTTTTGCTAAGCCAATACCACAAAGGAGGCAGCTGGGATAGTTTTGTTGCTCGCTATCGCTTCATCGTCGAAAAAGAAGGAATTAAGTTCGTCATTATTGATTCTCTGAACACTCTCGACCCCTCGCGCAACCGAACAGCCGACAATCTATCTGCTCTCAAAACATACAATCACGAAAAGGGAGTTACTTGCGTTACCATTGGCCAAATCCGCGATACTGGAATGCCTGTGGGAGGAGAAGCTCTTATTCATACAGCTGATACCGTTTTCTTGATGGAGGAGATGGGACTTAGTTCCAAAGATATTGCAGCCGTTTGGGGAGGACAATACAGGGATCGGATCACAACCATTAAAACCCTTAAGTCGGTAACAACTCCGATATTTCCCCACCCCTTAAGAGTAGATACAGATAGCACTACCGGAGTAATGCAGTTGCACTCGGCTCAACCGAATGAGTTTCGCCCTTACCCTCGTGTCGGAGAAGAAGTTTCTACTCCCTCTGAAGCAGTTGATGCAGTAGAGGCTTCAGAGGAGGTTACTAAAGAAGCTCCTCCTGCCGTCGAAGAAAAAGCAGAAGAAAAACCAAAAGCCAAGAAGCCCAGAGCCAAGAAAAAGAAAGCCTCAGAAAAAGAGGAATAAGTATTTGGAAAGAAGAAAAGAATTTCACGCAAAGACGCAAAGATCGCAAAGATCGCAAAGATCGCAAAGAAAAGTTCCTGTTAATAAAATGAAACTTCTCCCTTCTCCCATTTCTTTTCTTCTTTGCGATCTTTGCGTCTTTGCGTGAAATTCTTTTCTTCTTCATTCTTAATTCAACAGTAGTCGAGGCAAAGCCCTCCAGAGGAAATGGAGAACTATAGGGTTTTTAGTCTCCATTGTTGTTAATAGCTCATAGATAGCCCAGCAGAAGCAAAAATTTCCACTTCTGTGTCGTTATTGAGAGCGTCGGCGTGTTCCCCCAGAAATAAGAAATGTGCTCTGGCAGTGGCTTCCCATTCTCCGTACTTAGAAGGAACAAATTTAAGAGGCATACCCAGCTCTGTTCTCACTTCTACAAAACCAAAAGCTTCATCTGCTCCATCCGCATTTTCGTAGTAGTTATCTAAGCTAAGTCCTAAAGTTACAGGAATACTTAAATTTAGTCCAATACTATCATTATCGACTAAGGTAAAAGAGGGCGATATGCCAAATTCTAAGTAGGTTCCCTCTTCTTGTCCTCCATCGCCTTGTTCATCCAACTCAACAGCCAAAGTTACGTGAGGAGAAAGACTAAAATCTCCTCCAAATAGCTGACTATCATCTATCGATAGAGAAAAAGCAAGCTCTTCTATCGTCTCAAAAGAATCGTTCGGGCTAGCATAGATATAATAATAAGCCCCTAGACTTATTATACCAGTTTCAACTTCAACTCCTAGATATAGGTCTGCTTCATACCACATCTTGGGATCGTTCGGATCAATTTCTGCTCCCGGCCCAGTATCGCCTCCTGTATGAAAACTATTCCAAAACCCGACATATAAATTTAAGCTAAGGTCGTCGTTATCAATTAAGTTGATATACATATCTATCGCAGGTTGAAAAATGAAGCCTTCGTTCTCTTGGAGAATCCCTCGAAAGAAATATTTACTAGTAACATCCGCAGCAAACCCAAAAGAAATAGCTCCTGTATTGGGTTCTGTTTCAACAGGTAATGCCTCTTCTTTTACTGCCTCAGGGCCATCTACTTCATGAGCGAAAGAGACTGCGGAGAGAATCATTAGTAGCAAAATAAATAAAGATAAGTGTTTCATCGACATTAAAATTTTTCTCCTTTTATGTTTTCTTTAGAGCAATTAAATACACTGGTAGAATTACCTGTATTTTTAATTTGAGTATTTATAACTAAAACTCTTTGAGAAATCTATTTTAAAAAAATAAATATTTTAAAAAATAAGGAGATTGAGATTGACTTATTCTATCATTTGGAGGTTTGCTGAAATGGCTGATTGATTGAGAAGGTAATAGAAATTAAATGGCTTGGATTGATAACTTAAGAGTAAGCTCACTCTAAGAGGTTGTGTGATTGGCGAGTAGAATATATAAAATAGAAACATATTCTATGAAAAAGAATAATTCACTAAATTCTATACACCGAAGGTGTTATATATGAGTAGCCCAGGGTAAAGTGAGCCAAAGGCGAACGGTACCCTGGGTCACCGATGGGCCTAAAAATAATATTTGTACCTTCAACAAGGAAATACTCTAGGCCGAGAAAGACAATTTTGGTTTGCCAGGCAAATTAGCCCAGTTTCTTTCTAAAGCAACCCAAAAATGCTCCACAGATGCTCAATAACAAAATCGAGCTTGGCTCTGGCACAGGTGTTCCATTAAGTATAGCAAGGTGATCAAAAGTCAGAGCATCTCCTGTTTGTGGTATGGAAACAAACCTCAACTCAGTGATGAGATCATCGCCTGCCTCTAAGTCAATGCGAATATAAACTTCACGCGTTGAATCTGCTAAGCGACTGTAGTTAGGCAGACTGCGAATAAATCCTAGGTTTTCTCCATTAACAATAATATCAACATCGCTTTCTACATCACCAATACCGAGTCCCAGAGATTGGGCTCCTGGAGTGTAATTAAAAGTAATCTCTCCGATACCAACGTTAAGATCTATATGCTCTGATCCATCCCATAGTGTATTAGCACTGTTACCATGATCGTTTGGGCCCGTAAAAGATATCGTTAAGCCGGGGATTAAGGTCGGATCAATGGCACCTGAAACAAGATTAGTGTCTTCAAAATCTTCGATGAGGTATCCTGTGACACCCACTGCGGCATCTAAACTGGCAACTCCTGAAGCGGTAGTATCCACAAAAACATTAGCGGGATCGAAGCTTGTTATGGTATATGCCTGTAGAGACAAGGAGCTGATAACTATTGTAGCTATTAATAGAATGTATTTTTTCATTTTTGGTTCCTAAACTAGATAAACAAAAGATTTTTGCTACTCAATTATACCGCTTTTACCTATATATTTACAAGGAAAATATAACAATTTTCTTCTTTATGATTTAATGAATTTTTCGTGTAAATATTGGTATTTTTTATGAAAGCCGTGGATAATTTGATTTTGTCGAAGAGGATCTAATAAGCGAGGATCTATTGCTAAGTCAAGGCACTCATCTGGATGGGCAAAATGTAGGAAAATATTTTGTTGAGAAAAAATTTGATTTAAATGAAGAAGTATTTTCAGGTGCATTTTCTTACCGTTTTTAGAGCGAGGGAGAAAACCAAAATTTCGGGTTGCATATACTGTAAGAGTGGAGCCTTGAGAATAAAAAGCACATTCAAAATGAGCACACCCAAAATGACTAGAGAGGGCTTGCCATTTTTCTTGGCTTAGCCATTTTTGGGAGGTATCGACTAAGCAAAGCATTCCATAGCAGCGATCTTTGTAATCTGGGGCAAGTTTTCCTTGGGGAGGAGTAGGACGAGCGAATACTCTTAGTTCGACGCAATCTAAAAAGGGAAATTGTATTTGCTTTTGATTAAGCTGAAAGACAGCTTCCTTTTTTAGCTTGGGTAAATAAAAATAATGCTTAAGCCGATTGAGGAGAGCTCTTGCTCCAGAGTACATGGAGCAAGTATAATATAAACGGCAGATTAAACGAGCCTTTGCACTAACCATGATTTTCCTCTAGCCAAGCTAAATAACCACCAGACAAGCTTTTCACATTCTCGTATCCTTTTCCCTGGAGAAACTTTACTGCTCGTTGGCTACGCTTACCTGACTGGCAATAGATAACAATTTCTCTTTTCCAGGGGATTTCCATCCAACGATTCCAAAATTCTCCTAAAGAAAGTAGCTTAGCTTCGGGGAGAGCTCCCATAAGCCATTCGTCAGTATCCCTAATGTCTACAAAAAAAATATCGGGATTTTTCTTAAGCTGACAAGGACGAATTTCAGGAACTTCTTCGCCTTGGTCTGTTTTGCAAGTCAGGGTAACCTCTTGAAGCTCTGTGATCGTAGGATAATTTCCGCAGACAGGGCAAGAGGTGTCCTTAAGTAACTTGATTTCTTGAAAATTCATGGCTAGAGCATCATAGAGCAGGAGACGTCCTCGAAGAGTTTTTCCTTCTCCTAAAACAATTTTTATCGCTTCCGTCGCTTGGATCAAAGCGATCATTCCGGGAAGAATACCCAATACTCCGCTTTCTGCACAATTGGGAATTGCTGCAGAAGAAGGAGGAGAGGGGTATAAGCAGCGGTAGCAAGGCCCCTGGGGGGTTTGAAAAACGGAAGCCTGTCCTTCAAAACGAAAGATACTGCCATAAACATAGGTTTTTTTGCCCAGAACACAAGCGTCATTTAGTAAGTAACGAGAAGAGAAATTATCGGTTCCGTCAACAACTATATCGTAAGAAGAGAGGATTTCCTCTGCATTGTCAAGGCAAACACGCGGATGGATGTTGGTTTGAATTTCAGGGTTGAGAGCTTGGATTTTTTTTTGGGCAACCTGAGTTTTATTTTGACCTACATCTTCCGTTTGATAGAGAATTTGACGTTGTAAGTTGCTTAAGGAAACGGTATCTGAATCAGCTAAGCCTATCGTACCTATTCCTGAAGCGGCAAGGTAAAGAGCTACCGGACAACCTAGTCCCCCTACTCCGACAATTAAAATCTTAGCTTCCTTTAGTTTACTCTGCCCTTCTAGACCGACTTCGGGAAGAAGAAGGTGGCGACTATAACGCAGACTTTCTTTAGGAGAAAAGTTTACACTTGCCATTCTTGTTTATCTTTCTCCCAAGTTAGGGGTTCTGTTCTATCTCCTTTTTCCCAAGGAGGAGTTTGGGGGAGACGTTTCTGGCTAATACGGTAGGCCTCTTTTCCGCAGGACACCATAACTTGACAAAAGTAAGGAAAATTGGGACAAGTCTGCATCCATTCACTGATTTCTTGTGCCGAGTAGCTTCCGACGAGGAGAGGATCTCCCCGCCGAAATCCATCTAAAAGAGCTTCGAATTCGATAGTGGTATCCTTATTCACGAGGTTCTCCTTTGCTAGTTATTTCTCAGCACTTCGACACGAGTTCCATTATCTAAGCTGGCGTCTGGAGCTAAAATGACGATATCTTTTGCCTCTACTCCTGATAAAATTTCCACTTCCTCAGGATTCATTAATCCCACTTCAACGTCGACTTTACGAGCTTGCTTATTTTCTACGATAAAAATTTGCCATTGCTCTTTCTGGTCGAGAAAAAGAGCAGAGCGTGGTATTGTTAAAGCTTTTTCGTGACGATCCGTATAGATTTTCACCCGAACTCGGTAGTTTAAACCAAGACTATGATATTTTTGGCGTATCGTTTGCAAGCTACCTGGATCAATGGACATCACCACCTCGACTCTTTGTTGCTCAACTCCTAATGAGGATTGCTTAGCAAAACCTTGCGGGGTAATACGAAGAACTTTTCCCAAAAAAGCCTGGTCTAAGTTTCCACAACGGATCTCAACAGGACTTCCTCTTTCAATAGAAAAAGCTTCTTCTGATAAAATATCTGCCGTGATTTCTAGGTGATCCAAGTTTCCGATGTTCATTAACTCTGTTCCGGCAGGTAAAACACGTTCGTTTACAATATAGCGTTTTAGAATAACCCCTTCAATAGGACTGACTATTTGGGCTCGCTTTAAATTTCTTTGGGCTTGCTCTAGCTCGGCTTCTGCTCCCACTTTTTCTTTGAGAAGAATTTCTCGAGAGAGTTTTTTGCGCTCAAGAAATTGATTAATGTAAATAGGAAGCAATCGAGTGGTGGTCTCAATCGCTTTGAGAGCATTGGTCATAAGCTGGTCGCTTTCATAGTCCACTCGAGCTTGGGTCGCCGAAGTCTTGTCTTGCTTAAACTGCTGTAAAGTTGCGTTATCTTTAAGATAAAGCTCTTCTGATTTTTCTAGGCTCCACTTAGAAAAATCGTGCTTAGCCTTACTTGCTTCTACTTTTTTTTCAGATGCTTTAACCGTATTTTGAACAGATTCAATTGTGTTTTGAGATTCTTTGAGTGCCGTTTTTTCTAAAGAGTTGAATTCATTTAAAACGATTCGAGACAATATGGTTTGAAGGCGAGAGCGAGTAACTATAACATTTGTTTCTAAGTCGGCAGTATCTAGTTGGGCTAAGAGCTCTTCTTTTTTTACTTTTTGCCCTTCCCTAAATGGGATTTCTCTAATCCGTCCTTCTAAGGGCATGGTTATTTTATAAATACGAGGCAGAGAAGTTCTTCCTTGCTCCTCAATATATTCCGCAATAGTTGTTTGTCGTACTTGGGCAACATTAACCAAAAGTCCAGAACGATTTACTACTGCGGTGGCGAAGAGGGAAAGAATAATAATAAAAACAAATAAATACAATACTTTACGCATACCAAAGCCCCTTTACTCTTTCATCTTTAAAGCATCACCCCAAGGGAGACGATTAATATTTCTTTGAACAAAAACGTGGGCCAAGAAAACAAAAATAATCGCAAAGAAAATAGTTCCTATCCAGCTAAATAAATTGGTCGATAAGGGAATAGAGAAGCTATCGTTTTGCAAGTCTATGGCCATCCCTTGTAAAAGTAAGTACCCCAAAGGAAGCCCTAAAATGGCTCCGCTGATGTTAATGATTAGGTTTTCCCACAAAAAAATGGCACCAATTTCTTGGGGATGATATCCCAAAACCCTTAGGGTCGCAATCTCTCTTTGTCTCTCTAAAATCAAAATCAAGGAAGCATTTAGGATCGAACCAAAAAAAATAACCCCGGCAAAAAGAATCATAACAAAGAGGACGCCATCAAATTTAGCAACAAATTGTTCCCGAAGATTCTTCTTGTCTTGGGCAATCTCTGAAACCGATTGGATTTGCGCATATTTTTTAATTTGGCGGTAGAAATTTCTTCTTTGAAGAGGAGTTTGCTGAGCTTTCAATTGTATTTTCGAAACGGAATGTTCTTCTTTGAGTAGTTGATTTAAGTAATAATAGTTTGCATAAACGTTGAGCCCAAACATGCTTTGAGTCACTTGAGCAATAGAAAGACGATAGCTTTTTTTATGCCCCTCCACAGGGATAAAAATTACTTGATCTCCTGCCTGAATTCCAAAACTATCTGCGAGCCGAGAAGGAATGGTAATCCCTGAATTGGGAATAATAACTCGCCTGTCTCCATTTTGAGGAACTGTCATTGTTGCTTGAGGCAAAATTCCTGTAATGCTAATTTTTTTTTGCTTATGCCCCCAATGAAAAGTACCTGATATATATAATACAGGTTCTACTTTAGTTACTCCCGCAAGAGTGCTAACTTCATCTAAAACAGAACGAGAAGCTCTATCTTTAAGGGTTATATTATAGTCACTTAAGGTGACTCGTTTAAATTGAAAATCAATAATATTCTGAAAAGAATGATTGAGTCCTAGCCCAACTAAGACAATTGAAGCACCAAGAGCTGCTGCGATAATTCCCACGATAGTACGGGTTTTATGGCGGAAAAGTCCGCGAAGTACCATTTGCAAACGAAAATCGAACCCTTGCCAAATAGTTTTCCATTTTTCTAAGAAAACCTCTTTGGAAGTTGTCGGAGAAGCTTGCCTCATTGCCTCAGAGGGGCTGAGCAAAACTACTTTTCTGACCCCACGAAGAGTTCCCATGAGTGAAAAGAAGATAGAGATGACAAAGGCTAAGGTGATTATTTGAGGATAGATTAAATTGTCTAAGCGAGGAAACTCAAAAAGAGTATCGTAGAGCTGGCACATTAAACCCGAAATGATATACCCCAAGAGAGAGCCGAAGAGAGCTCCTAGTACTCCGATAATTAAGCCGTATTGAATAAAATGACGAATGATCTCTCGATCAAAATACCCAAGAGCTTTTAAGGTTCCTATGATCGTTCGTTGTTGTTCTGCCATACGAGTCATTAAGACATTTAAAATAAGAGCGGCCACTCCTAAGAAGATAATGGGGAGAAAAATTGCGGAGGTTTTAAGACCTCGGATCTCCGAAGTAATGGCCAGATGGGAAAATTGCCGCTCCCGGTCGATTGTATCAAAAACTCCATAAGAGTGGAGAAGCTGATCTATTTTCTGAAGAGCGGCTCCCTTCGCTTCTTTATTTCCGCGAGAAAATAAGCCTATTAGGTTATTGCAGGCTCCTGAGAAATCAAAGATTTCTTCGGCATAGTCATGTTTGATGTAAAAGAGACCGTATTCTCCTGGCAGAGAGGCAATTTTTCCCGGAGGAGTTAAGTACATGTATTCTGAGCTAATAGCCGTTGCGATAACCAGGAATTTTTTTCTCTGCCCATTAACAATGAGTTCTAGAGATGACCCCAGAGCTATTTTCCAAGCTTGGGCGAATCGCTCTGAAATGATCACTTCTTCTCGTTTTACTTGAGAAAAATAACTACCCCGCTGGAGAACAATGTTATTGAGAATAGAGCTTTGCTTGCTGGGCAAGGATATAACTTGCCCACTGATTGGACTAGTCGATTGGGGAATGTTGACAATTGTGGGGAAGACTATTCTCGCTTGCAGTTCTGATATTCCCGGTATTTTTAGAACGCGATCAAGTTCTGTCAGAGGAATTTTTTTTACATTAACCCAAAAATCGGCCATTCGGCAGAGCGAATAATAATTGGAACGTGCTCGCTCTAAATTGTTGTATGTCGAGAGCATGCCAACAAAACAACCTGTTCCTACGACAATAACAGCTATAATTGCCATTAGAATTTCTCTAGATAGCCACAGGTCGCGAAGGAGTTTACGAGGGAGGACTCTCACCAGGAGATCTCCTCTACAGAAAGTCGTTTTTGGTTTACTTCCACTTTAGCAATACGTCCGCTCGAAATGGAAACAATACGATGGGCGAGTTGAGCAATGGGAGTGGCGTGTGTAATAATGACAATTGTGTTACCCAATTCTTGGTTCAGTCGAATCAAGAGACTTAAAACGATTTTACCGGTTTGCGCATCCAGAGCTCCCGTTGGTTCATCACAAAGCATCAAGCGAGGTCGTTTAGCCAATGCTCGGGCAATGGCTACTCTTTGCTGCTGACCACCGGACATTTGAGAAGGGAAATAGTCCAGTTGATCTTCTAAACCAACAAGAGCAAGAGCTTCTTCGGCCGGTATTGGGTCAGAGACAATTTCTGTAGAAACCTGAACGTTTTCTCGCGCAGTCAAAGTAGAGATCAAATTGTAGAATTGAAAAACAAAGCCGACATGAGAGCGACGATACTCTGTTAATTGTTGGTCTTTTAGTTGGGCTAAATCTGTTTTCTCAAACCAAACTTCGCCTGCCGAAGGACGATCTACCCCTCCGACAATGTTTAGAAGAGTGCTTTTTCCCGAACCGGATGCCCCACAAATCACAGTAATCTCACCTGGGTAAATTTCTAGATCAATGCCTTTCAATACAGGTACAGTGATTTCTCCCATTTGGTAACTTTTTTTCACACTTTGAAGCTTAATTTCTGGAGTTGGATTCATGTTCTACTTTCTCAGGGCATAGAAAAGGGCTTATTTTTTACATTTTAGCGTAATCCTTAGAATAGAACAAAGGCTTTTGTTAGACTTTTTTCTTTTTTTCTTTCTAGGCATAACGAAACCCCATGTAAATGCTATAATACCACTATAACATTACGTTAATTTGGGCTTGATCACATTCCCTGCTCGGCAGGAGCCAAAGCCCTCCAGGGAACATGGTACTAACAAAGGTTTTAGATAATCTTTTTGAAAAACGGTTTCAGATAAGCCTCGCTCTCCCTTACATTGTTTTGGTTTGATCACATTTTAATATGTGATCAACGCCGGTTAATTTTATTTATGTTGAAATAAAATAGGGACGCGCGCTAGTACCTGTTTTTTTGAGTAAGTTCCTCGTATATTTGTACGGAGATTTTTCGATTTTGTTGGCAAAATGGTAGAAATAAATGAAAAGAGAAGTGTATTTAGACAATAATGCGACCACTAGAATGGCCGATGAAGTGTACGAAGCGATGATGCCCTGTCTCCAAAAGTTTTACGGCAATCCTTCCTCTGTCCATGCTTTAGGGAGGGAGGCTGCTTCTCGGCTAGAAAAAGCTCGTGGACAAGTGGCTCAGCTTTTGGATTGTTGCTCGGAAGAAATTTACTTTACCAGCACAGCTAGTGAAAGTAACAACTGGGCTATAGGAGGAGTGCTTTCTACGGCCAAAAAAAATCATGTTATTACTTCACGAGTGGAGCATCCTTCTGTTCAAGGGCCGATGAATTTTTGGGAAAAGCAAGGTTTTCGAGTTACCCGTTTAGGAGTGAATGAAAAAGGTTTACTCGATTTAGATGAATTAGAAAAAGCACTTTCTTCCCAAACGGCCTTGGTTTCATTGATGTACGCAAACAACGAGACAGGAGTTTTGTTTCCCATAGAAAAAATAGGAGACTTAGTGAAAAAATCAGGGGCTCTTTTTCATGTCGATGCTGTCCAGGTGGTGGGAAAAATTCCCCTATCTTTAAAAAATTCCTCAATAGACCTACTTTCTTTTTCGGGACATAAATTCCATGGCCCTAAAGGAATCGGAGGACTTTTTCTTCGGCAAGACACTCGGCTCAACTCCATGATCCGAGGAGGACACCAAGAGTTTGGGCGAAGGGCAGGAACAGAGGCTCTCCCTCAAATAGTGGGTTTAGGAGCAGCCGCCAGCTTGGCCCAACGGAGAATGCTTCGCTACGCTGAAGTAGGTGAATTAAGAGATGATTTTGAGAGAAGCGTTTTAGAGGAAATTCCTCAATCCTTAAGAGTGGGACATGAAAAAAATCGGCTTGCCACAACTACTCATCTTAGTTTTGCTAAAATAGAAGGAGCTGTTTTACTGCATTCTTTGTCTAAAGCGGGCATTTATGTTTCTTCTGGGGCAGCATGTAGCTCTGGCTCCTTGGACCCCTCTCCTACCTTAATGGCTATGGGGTTAGATCCCGAGTATTTATCTGGAGCTCTGCGTTTTTCTTTGTCTTTGGACACAACAAAGGAAGATATGGAGTACGCTAAGAATCATTTATTTGCTTTGGTCAAAAAATTTCGGCTGTTAGGTGAGATTTGTTAGGAATGTAAGCGGCAGAAAATAAAAAAGCCCAGCATAGATTTGTTTTTGCTGGGCTTCTGAGGGGGCTTTTAATTATAGCTTAGTGAATAATTATAATTTAGTGAATTTGGTAGTCTCGAACTTCGATCTCTTTCAAAACAACCGGAAGTTCAAAGCTATTGCTGAGCTCACTAACCGCCATGATGCGCCGATCAAAATTGAAAGTCCAGTTGCCTCCGAGGATAGCTCCTTCGAGTCGACCGATAATACTTCCGTTCCAGATCAAACGTCCGACACTTACATAGGAAGTGAAGAGTTTGTTCGTGAAAAGAACCGCATCTAGTCGGTCAGTTCTTTTTGAGGTGTAGTTTTTGAGAGTTTTACTACCACCAGGAGGATTTCCACCCCAGTATTGAGTGGTGAGTTTTTCGAAGTTGGTGTTAACACTTTCCATATCAGCCCCATCACGAGGTTTGAACTCTTGAACGGTTAAGCGAGGGTCTTCTTTACCATCGCCATCAAAATCTTCTCCGGTTCCAGGAACCGCATCTCCGATAGAGAAACCGGCAGGCATTCGACCTTCAGCAGCATCTTCCGCGGTATAACGTTGTACATTCCAAACATTCGCATCAGCACCTCCTTCTCCAAAATCATTGGTCGAAGGCATGCCGTCAAAACCATTCTTCTTTTCGGCGCTTTCGTTAGCTGGTTCATATTCAATCCAGCTTTTTACACCGCTGTATGTAGTATAGGTACTGTAGGCTCCTAATCCGATGCTTCCCTTTGTAAAAATACCGAGCATATCTTTATTTTTATTAATGCTAATCCATTTTTCAATCTTATCTTTGTCGGTAGCACTTTGAGGATTGCTAGTAGGGTTTTTGTATTGGACATCTCCGCCAATGTAAACATTACCTCGAACATGAAGACTACCTTGCCCAGTGACTCTTCCTTTGATGAAAAGATTTCCTTCGACAACCACTGTTCCATTTAACTCAATAGGCTCGTTACCCGAGCCTTCTAAAAATAAATTTCCTGTGGAATGTTCGGTCGCAGGATTGTATCCGGCAGAGGTTAAAGCAACTAAACTACCTGCATCAGCAGGGCCTTGCTTATCTCCATAAACCCCATCGCTAATAATGTTGTTACCAATTTTGATGGTACTATTGTTGTCATATGCTGCTTCGCGAACAGTGTCAAAGTGCGCTGTGGTCAAAAGAGGAATACCGGGGTGAGATTGATCAGGATACTCTTCGTTGGGTCCTCCCTTAAGGTTCTGTCCGTTTTTAACTTCAAAGCCGGATATCGTTCCCCCTTCAATCGGAGCTCCTGTTGAGTTGGCAATGATAGGATCAACAAGAGACCCGGTAGCTTCATCAAAATCGCCAAATTGGGCGGTTCCTCGAACTGTTAAAGGAGAGCCAAACCAGTCAAAGACTCCCGCTGCTCCCATATTTCCATTAAACTGCCAATCTTTGTTTGCCGCCATCCAGCCGAAATGGTTCATAAAATAGGAAAAGTGAAAAGAGGAAGGGTTAGCCACTCCAAAATGAACTTTCGCTTCAATTTCTGTTTTGGCAATATCCTTAGTTCCTTTGGTTACTCGGCTTGTGGTTTTTATAGTGTAGACACGTTCAAATTTATTCGCTTTGGTAATCCCGAGCGCTGTCGTAACAAAGCCTATAATTTTACCTTCGCTTGTGAATACTTTCTCGTTACTGGCTAATTCTTGTCCGTAGTCAAGGTTACCGGCTAAAACACCATCAAGATCAATGACACCTGTTGCGTTTTTGATGGCATCCATAACACTAAAGTCACCGATTCCGGTGATGGATCTCTTTTTTAGCTCAGCAATGGTATCTTCAAAAGAGCTAATGGCGGCATAGTTGGCCTTAGTCTTGGCTGCGTTATACTGAGCATTTTTTAAGCTAGCATGAGATATGTTGAGTGAGGCAACAGAAAAACCGAAAGAAGCAATGAATGTTACCATCACAATAATCAAAGCGGTTCCTTTTTCTTTTTTTGGTCTGTTCGTTTGCATGTGAACCCCCTAAGGTATGTTTCTAAAGTTTTGGAGATAAGAAATTTCTTATCGTTCTTTTGGAAAATTACAATTATAAGAAATTTCTTACCTCTGTCAATCCGTGGGCTGTTTTTTTCTTATGCCGTTAGTATACTCATCTATTCCCTAAAATGCAGAAAAAAAATTAACGAGTGTTTATTTTGACTCTTAAAAAAATCCGCGTCTTATTTTTGAAATCAGTTTTTTTCGTACTGAGAGAGGAGTTTGATGGAATGATTTTTTTTTCATTTTAAGCAAAAAAAAAACTTGCTCAATCCTTTTGTAAGCCTTTTTCTATAAGTGTCTAAGAATTAGACAGAGGATTTTGGTTATTTCTGGTTACTAAGGGTTAGATCTTATTTTCTTTATAAAGAAGAAAACTCTCTCCAGCCTCTAATTCTTTGATTTTACAAAAAAAAGGATCCTAGTTATCCGTAACTAGGATCCTTTTGTGATACTTGCAATCAAAAATAAAGACATTTAACTTTGATGTTTTAAGTGAATTAAGAAATGATTAATTTGTTTACCATCTAGAACGGAAAGAGTTTCCCGTTGCTACTGAATCTTGTAATCTAAAACTTCGATCTCTTTTAAAACAACAGGAAGTTGGAAGTTATTAGAAAGCTCGCTGATGGCCATAATACGCCGATCAAAATTGAAAGTCCAGTTGCCTCCGAGAATAGCTCCCTCCAGGCGACCGATGATACTTCCATTCCAAATCAAGCGTCCTACGATGACATAAGAGGTAAAGAGCTTGTTCGTAAACAAAATAGCATCCAGTCGATCTGTACTACGTGTGGTGTAGTTATCTAAGGTATTACCATCGCCGGGAGGATTCCCTCCCCAATACTGAGAAGTGAGGTTTTCAAAATTGTTATTCACTTCTTCCATATCAGCGCCATCACGAGGCTTGAACTCTTGCACTGTCAGACGAGGGTCTTCTTTACCATCGCCATCAAAATCTTCTCCCGTTCCGGGAACGGCATCTCCCACCGCAAATCCTACAGGAATACGCCCCAAAGAGGCATCCTCCGCAGTATAGCGTTGGACATTCCATATATTCTTATCCGCTCCGTTTTCTCCAAAATCATTGGTCGAGGGCATTCCGTCAAAGCCGTTTTTCTTTTCCGCGCTTTCGTTAGAGGGCTCATTTTCGATCCACTGCCTCACTCCATTGTATCTGGTGTAGTCGTAATAGCTACCCAAACCAATACTCCCTTTAGAGAAAAGGCCTAGGATGTCTTTGTTTTTGTTATCTTGAATCCATTGCTCCACACTCTCTTTTGTTGTGGCGCTCTGGGGACTTGAAACAGGGCTTTGATACTGGACATCACCACCTATATAGATATTACCTCGAACATGAAGAGAGCCTTGCCCTTCAATAGGCCCTTTGATAAAGAGATTTCCTTCGACAACGACAGTTCCGTTTAACTTAATAGGGTCAGAAGCAGTTCCTTCGAGAAACAAGTTCCCGGTAGAGTTCTCTAAAGCCGGATTGTAGCCAGCGACAACCAGTGCTGCTAATTTAGTTGCGTCACTAGGGCCACTGATATCCCCATAAACCCCATCGCTGACAATCGTGTTACCAACCTTGATCGTGCTATTGTTGTCATAAGCGACTTCTTTCACCGTATCAAAATGAGCGGTTGTTAGGAGAGGAATACCAGGATGGATCTGACCAGGATATTCATCTTTGGGGCCTCCTTGGATATTTTGTCCATTGTTAATCTCAAAGCCAGAGATTGTTCCTCCTTCAATGGGAGCTCCCGTGGAATTGGCAATAATGGGATCAATAAGAGTCCCAGTGGCTTCATCAAAATCACCAAACTGAGGATTGCCTCGAACAGTTAAAGGAGAGCCAAACCAATCAAAAACTCCTGCTGCTCCCATGTTCCCATTAAATTGCCAGTCTCGGTTTGCGGCCATCCAGCCAAAGTGGTTCATAAAATAGGAGAAGTGGAAAGAGGAAGGATTAGCCACCGCAAAGCGAACTTTGCCTTCGATCTCTGTTTTTGCAAGATCTTTAGTTCCTTTGGTAATTCTAGAAAAAGTTTTTATCGTATAAACACGTTCAAATTTATTAGAAGTGGT
This sequence comes from Planctomycetota bacterium, assembly GCA_029260735.1. Classification (GTDB taxonomy): domain Bacteria; phylum Planctomycetota; class Uabimicrobiia; order Uabimicrobiales; family Uabimicrobiaceae; genus JAJDCR01. Next base: position 30,558 of record JAJDCR010000009.1, read on the forward strand.
AATACTAACAGCTGTTGTGATAAAGCCAATAATTTTACCTTCACTCGTATAAACTTTTTCGTTATTTGCTATAGCTTGGGTAGGAGTAATAATACCATTTATGATGTCATCTAAATTAGCGATACCAGCTATGTTCACGATTCCATCCATAATTGTAAAATCACCAACACCTGTAATGGATCTCTTTTTTAGCTCCGCAATAACCTCTTCAAAAGCGCTAATCGCAGCATAATTTGCTCTAGCTTTTGCGGCATTGTATTCGGCATTTTTTAAACTGGCGTGGGATATACTCAATGAAGCAACGGAAAAGCCAAAGGAGGCAATAAATGTCACCATTACGATGATCAAAGCCGTTCCTTCTTTTTTCTTTTTTCCTTGAATTTGCATATATTTTGTTCCTTGTAATATGAAAGGTTTTTCCCGAATCTTTTGGAAAAATTTTAAATTAGGGCATGTCCTTAAAACTCGCTTTATAATTTTAGAAAAGAACTCTTATCCCAAAAACTAGCTTTTCTAATCTATTATTAATCTATAATATTAGCGATTTTTCTTTTACTTTAAACCTTTCGCTATTGTTACATAAAATGTTTATGTATAAATTATAACCTGTATTTAGAACAAATGCCCCAAAAAATAGAGAATTGCTATAATAAAGTTCTTCTTTGAAATAAATCCCCGAAATAAGATAAATAGAAATATTTAAAATCAAAAATTCATTTGAGAGGATTCTAGGTATTTCGTCCAAACCTTACTTAAGGCAGAAGCAACTAAACGAGAAGAAACTTCTTCTTGAGAGACCCAAAGGAAATCATCATTCTCGTGAAAATAAGAAGGAAAATCTGCGGGGGAAAGAAAGTAAGAGTATATTTCGATTTTATGCTTAGTTATTCCGTGTTTCTGGACAAAAAGAGGGGTTAATTTTTTATGAATTTTTTTTTGCCAAAGCAGATTTTTCTCCAGATTTTTCCCCTCCCAAGAAAAAAGATGTTTTTTTTGAGAGAGAAAATCTAAAGAGGAGGGAAAGGAATAGTGGCCTTTCAGAAAATAGAAGTCTTTCCAGTTTTGCATGAGAATTTTATCTTGAGAATTGTGGATAAAATACATGTTCCAGCGAACAGGAATTTTCTCTGGCTTAGGGGAAGCGGCGGGGTATTGGTTTACCACTTGGTTTTGCCAAGCCTGACAGTTTTGGGCGATAGGACAAACAGGACATAGCGGACGTGAGCGAACACATATTTTTTGTCCCAATTCCATGATCGCTTCGTTGACATCTCCGGGGTGGGCTTGCATCTGGGAAAAAATTTCGCCGAGAAAGCTTGTGCTTTTCTCGGCTAATTTTCCTCCCGATTTAGGATCTGACCACATCTGAAAACGGGCCAGAACTCTTTTTACGTTACCATCGCAAACAGGACGTCGCTCTCTAAAGCAGATAGAGCTAATCGCGGCAGCGGTGTAAGGGCCAATCGAGGGAACAGATAAGAGAGATGTGTAGTCAGAAGGAAGCTCACCTTGGTGTTTTTCTTTTATATAAATAGCACCTTTCCGAAGATTTCGTGCTCGGCTGTAGTACCCTAAGCCTCTAAAAGCATAGAGAACTTCTTCTTCGGTCGCTTGGGCTAAGCTAGAGATATCAGGGAATGCTTCAAAAAAACGTTGGAGAGGTTTCAGAGCAGCCTGAATACGGGTTTGTTGCAAAGCTACTTCCGAAACCCAAACGCGATAAGGATTACGCTGCTCTCGAAAAAAATAAGGCTCGCGAACTTCTTGGAACCATGCGAGAAGGTCATTAATGAACATAAAGGTACTCTGGGTATTTGGTTATGGAGAAGTGTAATTATGAAAAAGCATTTAAACCTGTAATATGTTGTCCTAAAATCAAAGTGTGGATGTCATGAGTTCCTTCGTAGGTTAAAACGGTTTCCAAGTTCATTAGGTGCCGCATAATGGGATATTCATCCATAATTCCATTTCCTCCCAAAATAGTACGAGCACTACGGGCGGTTTCTATCGCCATCTTGACATTGTTGCGTTTAGCGAGACTTACTTGAGTTGGATGAACCTTCTTGTCTTTTAACTCCGCCAGTTGAAAAGCCATTAGTTGGGCATGAGTAATGTCAGATGCCATTTCTGCTAAGCGAGCTTGAATAATTTGGTGCTGGGCAATTGGTTTACCAAACTGAATACGGTTTTGAGCATATTCGAGAGCGCAGTGAAATGTGGCTAGGGCAGAACCGATAGCTCCCCAGGCTATTCCATATCGAGCTTGAGAAAGACAGGAGAGGGGGGCTTTTAAGCCTTGTCCTTCTGGTAAATTTGGTAAAATATTTTCCGAAGAAACTACACATTCGGACAAATTCAGCTCTGAGGTAATGGAAGCTCGAAGAGAAAATTTTCCTTTCATGGTGGTTGCCTTAAAGCCTGGAGTTCCCTTTTCTACTAAGAAACCTCGGATCTCTCCATCGAGTTTCGCCCATATTACCGCAATATCGGCTATACTCCCATTGGTAATCCACATTTTATTTCCATTTAGGGTATATCCGTGCTCAGATTTTTGAGCTCGGGTTGTCATACCGTTGGGATTAGAGCCATGATCAGGTTCGGTTAAACCAAAGCAGCCGATTTTTTGTCCACTTGCTAGAAGAGGTAGCCATTTCTTTTTTTGTTCTTCACTTCCATAGCGCCAAATAGGATACATAACTAAAGCACCTTGGACGCTGGCAAAGCTCCTTAGCCCACTATCTCCTCTTTCTAACTCTTGCATGATAAGCCCGTAAGCTCGACTGCCTAAGTTTTGTCCCCCGTATTCCTCCGGAATTTGGGGCCCTAAAAAACCCATTTCTCCTAGCTTCGGAATCAGTTCAATAGGAAAAGTTTCTTCTCGGTGGTGGTGAGTTATTTGGGGAAGAAACTCTTTTTCTACAAAACGATGAGTTGTTTCCCAAATTTGCTTCTCTTCTTCGCTGAGTTTTTCGTAGAGTTGATAGATATCTAGATTTTTCATACTTTGCGACCTTTACTATTTTTCTTTTTTTCCCGGCGGCGTGTTTTTCTGTCAACAAGGTCTTTTTTGGGAGGAGGGGCCATTTCTTCAGGAGCTTGAGGTTTACGAAACACAGCGAGAAAGAATACAGTGTATCCTGCTAAGGCAAAAGGTACACTTAGAAGTTGTCCCATGGTAAAAGGCATATCGGGAGAAAAAGCCTGGTATTCCTTGAAGTACTCTACAATGAATCTTCCCGTGAAGTAAAGTGAAAAGAGCGCTCCCACGAGCATACCTGAAGGAGGACATTTTTCTTTATAAATACGATTGATTAGATAAAGAGCTATGAGAATGATTAGCCCCATACCCGCTTCATACAATTGTGAGGGGTGACGAGGCTGAAGAATCTGCGGCTCTTTGGTCATAATTTCAACGTATTTTTCATAAAGAGGGAATTTTATTCCCCAAGGAACATCTGTCACTCTTCCCACTATTTCACTATTCATAAAATTACCTAGACGAATGCTTATTGCAGAAATGGCCGCTGCCATACTAATGCTATCCATAACATCAAAAAGGGGAACTTTCTTAACTCGATGGAACAGGATTAGAGAAATGATGATGGCAATGAACGCTCCGTGACTAGCTAATCCTCCTTTCCATACTTTTAAAATTTCGATGGGATTCTGGAAGTAAAACTGAGGCTCATAAAAGAGGCAATGTCCTAGTCGGGCTCCTATAATAATTGCAAGAAACCCCCAAACAACATAGGTCTCGGCAAGTTCTTCCGAGTGTCCTCGACGTTGCATATTTTTTTGCCAGAATAGATAGCCAATAAAAATACCTGTTGCAAAAAATAAACCGTAATAGCGAATTTGTAATTTACCAAAATCAAATAAAATTGGATCTGGGCTCCATTCCATAATTATCACTTCCTGAAAAAAGTTTTGGGATAGCTTTTAGTACTTAGAGAAAATCATAGAAGTGAGAGAATAAAATATCAAGTAAAAAAATAGGAAAGAGACAGAGGGAAAGTTGCATTCTAAATCTTTAGATGTTAGAATAAGCCGACTTAAGAGACTACTGTGATTAGATGAATCCTTGTGGAGAAAAAAATAGCATGGTTGCAAAGTTTTTAGAGGGAGCTCCTCTCGCTGCTCAGATTAGAGAACGGGTAAAGAAAGATATAGCAAATTTATCTTTCTCTCCGAAGCTAGTATCTCTTTTGATAGGTTCAAATGAAGATGCCTATTACTATGCTATGTCGCAGCAAAAAAATTGCCAAGGAGTTGGTATTGATTTTGAGTTGCGTCAATTTCCTGATAGCATCAGAGAAAAAGAAACTCTACAGATAATTGAAGAACTGAACAACGATGACTCTGTCACTGGAATTCTTATCTTGATGCCTGTTCCTCCCACTATTGATTCGGATAAACTGATGCAACAAATTGCTCCTGAGAAAGACGTCGAAGGTTTAACTCCTCCCAATATGGGAAAGCTCTTTTTTGGAGACTTTTCTTTAGCTCCTTGTGCAGCCAAAGCAATTATCATTTGCCTAGAATCTTATAATATTCCTTGGGAAAAAAAACGAGTAGTTATCGTATCAAGAAGCCGAATTGTTGGGCAGCCCTTACTTATTATGCTGCTCCAATTTGCGGATAATTCTCCCACTCCAACTTGCTGTCATATTGGAACAAGCCAACTGATTGAGCATACATTAAAGGCTGATATTTTGGTGGTTGCTGCTGGCCAAGTTGGTCTAATAACAAAAGATATGGTTAAAAAAGAGGCTGTTGTTGTTGATGTGGGAATCAATATGGTGGAAGTTATAGAAAACGGTAAAATCGAAAATCGTATTGTGGGAGATGTTGATTTTTTATCTGTTAAAGAAGTTGCCTCATGGATAACACCTGTTCCTGGCGGAATAGGTTTAATCACGACAGCCCTTTTACTAGAAAACATATCATTTTTAGCTCAAGAAAAGCTAAAAAGAGATAATAATAACACGAAAAAACGAGCTTAGTTGAGCTCTAATTTATAACTCATTTTTATGGAGGTAAAATTTTAATCGATGGATCGTACACTTATATTATTAAAACCAGATACTTTAGAGAGAGGCTTAATGGGAGATGTGATTTCTCGCTTTGAGCGTAAAGGGCTGACCATTGTAGGGCTAAAAATGATGAATATGACTGAGGAAATGGCTCGTCAGCATTATCATGAGCACGTAGACCGTCCTTTTTTCCCCTCTTTAAAAGAATTCATGACCAGTCATCCTATTGTTGCTTTAGCTATTGAAGGTGTTGGTTCTGTTGAGATTTGTCGCAAAATGACAGGAGCAACTTTTGGAATGAAAGCTGAGCCTGGTACCATTCGAGGAGACTATGGAATTTCTACTGGTTGTAACCTCATTCATAGTTCCGAAAACAAAGAGGCGGCAGCTCGAGAATTGCAAATCTTTTTTCAAGAAAATGAAGTTTTCTCTTACGAACCTGCTGTAAGAAAATGGGTCGTTACTCAAGAGGATATAGATAAAGCGAAGTAGTCTTTACTAAACAAGGGTTTCCTCTTTATTTGAGGAAACCCAAATGGTTACTTTTTTTCGAGATAGTCACATGGAAGAGCTGAAGTGCTTTACTCACTATCAAATTATAGAGAAGATTGCTGTGGGAGGAATGGGAGCTATATATTTAGCTGAGCAAAAAGGGGCCAACGATTTTACGAAAACCGTGGCTATAAAAACAATCCGAGCTTCTTTGATTTCTGATCCAGAAACTTTAGATTTATTTATTGGGGAAGCAAAACTTGTTGCTGATTTGGTTCATGAAAATATCGTCCAGGTTTATCACTTTTATGAGGTCGATGGCATTTATTATCTCATAATGGAGTATGCTGAAGGCAAAAACCTAGAAAATATTATGAAAAGACAACAGTTTTTAGAAAAAAGTGTTCCCTTAGATGTCGCTGTTTATATGGTTCAAAAAATTTGTTGTGGCTTAGATTATTCTCATCGAAAAAGAGACAGGCAGGGAAACCGCTTAAAAATAGTCCACCGGGATATTTCTCCTTCCAATATTATTATTACTTATGGAGGAGGAGTGAAGTTAACCGATTTTGGAATAGCTAAGTCTCTTACCATGAAAACTCCTGATGAACATTTTGTTATTATGGGAAAGTACCCCTACATGTCTCCAGAACAAGTCCAATTTGAAGGAACAGATGTGCGCAGTGACATTTTTTCTCTAGGCTTGGTAACTTATGAACTTTTAACAGGACAAATGGTTTTTGATGTAAGCGATGATCTGGAGTTGTTACACGCTCTTAATAAGCCTATACCTCCTCCCTCAACACTCAATAGTTCCATTCCAAAAAAGCTAGATGCCATAGTTATGAAGGCACTAGAGATAAAACCAGAGGATCGTTTTGCTTCCGCTAAAAAAATGGGAGAAGCTCTCGAAGGTTTTTTACGAAGTAAGCGGATCAATACCAACCAAGAAAGGTTGGCTCAGTATTTAGAGTTGCTCTTTCCCGAAGCTCGAAAAAGATAGGGCGTGTCCTCATTCAGCTTTTTTTACGATGTTTTTTAGCAATTAATAGGAAAACTATCTTGAACTTAGTATTCCTAATTTCTAAGGAAAAGCTGAATGAAAACACGCCCTTACGGGCGAAATCGGAAAACAAAAAAATCAAATAAGAATACGATTCGATTAAGAACCTAAGTTTTTTCTTGGTCGATTTTTCTTTCTCTTTGCTTGTTCTAGCGTTTATTCATTGAAATCTTTCGCAGATTAATCCGCTAAGCGGAAACGATCCCTCTTAATTCGAGTCGTATTCTTATTCTTATTCTTATTCGATTTTTTTATTCTTTATCTTTATTTAGCTAAGAGCCTGTTATAAAATTAGCTTGGTCAGAAAAATCCCAGAAAATTCTCTAGCGGCGTCAGAGAACATAAAATTGTCTTTCACTTAGAGGAACTAAGCTACCAGAAATTTTATAACCTCTTCCTTGCTAGAAAACTTTCTG
>JAJDCR010000081.1 GCA_029260735.1 Planctomycetota bacterium
AATATCTATGTTTTATCCAACGAAGCGAGATTATGTGTACAAAAGTAAGGGTTTTCAACCCAGGGGATATAGCAATAGCCAACAAATCTAAACTCCCAAGCCATCCAACTCTCTCTGCAATTGTTCGGGCGACTGAAAGTGAATTCCCTTAAACCCTAAAACCAAAGAAGTTTCCACATTGGGAAGAGAATCATCGATAAAAATGGTTTTTTCAGGAATCAAAGAATGTTTTTCTATCAGGTAGTGAAAAATACAGGGATCAGGTTTTTTCATTTTGATTTCCCCGGAGACAACGATCCCTTGAAAGAGAGTCAGAAAATCAAAGTTTTTCTGGGCAATGGGGAAAGTTTCTGCTGACCAATTAGTCAAAGCGTAAAGGGGATAGTTTTTCTGGGAGAAAGATTTTAGAATCTCCACACTCCCTTCAATGGCTCCATTTAGCATTTCTTCCCAGCGAGTAAAATAAGCTTCTATTTGGGTTTCATAGTGAGGATGAGTTTTCGCTACTGCGCCTATCGCTTGTGTAAAAGAGCGCCCTGCGTCTTGCTCTGCATTCCACTCTGATGTGCAAACTCCCGCTAAAAAATTTTCCATCTCTTCTTCTTCAGAAAAAATCTTTCGGTAAAGATAACGGGGGTTCCAATCAATAAGGACTCCTCCTAAATCAAAAACAATCGCTTCGATGGGGGGCATATATTCTCCTGTTCTAGGACTAGTTCTAAAGCAATGGGGAAAGAATACGAAAAAAAGACGACTGGAACTTTTGCCAATATCCTCTTTGTCTTAAAGACTCCTCGCTAATTTCTTGGGCATTTTTGATGTCTTCGAGAAAATGCTCGGCTAGTTCTTCCGTAAATTTAGGATCATAAACAAAAGCGTTTAACTCAAAGTTGAGTTGAAAAGAACGCGTGTCCATATTCGCAGAACCAATTGTTCCCAGCCAGTCGTCGATAACCATTGTTTTGGCGTGGATAAATCCCTTGGCGTACTCATAGATTCGTACTCCTGATTTTTTAAGATCTGGATAATAGGAATGAGAGACGATGGAAACAATTTTACTATCGGACTTCAAAGGAAGCAAAAGCCGAACATCCACTCCTCTTAAGGCTGCTACTATAAGCACTTCTTCAATGATGGGGTCAGGAATAAAATAAGGACTAGTGATCCAGACACGCTTTTGAGCTAGGGCAATTGCTTGAAAATAAATTCGCCGAATAGCTGCCCACCTGTCATCAGGCCCAGAGGCAATAACATGAACAATAGAGTCTCCGCTTGTCGAAGGCAAAGGGTAGTAGGATTTGTCTTCCAAAAGCTCTCCTTTTGATCGAAACCAATCTTCTGCAAATACTTGTTGCAAACTTAAAACGGCTGGGCCAGTAATTTGGATATGACTATCCCGCCAGTGGCCAATTTGAGGGCAAAGTCCTAAATATTCTTTGCCTACATTAATTCCTCCGGTTAAACCAATTTTCCCATCGACAATGACAATTTTTCTATGATTGCGAAAATCCATCCGGTCCCGATGGCGAAAAAATATTCTTATCGGATTAAAAGCAGCGGTTAATCCTCCTTTCAACTCTAAAGGAAGCCAAAAATCTTTAGGGAGTTTAGAGCTTCCAACAGCATCATAAAGAACGCGTACATCCACTCCTTGGGAGGCTTTTTGGACGAGTAGTTCTCTTAAACCATAACCTGTTTCATCAGCCCGAATAATATAAAACTCAATATGGATATGTTTTTTGGCTAACATAATGGCATGAGAAATGGCCTGATAAGTCGCTTTTGCTCCAAAAAGAATTTGGCAATGGTTTTTTCTGCTCGGGGGAAGATGGCTAACTTTCTCAGAAAGTTTAAGAAGATTCAGAATACGACTTTCAGAGTTCCATAGAGAATCGGTTAGAGAAGAAGGGGTCACAAAAGCTTGGTGCTCCTGCAAAACTTCCTGAAGAAGAGACTCAATCAGCTTAGATTCTCGCTTTAAACGAGATATCTTTTTGGAACCCACCAATAGGTACAAAAGAAAACCAATGGCCGGTAAGAAGAATAGAAGTAAAATCCAAGCAAGGGTAGCACTGGGAGAGCGTTTTTCTGTGGTTAAAAAAATGATAATAACAACAATGTGTATGATAAAAACGATCCAGTAAACAAAATCCATATTTTTACTGCCCATATAGAAAATTATTTTTCAACGTTATCTCAATTTCAATTTTAATTCAGCCATCACGGCATAATGGTCAGATAAAATAGGTAGAGAAAAAGTCTTGCTCTGGATAAATTCAAAATGAGAAGAAACCAATATCCAATCTATTCTATGCCCAAAAGTAGGAAATGTGATTTCCTCAATTTTTGGTTGGAAGGCAGAAAGATTCAGATTGTTGGCAAAATTTTTAACAGGGCTATCTTCTTCCCATTTGGCATTAAAATCTCCCATAACAATGACAGGATCAGAAAGAGAGGAGAGTTTCTCCTCTAATTCTTTTAACTGTTTTTTCTGAGTTTTTGTTCTTAGAGGATCCAGATGAAGAGAAACCACTATGATTTTTTTTTCCCAGGGAGTAGGAAGAAGAATCTCGGCGAGTAAAAAACCTTTACATAATATTGGCCAAGAGAGATCAAAGGTATGAGCATAAGCTTGTTCTAGAGAGAACTGCGAAATTACCGCTGTACCATAATGTAAACCAAACCCATCGACATTTTTTGCTTGAGCGGCAAAGCCATAGCCTCCTTTTTCAGACAGAAAACGACTTTGAGAGAAGTTTCCCGACCACCAAGAAGGATCATCGATCTCTTGGAGAGCAACAATTTGAAAAGATTGCTCTTGGAAAAAATCAGTGACTTCTTTTAAATTCTGGACGATTTTCTCTTTCGATTGGAAGGCTTGATGAGAACCATTTTTTCGACCGTGGGCTAGGTTTAAAGTGGCCACTCGTATTGTAGATACAGAAGGAAAAGTTAAATTGTTATGGGGAGAGAAAATTTTTATTTCCGCAAAACCATCTTTTCCTTCGGTAGCCCAAGGCAAAAGAGAACCAAAGCAGAGCAAAACAAATAACCCTACAAGAATAGATTTGCGATGTTTTTTCATGAATAACTTGATCCTTCGTGCCCCAAAATAGATAGAATAATCCCTACGCAGCAGCAACAGAAAAGAAGAGAAGTTCCCCCATAGGACATAAAGGGCAAAGGTAGCCCCGTAATCGGAGCCATTCCCACAGTCATGCTCGTGTTAACTAAAGTCTGCATAACCATCAAAGCAACCACTCCGACGATGATTAATTGTCCAGAAGAGCACGATACACTATAGGCAGCCATAAGCATAGCAGAGAACAGAAAAAGATAGAGAAGGAGAAGCACCGTCGTTCCAATAAAGCCCCACTCCTCTCCCACGACAGCAAAAATAAAATCGGTATGTCTTTCCGGGAGAAAACCATGCCGGTTTTGAGTTCCTTCTCCCAATCCTTTTCCGGCAAAACCTCCAGATCCATGAGCAATCATTGACTGAGTAAGATGATAGCCTTCTGCTTGTCTTTCTTTTTGGGTCATAGTATTCTGGAAAAGAAACATTTTAACCCGCTTTTGCTGGTAGTCCTTCAGACCATAGGAGTAAACGATAGGTAACAAAAGAAGAGCCATAATGATGATAGTTTTTAAGTGTTTGGTATTTGCCCCGGCAATAAAAATCATTGCGAAGAGAATAGGAACAAAAACCAGAGAAGTTCCCATATCCGGTTGGAGAAGAATCAAAGAACAAGGTAAGGCAACAACACCAAAGGGGAGAAAAAGGCTCATCAATTTTTCTTTGTTGCTATTCTGAGAAAGAATACGTGCTAAAAGTAAGATGGTGGCAATTTTCATAAAATCAGAAGTTTGAAAGAGAATAGGCCCAAGCTTAATCCAACGCCTTGACCCATTTCGCATTTCTCCCATACCAGCAGTAGCAAATAGAAGAAAAATTCCTAGTCCATAAAGAAGCCAAGAATTTCGAACCAGCCAACGATAGTCAAAATACATCGCAATCAAAGAAACAAAAAAGGCCACGACAATCCATTGCATTTGCTTGCTAGCGTAAGACGCAGAAACACTATCGATAAAAGAAATGCTAATCATAAGGATAATCATAATAAAAAAAACGATCACCCCTCCCATCCCAAAAATGGCATCTCTTGCAGAAAATTTTTGGTTGCGTTGTCTTGCTTGCACCTCTCTTCCTTTCTATTCAAATAATTTTTGTAAAACTTTGGCGGCGACGGGAGCAGCGACCGAGCCCCCGTACCCCCCATGTTCCACATATACAGCAAAAGCATACTGGGGTCGATAAGCAGGAGCAAATCCAGCGAACCAAGCGTGGTCTGGCTTGCCTCTCACTTGAGAAGTTCCTGTCTTGCTCGCAATGATCAAACCTTGAGGTAAAAGTTTGCGAATATTCCGTGCCGTCCCTTTCTCGGAATGAACTACTCCGATCATCCCTTGCCTGATGAGTTCTAAATGGCCAGGATGGATAGGAATTTGTTGAAGAGGATCGCTATTGTTTGTCAAGGCTGGTGTTATCATTGTAGGGTTTTGGGCAACGAGTCTTTTATGCACAATCTGGAAAGGAAAAATGACTTCTAAAAGTAAACGGTTGAGAGAGATAAGCTCCTTCCAGGATAATTTTTTCTGGAGCAAAGCTTTTATTTCACTATCAAAGACCATACCATGAAAAATATCTTTGTGATAGATGTATTTATTTTGGAGAAGAAAATTGAGTTCTTTGACTAGATTGTGTTGCATGCTAAGAGAAGGACTCCCCCCTTGATATGCCAAAATATCTTGCTGTAGCCCAGAAGAAAAGTTTTTCCTCAAGTAAGTCATAACAGGTTTATGTTCTTGCTGAAAAGAGCGAAGAAGGGAAGGGACATCGCGAAGCTCTTGGAGGGTAAAAAGAACAGAGCCTTCCTTTTGGTAGTTGGGACTATGGAATCCTTTAACTAGCTTTACTGCGGGGACAGCCCCTTCATTTGCAACTAGGGCCATCGCTCGGGCCACTTGAAGGGGGGTTGCTTCGAGTAGTTGACCAATGGCAAGCATACGACTATTCCCTTTGTTCCACCCCTCGTTAAAAGCTTTGCGTTTCCATGCTGCTGAAGGCAGAAATCCTTTGCTTTCACCAGGCAAAGATATGCCTACACGTTTACCAAATCCAAACCATTCCCCCCATTGGTGTAATCTCGATTCTCCTAAAGCTTCTCCTACTTTATAGAAATAAATATTGCAAGATTGCGTAATCGAGTCTTTCAAATTAATAAAGCTATGGTGGTGAGTGCAGCGAAACGCTCTTGGATTGTGAAGGTAGCCACGACAGTAGACAACCTGAGAAGGACTCGCTACTTTTTCCTCTAAAACGGCCAAGCTTGTAATAACTTTGAAGATGGAGCCAGGAGGAGCAGGATTTCCATTGTAAATAGCTCGGTTTTCAAGAGGTTTCTCGGGAAGTTGTATTAAATGATTATAATCCGCCCTGTAACGATTGTTGTCATATCGTGGACTCGTTGCGAGAACAAGAATTTCCCCCGTTTTGATATCAATAAATACAGCCCCTCCTCCGACGGCACTAGAAGCACGTTTTATACTTTCATCTAAGGCAAGCTCTGCTGTCTCTTGTAGTTCACTGTCAATTGTAAGATAGAGATCCATTCCGTCGGTAGGAGGATCGGAAAATTGCATTTGGCTATCTCTAAGGTCAACAATAGAGCCTCGAGCTCCTCGGAGTTTATTTTCAAATACTTTTTCAATCCCACTACGTCCCACAAGATCCGTCATTCGATAGTCTTTTTCCCTTTGAATGTACTCTTCTCGGTTGATTTCTCCCATGTTTCCCAGAATATGAGAAGCAAGAGTTTTTTTCGGATAATCTCGGGAAATTCCCTTATAGATAGAGAATCCTTTATATTGATCAACACGTTTTGTGTTTGCCTGGTAAGTAATGTGGAGTTTATCTTGCAAGCGAGTAATAGCATATTGGTTGTGGTAGCGACGATCTTCCATTAACCATTGATTTTTTCCCTTTATTCTGACAAGAACATCACGAGATAGTTTATAAGAAAATTTTTCTTGGAAGTTCTCTTGGGAAAAAACTTGATAGATAATGGGAGGAATTTCTCGTCGGTTAAGCCAGCTTTTATGTTCATCATCGATCTTGAACAAAAACTGAGAAGGAATAAATTTCCATTTGTATTTGTCTGTGCTCAAAACAATGGCTATTTCTTTCGGAATTCCCTCGAAGAGGGGATACAGTTGCCGATAGTAATTTGCCTCTAATCCTCTTCTCATTTTACGAGCTTCTTTTCCCTTTGCACAAGCATAAACTTTTAGCTCTTGTTTATCTGACTTCTCTCCTTTTGTCTCTCTTGTAACAAGATAAAGGTCAGAGCGTTTTTCGCTGTTCGGTTTCTTCAGAATCCACTCCCAATTTTTTTTAACAATTTCTAAGGAAAACTGAGGAGGAAGAGATATTTTTTTTTGCTTAAATTTTTGAAGAAGAACTAGAGGAAGTTTATAATTATCAAAGCTAGAAAACTCTCTAAGATCTAGTGAAAACAAATATTTATGCCGATTGAGCTTTCTTCGAATACGACGTGTTTGCTTTTGATTTTCTTTTGAGCAAATACTTTTGATTTCATCAATACCAACATTCAGCACTTTGCTCAGGTTTTGCATCGAAGGAGTTTCTTGGATGATACCGTCTTTTCTAAGAGGGTGCAACTGAAAACGGATTTCATAATCAATTTTTGTTTCTGCAAGAGTAACCCCATTGCGGTCGTTAATCCGTCCTCGAATAGGAGGAGCATCATAATATTTATCGAGATGACTAACCGCTTTATTTTGATAGTAGTCGTAGTTGAGTATCTGAATGCAGTACAAACGAAAGATAATCCAAGGAAAAATGAAAAATAAGCCCCCTACCATAAATAGAATGCGTTTTTGAATAACTTTTTGCATTTTTTTCGGCCGTTTCTGAATGGTTTTAGATAGCTTCAAGGATTACCAACTAGGGACTTCTCTTCGGGGTTTGGGAACACTGTCTAGGATAAAAAGTATTGGTGGAGTAAGCATGCTTGTGTATAAAGCGGCAGGAAAAAAGTTATTTAATACATCTACTCCATAAACTATTGATATAACCCCCGCGTGCATTAAGTTTCCTAGGAGACTAATAAAAAAAAGGAGAATGCTTATTATGATAAAATTATCTAGCATAATTTCTTTTTTAAAACGAAGGATAAAAAAACAAATAGCTGTATAGATAAACGAAAATAATCCTATTATTTCGCAAGAAGCAATATCTTGAAGTAGACCTAAGTACCAACTTTTGGAAAGAGCCTCTGTTGGACGACTCGCTAGAGAGATATAGACACAGAGAATTAATATTAAGTCTGGGCGACAACCTCCTATCGGAAAATAGCTAAAAAAAGAAATTTTCGCCCATAGTAGAAGGATGCTAATAGGTATTAAGTAAATCCACTTCATGGTTTAAGCAATCAATTGTGTATTAGAAGAATAAGAAAATGTCCCGTCATAACTCTTTACTAAAGTAAAAACTCTTAGAAGTAGGAAAAAACTAAAACGGTGTGTATCTGGTCGAGATTCAAAGGACGTATTTTCACATCCCAAAAAAGACCAATTTGATCAGACTGGGAGAAAGTCAGACTACCCACAACCAATCCACGAGGATATTCCCCTTTTAGCCCTGATGTCACAATTACCGCAGAAGCGGGAAACTGACGTTTTCTTTCTACGAGATCTAAGCGACACAGTTCTTCTCCCCGACAAATTTCTCGACTATCGATTATACAGGTGCTGTCTTCTTGGCCATTTCCGATACTAATTCCTTCTCCATATTCTTTTTCTCTGTCATCTGCTGAGAAAACAGATATAGGTATTTGCATAGCAGGATCGGTAACTTTTAATACAGTGCTGTAATGGTCACTAATTTCACTCACACGGCCCACTAAACTATCGTTAAAAACAACAATATCTCCTAGTTTGATATTGTCAAAAGAACCACGGTCGATTTTAAAGGAATGTCTATTGTCAGAGCTATCATTGCGGATAATGATAGTAGCGGGGATAACAAGGGGGATTTTTTTTTTCGAAAATTTTTCGCGAAAGTTAGTTAGAGTTCTTAGTTGTTCTTTTAACTGGAAAAGCTCAAGCTTAGTTTGGGCCAATGCTTGCTGTAAATGCATGATCTCTGAAATGCTATTCTTCTGAGCAAGTTTTTCAACGCTCGGACTTTCTTCGCTAACCCAAAACGTAGAAATTTTCAGAGACAAGGAGTTTACATAAGAAGCACTTACAATTAAGCCTAAGGATATCAGTAGTAGAAATAAAGTGAAAGCATGAAAGGGGGATTTCAAATTTGCTCTCCTCATTTGTAAGATGCTCTAGGGAGTTTCCAAAAAACTTTGCAAAAATAGTGAGGATGATAAATAGGAGGAGTTTGGTTTGGAGAGTTACTGCTTAGTTCTAAGCAGTACTTTAGTTACTTATGTCATTCCTACAAAGGCAAAAATCCAGAAAATCTTAGAAAAACCTTGGAAACTGGATTCCCGCCTTTCGCGGGAATGACAATACAAAGAAATTTTTAATCGCTGCCCATCAAAATGGCTCTTAAGAGATCTAACTGAGTCAGAACTTCACCGGTTCCTCTTGCGACACAAGTTAGGGGATCTTCGGCAATTGTAACAGGTAAATCAGTTTCTTTGGCAATAATTTTATCGAGCCCTTTCAATAAGGCTCCTCCTCCCGCTAAAGTAACACCTCTGTCAACTAAATCTCCCGCTAATTCAGGAGGAGTTTTCTCTAGAGTGACTTTGATTGTGTTTACAATTGCCATAGCTGGTTCCAAAAGAGCTTCTCTTACTTCTTCGGAACGAATAAGTGTTTTTCTTGGTAAACAAGCCGTTAAATCTCGTCCTCTTACTTCCATTGTAAGTTCTTGTTCCAAGGGAAAAGCTGACCCTAGCTCTTTTTTTATCTTCTCAGCAGTAGGCTGACCAATGAGAAGGTTATATGTTCTTCGCATATGTTGAATGATGGCTTCGTCCAAGTCATCTCCAGCAACTCGAACACTTTCAGAGATAACACACCCGGCAAGAGAAAGAACAGCCACTTCCGTTGTTCCGCCACCAACATCAACAATCATATTACCGATTGGCTCTGTAATAGGAAGCCCTGCTCCTATTCCCGCAGCCATAGGTTCATCAATAAGATAAACCTCTCTTGCTCCTGCTCTCAAGGCCGAATCGATAACCGCTTGTTTTTCGACAGAAGTAATTCCTGAAGGCACGGCAATAACCACACGAGGTTTTACCCCCCACTTGCGATTTTGGGCTTTTCGGATAAAATATTTAAGCATTGCCTCAGTCACAGCAAAATCAGCGATTACTCCATGCTTTAGAGGACGAATAGCAACAATATTGTCCGGTGTTCTTCCGACCATTTCTTTGGCAACATTCCCTACGGCATTACCATTCAAAAGAACATCGTTTGTTCCCTTACGAACTGCGACAACGGAAGGCTCGGAAGTGATAATTCCGGTATCTTTTGCACAAACTAGTGTGTTTGCTGTACCTAGGTCTATTCCCAAATCTACGGAAAAGAGACCTAAAAATTTATCAATAACGTGTACCATAGACTATGCCAATATAAATGTTTATACAAATATGTTTTTTGTCTTGTCCGCCACCTAGTTTAGTATCTATTTGTTATTTGTTATCTATTAGATAGGGGCTTGTTACTCGTTTTAATTTGGGATCTCTGGACTTAGAATAAGAAATAGTGCTTGTCTTCATTAAGACACTCCAAGAAAACAGATCTCTATTTTTTCAGGGTGTTTATAAGAAGAGAGAAAATTATTATAAGACAAAAAAGAATCTTGTCTTATATTTTCTCTTAAGTATATAGTTTCTTTCTCAAATATCAAAAATACACAAGAGCCCTAACTCTAAAATAACTGGCTTTTTTTACTCTTATTTCCATTGCTGAAAAAATAAAGTAAACAATGTGTCTATTTGTTCAAATTATTCTTTATTTAGAATCCATTTTCCCAAATAGACACAAAACAAGCAGCTATTTTTTAGCAGATTTTTTAGTTGGTTCCATGACACTATATACATTGAATAACTTGTATACAATGAGAGAACTACCAATCAAAAGGGAGACAGCTGTGAATATGATCAAGGCCAAAGTCAGGCTATCTTCAGGGGAAGCCACCGGAGCATCTACCATGTCATCATGCTCAAGACCTTCTTGTATTAAATCATCATCCATATTTTAGCTCCCTCTATTAATACGAGTACTGACTTTATCGCCTTTACGGATGTCTCCGGTTGTCATACTAGAGTCGATTCGAGCAGCAGCAGCATCTTTGTATACTTGCTCCACTACGGCACGGCCGACATAAGTATTGCCCCGATAAACTGTAAAACGATAGCCAATCGCTACACCATCATCTTGTCCCAAAGAAAGCATAATGATGGGGAGTTCTTTGCTAACAGCAGTAACAAATCCATCTAAGGCTTTTGGGGAAGAGATGAGGCTAGTGAGTTCTAGGCCTTGTTTACGAGCTAAACGAATAACTTGTTTGGTTTCAAGAAGTTCTTTCTGAGCTCTTTGCAGTAGTTTTTCTTTTTCACTTAACTCACCTTGCATATTGCTCAATTGAATTTCTAATTCTTGCTGCATATCTTCTGCAGCTTCTCTCGATCGAAGAGCTTCTTCTGCTCTATCTTTTTCTGTGTCACGATCATTTTCAAGTTCGCTGATACGAGCTTCTTTTCGTCCTAGTTTTTCATCAATATTCTTGATGTCGGTTTCAAGACTAGCTAGAGTTGCTTGGAACTCAGCAACTTGTCTTTTTAAACCTTTATTTTCTGTTTCTTTGGAAGAGAACTTGGCTTTGTAATCGCCAACTTCTTTCTTCGTATCATTGAATAAGTCTTCCATTTCCTCAGATTTAACTTTGTATTCGTTAATCGATTTTTTCGATTCAGAGCTTTCTCTGTTTCGACTACTTTCTGAGGTTTCCCATAATTGTTTGTAGTCCCATTCATGAGTAAGAAGAGTTCCTGCTATAAACATGAATGCTATGCTTAAAACAAAGTTGATGACAATAAATATTTTAGCGATGCTATTGCTCATAACTAAAAATCTCCCTGAAAGTTGCATGCTTGTTTTTTGTCATGGTCTTTACCATGTGGTAGGAATTGGCTAGGAAAAAGTATATTTTCTCAACCAAATTTTCCAAAAAAAGCGAGTTTATATAAACGGTATATGGAAAAACAAATTTTATTTTAGGTTTTATTTATTCTAGTTAAAGAATAAATCTCGCTTTAACCTACCCCGCCCTAGGCATACTTTAGGATTGTACCAAAAGCTAAGAGAAGGGAGTATCATTATACAAAAAGTCCCTCTTTTAGCAAATAAAAAGGTAGCAAATAAAAAAGGTAGCAAATAAAAAGTAGCGAATAAAAAGGGAATCCATATACAAAATGGAAGAATAGTCCCTCAATAGAGCTAAGATTTTATAACTAAATAAAAGCTGTTTGTCAAGCCTAATGAAAAATTATGGAAACAATTATTTCCTGGCATCTGTGTTCTGAAAGTTTGGTGAGAAAAGAGATAGTTTTTTTTCCCAGTAACTCCAACCTATTTGAGTTTCAGTAGGTAACTTTTTTTTATTTATCTCTTGGAACATTTTTCGGGCGGTTTCTATATCGCCTTCTTTGAAATAGCACTTGATTAAAAAAAACTGAAGAGTAGTAATTTTGAGATTATTTTTTTTCCAAGTTTCTTCTTGATTCATCTTTGCCCAAAAAACTTCTTTCGTCAAGGTAAGAACCTTTCGATATTGTTTACTTTGTTCATAAAAAAGAAAAAGAGAGCATATGATATCCAAGCGAATAGAAAAACTTCCCTTGTATTGCTGAAGAAACTTTATTGCTCCCCTTTCTCCTTCTTGAAAACAATAACGAGCTAAGTTTTTTTGCTTTTTTTGAGTGATTTGCCCTGTAGCAAAGTAAGCCTTGACTAAATTAGCATCTATCGTCCAACGGGAAGGCTCATTTTTATCAAGAACATCTTGGTAAAGAGAAATAGTATTTTGCCAGACCTGACTTCTTTGGTTAGTTTGGAAAAATAGACAAAGAATGAAAAGAGAAATAAAAACTCCTTTTAGGAAAAAAGAAATCTTAGGAAATACTTCCCGTTCTTTTAAGACAAAATTTGAGATAAAATTAATGAGAGGAGAGTATATCTTTTCTCCCAGCAAAAAAATAAACAACAAAAAAGGAATAAGAAGGGGATAAGCTCGGTACTCAACAACAATAAAGCGCGTTGGAATTAAAGCATAGGGAAGAAGGATAATAATTCCCCACCAACAACAAAAAAGAAGACGCCTTTGATCTTCTCTCGGTAATTTTTGTTTAAAATAAGAAATAAAAAAAAATAGAAGAGAAAAAGCACTTAGACTAAGAATACCAGTAGAAAGTAAAGGCCAATTTTGGTAGGGATAGTAGTGATCAAAACACAAAAGAGAGGACAGAGGGACACTTAACAAATAAAGGTAATGCCAAAATCCAACAAAGTGCCAAGCAAAATTTTTAAAACCAGAGAGAGTTTCCCAGCGAGCAAAAATAGCAGGAGCAAAAAACAAACTAGGAACCAACATGAGAGCAACACTGCCATAAAGAAGATAAGAAGACGAAGTTCCCTCTTTATTCTCTTTATTCTCTTTATTGACAGGATGGGCAGAATCGGCAGAAGAGAAAACCACTAAGCTGGATGATTTTCTCAATGGGTAGTAGCCTCCTCCTAAAAAGTAATAGATGATGCCGCTTAAGGGCAAATAAAACAAGGCTACTTCTTTCGACCCCACTGCTCCCAAAAAACAAAAAAAAGCCCAGATTCTTCTCTTTTTTCCTTGAGCTCCTATACAAGACAAGAAAAGCAGCCAAAAAAAATTCATTAAAATAACAGAGCGGGCTTGGGTATAAAGAATGGCTTCACTAGCAAGAGGATGAAGGGAAAAGAAAAGCGTAATAAAAAAGGGTCGATAAAAAGCAGAAGAAGGGTACCAGACAGATCTTAAAAAAACAAAAAGAGCACAGGCACAAAATAAATGAAGGAATAGATTTGTCAAATGCCAAACAAGCGTGTAATTCCCTCCCAAAGTAGTGAGAAACTCAAAACCTGGGGACGAAAAAAAATTAAACCTATGGTTAAAGGAAAAAGTTAAATGAGTGATTCCTCGGTTTTTAAAACTAGGCTCTTCCCTTGAAAGTAAAATTTGCCAAATGTCATCAAAAACAAATGGTCCCGTCATTCCTGGCAAGTAGGCTAGTAGAACCAGAAAAAATAGAAAAGAAGGGAAACAATACAGTAAAAGAAAGTTTCCGGAAATTTTTTCTTGAAGTCGTGCATTCATATACGAATCACTCCTATAATTGTGTTCGCATAGCCCGAAAAATTTGCTATAGTATGAATTGTCATTTCTAAGAACTGCTAAACTTTAGTGAGCTTAAGGATACTTTATTCATGTCACTACAAAACTATAACAATTTTAGCTTTATTGTGCCAGAGAGTTTGGCTGGCATGGCCTTACCAGGAAGAGCGGGAAACCTTACTTATGATTTAGAGTTTTTGGCCAAACAAGGAATAAAAGCAATTGTCACTTTGACCGAATCCTCTATTCCCGAAAATCACTTGCAAAAAGAAAAAATGGAATACTTGCATATTCCCATACCCGACTTTTCTCCTCCCAGTCTCGCCGAAATAGAAAAATTTATTGCATTTGCAGAGAAAATGATTGAGCAGAAGAAAGCCGTTTTAGTTCATTGCTATGCCGGAATAGGAAGGACAGGCACTATGCTTGCATGTTACCTTGTTAAACAAGGGATGGGGGCCCAAGAAGCCATACTAGAGGTACGGCGTAGAAGGCCAGGCTCTATTGAAACATCCAAGCAGGAAGAAATTATCTGGGCCTACCAAGGATCTATCTCTTAAAAAGACTAAATTTCAGTTTATTTAGGTGCTTACTTCGTTTTGTCTAAAAGACTCAAGTAGACTAAGAACTTCTTGCAATAATCTAAAAAATATATACAATAGGGCATCTCTTTTCTCTTTATTATTTTAAATGTCAAGATGTCAAAAATGGTGCTTTATGCCTCAAAACATTAGACGCGCTTTAAGCTGCCCAGGGTGCAACTACAAAATTACAATTAACCTACAAAACTTTGAAGGGAAATTGCAGATTCTGTGCAATAGTTGTAATCGATTGATAGCTAATCTCGTCGAAGAGACTATGACAACCAGTAGCTTTAATTCTACACAAGAGTACTCAGGATCCAGCAGAGTTGCCACAAGTCCTCGTATCCCCTCTGTTCGTAAAGACAAGGATATTTCCTCTGCCGTTTCCCAACTTTCTGAGTCTGCCTTACTCCCAAGTGCTTCTAGTCCTCAAATTCCAGATACAAGTGAACCAAGCAGTGCACGAAATCGAATTGGTCAATACAAACTAGTTAAATTGATTGGACGAGGGGCAATGGGAGAAATATATTTGGCTCGTCATGTGGATAAAAACTATGAAGTCGCCATTAAATTGCTTGCCCAAAAATTACAGAAAAAACAGGCAGCAACCCTTCGTTTTGAGCAAGAAGCTAACGTTCATCGAAGACTCAAACACTCCAACATAGTACGAATCATGGAAATGGGGTGTCATAATGATCGTCTCTATTTGATAATGGAGTACATAGAAGGAGAAAGTCTAGAGGAAATTCTAGAGGCTCGTAAAACGATTTTAGCTAAACATACTATAAAGATAGCTATTGCCGTAGCTCAAGCCTTAGAACACGCCCTTGAGCAAAGAATTATTCATCGTGACCTCAAACCTGCTAACATCATGATTGATCGTCGGACAAGAAAAGTAAAGTTAACAGATTTTGGTTTAGGAAAAATCATCGAAGAAAAGGGAGTTACTGTGACAGGACAAGTCATGGGAACAGCTTACTATATGCCCCCCGAACAAATTCATAATGCCAAAAAAGTGGATCATCTAGCAGATATATATTCCCTTGGAGCAACTATTTATCATATGCTTTCTGGACAGCCTCCCTACTCAGAGATAAAAACTACCTTAAGCATACTAAGAGCTAAGGTAACAGGCGAACCCGTTCCTTTAAAAAGTCTCAATAATGAGATACCCGACAGTGTTGTTAGGGTTGTAGAAAAAGCTATGGCTCACAAATGTGAAAATCGTTATCAAACCCCAACGGAAATGATTCAAGATATGAAAAATGTTCTCCAAGAGCTTGATTAAGGAAAAAAAATGAGAAAGATTGGTTTGCTATTTTTTCTAGTTTGTTTCGCTATCGTAATTACCCCCTCTATGGGACAAGGGTTAGACCTAGATGATTTTGGAGGAGCAGAAGAGTCGAGCGAAGGACTAGATTCTGGGGATTGGGAAAGCACAGAAGAAGATTCTACTGACTGGGAAAGCACAGAGGAAGATTCTACTGAGTGGGAAACCGTTGAAGAGGAAGATTCGAATAAATGGGAAACCGTTGAAGAGGAAGATTCGAACAAATGGGAAACCGTTGATCCTGGCGAAGAAGAAAAAACAGATCCCGCCAACGAGGAAAAAAAAGAAGTTGCTAATCAGAACTGGAGAGGGATTAGCGATGAACCTTCTGTCTATGATAGTCCTGTAGGTCTCAATGAAGACAGAGGTACTGTTCAAATTGTTCTTTCGGGAGCCCTAGGCTTCCGTTATATTTTTCGAGAAGATCTTTTTGCAGATGCTGTTTTGGGCAATCAATCTAACGGGTTGGACGGTGATTTTTTTGACCCTCAAATTATCTTGAACTTGGAAATACAACTCGCCAAAAATGTCTCTGGCGTAATTGAACTGCACAATGAGTCTCGGGTTAATCAACTCATCAGGACAAGCCTTGGGACACTTCACATAACCAATCGATCAGACGAAGACGACAACTTTCAGTTTGAGTTTGAAAAAGCCTATATCAGAGTAGATAACTTCCTTTTAGACAATCTTACTTTGAAAGCGGGTATTATCCCTCAAAGCTATTCTTTAAGAGCAAATGGAGAAGCCTTTTTTCTGGACTTAGGAGAAGCCGAATCGCCTTTTGGAGAAATTGAAGATACCAATGCACGAGGAATTCATTTTAGCTTTCAACCGACAAAAGCTTTAGAACTATATGTAGATGGTTTTTACTTCACGACATCCGAAACGGGGTTTAATCGCCAAGATGAAAGCATTGCCGGACTTAACTTTGATCTTTATCTTTCTAAAACAGTTAAGGGAGATGACGGATCTACCCATGAGCTAGGTCGCTTTTTTAATCTAATTTTAGCTGCCATTAGCGGAGACAGCAATCAACCCATTTGGAGTGTGGGATTTGGAGTAGACTATTTTTTGAGTGATGCTCCCGAAAATTATCTAATTGAACTGTATGCAGAAAGTCTTTTCCAAGTTGGTCAGTTTGGCCGCAAGGGAAGAGCTCCGAATTTTGCCAACCGCAACCAAAGCCACCTTGCTTTTGGGGGCTATGCTGGCGCACGCTACTCCTATGAAGCAAGCGAATGGAAACCCTTTGTCGATGTTTCTTTTTGGTATATCTCAGGGGACGACGATGATCCTAACTCTAGCAAAAACAGAGACTTAGTAACCTATGAGAACATCGACAGTACTTTGATTGTAGAAGAGAACGACTATGGTTTTGATATCGATTCCAATTACTGGGCAGTAAAATTTAAATCCGGTATTAGTCTAGAGCCACTTTTTGATGAACAGGTAAAACTAGAAGTTCTTTATGCTCACTTTGAAGCTGTCGATGAAGCAGGAGGAAAAAGTGGCCGAATCGGTGATGAGGTTGATCTTCGTGTTATCTGGGAATACAGTCCAGACCTTACTTTCTCGTTAGCTGCAGGTCTTTTATTTAATTCCAAATTTCTCAAAGAAGTTTTTGATGAAGTGGGTGTCGATGGAGATCAAAACGTCTTTCTATTACGCTTAGAAATGCTGCTTCGCTTTTAGAGTAAGGTTCCTTAAAAAGGTTTTTTTATGAAACAAAATCACGAAGATGCCATTCTACAATATCTTTTGAGAAAAACCAAAACTCTTCCTTTGAGGGTTGTAGAAAAGGCGGTTGAAAAACAAGAGTTACTTTCCTTAAAAGGAAAAACTTGCCAGCTAGGCGAAATTTTACTTGAAGAAGGTCATTTGAATTCTCAAGAACTCAGTCGCTTGCAACTCTTGGAGGGATTTATTCCTGGCTATCGTATTGAGAAGCAAATTGGCTTAGGTAAATTTGGGATTGTCTATAAAGCTTGGCAACTCTCCATGAAAAGATTTGTTGCCATTAAGGTTTTAAATCCTAACTTTTCGCAAGAACAACCTTGCTTAGGAAGATTCTTAAGAGAAACTCACGCACTAGGAAAACTCGCTCATCCTCATATAATTAGAGGCTTAGATTCGGGAGAAATTGGTCATATCCATTATCTTGTAATGGAGTACTTTGATGGCATTCCACTGAGCGATTACCTCAAGGCATGTGCCCCTTTACCTGAAATCGAAGTTCTTCGGATTGCACGCGACTTGGTTTCTGCTCTCAAACACATTGGAGAGCAGAATCTTCTTCATCGAGATATCACCCCTGAAAACATAATGATGGGAAAGTCCCAAATTAAGATTTGTGATTTTGGCCTAGTTCGAGCTATTTCAAAAGAACCCAGCTCTACACGTTGCATCCCGGTAAATTCTTATGCCTATGTTTCTCCTGAGCAAGCGATGGGAGACGGTCTAGATTTTCATAGCGATTGTTTCTCTTTAGGAGGAGTTCTCTATACTTGCCTTACAGGAAAAACACCCTTTCCTAACTCAAAGAATATTTCTGAGATGGAGAAACGAGAAGCCGTTGCTCCTAAGGATTGTGTTCCTGGAGTAAGTTCCCCTACTAACGACTTGGTTATGCGCTTACTTTCTTCAGAAGCGAGTAAGCGCTGTCAGAGTGTTTTTGACCTGGAACAAGAAATCCAAGCCCTCTTAGAACGATTTGAAAACATTCAACGCTCCAGCCGCCGTGGTTTTCGAGAAAAAATAGACATGGGCATTGCTTTTGCCATAATTCTTTTAGTGCTCTATTTATCTCTTTGGTATTTTCCCCAAGAACATCAAGTTCAAAAAGCAACTCCCATAAAAATCGTCCAAGAAAATGCCCCTTCTATCCCTGAAGATCCAGCCCAAGTTATTCTCCCTGAATCTCAACCTCTCAAAGCCTCTGAGATCTATAATCTTCGAGTTCCTTCTGTTGTGATAATCAAGTCCTCTGAAAGTATGGGTGGAGGAGTTATTATGAAATATCATGATAAGACTTTGATTGTAACAAATGCTCATGTTGTGGAAGGAAGCCTCAAGGTCAAAGTTATTTTTAAAGATGAGCGAGAATGCCAAGGAGAAGTGGTAATTTGCAATCGTCCTGCCGATTTAGCTTTAGTCTCTATTCCCAAAGAGTTCGCTCAAGAAACTCCTCTTATGCCTTTGGTAGAGAATGAAGAAGACTTAGAAGTGGGAGAGGATGTTTTTGTTATAGGCCACCCTAAAGGATATCATTGGTCTTTAAGTAGAGGAACTATAAGTGGTATCCGTGGACATACTATACAAACAGATGCGGCCATTAACCCCGGTAACTCAGGGGGACCTCTACTCAATCGCGAAGGAGAAATGATTGGCATCACTACTTTTATTGTAGATAAAACAAATAACTTGGGATTTGGGATTGCCACCAGCCGCATTTTAGAATTTCTAGATTTGGTTTCGAGTTATCCACATGCCAAAAAAAGATTTGTAAATTACAAGCCAGAGGAAGAATAGGGAAATCAAGTCAGCTAAATTTTGATTTCTCACTCAAATGTCAAAAGTCATTCTCTTTCTCAAGAGCCACGTATAGCTCCATAAAAACAGAGGTATTAGCGTAAACTCTGTACTCTTCTTCTTTTCCTAAAAATTTCACTTTGACTTTTCCTTCTTGGAGAGAAACCACTTGACAGCATTGTTCTGTCCAGGGATTTTTCCAGCAGCTACCTTCTTCTAGGCGATATACCGAGCTCATAGATTTTCCTTTCTATTTGCTGAGCTACCAAAAGTAAAATTGTCCAAATACTTTTGATAACCCACTTTCAAGGAGAAAGTGCATGAAAAAATGGTTTTACTTCTTATGGATGAGCGGATTCTTCTTCCCTTACCTCCAAGCAGATGTCAGTCCAGAAAAAATAAATCAGGCTATTCGCCAAGGAGTTAGCTATATCATTCAAGAACAAAGCTCTAAGGGCAGTTGGTCTGGTGAACATGCTGATGATTACCCTATGGGAAAAACCGCTCTCGCCCTTTTAGCTTTACTGAAAAGTGATATTCCATACAACCACCCTGTTATTGTCAAGGGCTTAAAAAGCCTACAAAAAATTCCTTTTCAAAAAACTTATAGTGTTGCTCTATACCTTATGCTAATGGAAACAAAATTTCAAGCACAACTCAAATTTATGCCTCCCAAATACTGGGAAAAATCTAAAAAAATAGGGCCTTTTCGTCTTCTTGCCACCCCCGCAGAAAAAAAACGAGTCCTAAAAGCAGCAAGTTGGCTAGTTTCTCACCGATCAAGTAAATCGTGGGGATATCCTCGAAGCGATGAAGACAACTCCAATACTCAATATGCCATGTTAGGATTAGCAGCCGCTGAAAGAATGGGGATTGCAACGAATAAGAAAGTTTATTTCAAAGTTATGGATCATTTTATTTCAACCCAAGAGAAAGAAGGGGACGAAGTAGTTTTTTTCAAAGTTCCTGCCGCAGACGAACCCATTAGTTCTCTACAAAGAAAAGATTTAGAGAAAAAAAAGGCCCGTTTACAAAACCAGAAAAAAGCTTACCTTTTGTATCCAAGTGGATCTCCCCTAAAAGCAAGAGGATGGGGATACCGAGAAGCTAACCCCGCCACAGGGAGTATGACAACAGCAGGGATTGCCTGTATGGTAATTTGTAAAGCTCACTTGGAAAATAGTCGAACCCGTTTGTGGAAAAAACTGCTTCCTCAAGTCAACGCTTCCATCCGCGATGGCTGCGCATGGATTACACAAAACTTTAGAGTAGATGGTAACCCCAACGGAGGGAATCTTTTCTACTACCTCTACGGACTAGAAAGGGCTGGTATTCTGGCAGGAGTAATTCAGTTTGGCTCTCATGATTGGTACAGAAAGGGAGCTGAGCATATACTAGGAAAACAAAAAGAGAATGGCCAAATAGGGGGCGGAGTCGTAGACACTTGTTTTGCTTTACTTTTTCTACGTAGGGCCACTGTTCCTATGCGGACTAATGACTAACTGGAGAACCTTATGATTACAAGATTTCTAGATGGTAACACTAACTTTGTCGAAAAAGAGTTCAAAAAAAACAAAGACTATTACGCTGGCATTGCTCAACAACAAAAACCCGAAATTTTGTGGATAGGTTGTTCCGACTCTCGGGTCTCTGAAGATGTTATCACCCACAGTAAACCAGGGAGCATTTTTGTTCATCGTAATATAGCAAACATAGTGGCTTTTAATGATCTTAACTTTGCTGCTATTTTAGAGTTCGCGATCAATCATTTAGAGATCGAAGATATTGTTGTTTGCGGACACTCTGGGTGTGGAGGAATTAAAGCTCTCTTAGAAGGTGTAGAGCAAAACTACATTGCCGATTGGCTTTTAATTGCCCAAAGAGCCAAGGACAGAGTACTTGCCCTTGCCGAAAAAAAAGAAATGAGCCGAGAGGAAAAATTAGATTTACTTTGTGAAGAGAATGTTAAATTACAAATCGATCATCTAAAAAGCTACTCTCTTATTCGTAATTTAGAAAAACGCGGAAAAGCCCCTCGAGTTCATGGATGGAAATACTGTTTAGATACAGGAAAAATAAAAGTGCTCATCGATGGAAAAAAGACCTCATCATGACAAGGAACACTACCAGAAATTTATGCTACTTCAGAAAAGCCTTTTAATGTTTCTATGTAGTGGCTAGCTGATCGTCGAGGAGCTTCTAATATAGGGACATGACCAACTTCATCTAAAATAAAGACTTTGTTGTGGGGAATGTTTTTTTGAAAAATCTCTACCCCAGAAACATCAAAAATGCGATCTAACTTTCCAGCTAAAATAAAAGTGGGGACTTTAATTTCAGATAAAATATCCATACACAAAATAGATTCTGCTTGGATATCATCAAATATTTTTTGATTGATCTCAATTCTGGATAAATATTTTTTGGTTATAGCTTTAGAAGCAAAACCAGGTAGCCGAAGTGGCTTTGCCATAACAAAATCATAAAGAACAGCGAGATCTTCTGGTTTTTTCACAAGAAGAGGATTTTTCCCTTCTTCGAGGAGCTGAAGAAACTCACTTTTCTTAGGTGCCATAATTCCCGCCGAATTGATTAGGCCTAGGCTTTTTACTTTATCAGGATAGCGGTGGCTGTAGCGCATTGCTATCGCTCCTCCCATAGAAATTCCAATTATATGAAAGGTAGAAAGTCCTAATTTATTGACAAACTCATCAAGACGTTCGACCTGGGAAGGTATATCATAATTTTCTTCTAGAGAATGACAGCTTTCTCCATGCCCAGGAAGATCAGGAATGATTGTTTGGTAGTATGGAGTTATATGATGAGCAAATCGAACCCAATTGTCTTTACTGGAACCAAAACCATGAATCATGAGAATGGTTTCTCCTTTCCCTCCTGTGAGATAAGAGATTTTACACCCTTCTATATCGAGGACTTTACTAGACAATTTACCTTTTCGTCTTTCCATATGCACGGCTGTTTTAAACATAAAATCTGCGATCATATTTTTCCCCGTTCGTTACTTTTTTGACAATTTTAAGTTTTTTTGCTAAAATTTCTTTTCCATTGTACCCTAATTATAGGGTAGAAGGCTTTTAAGTGCAATTTTTTTATACCAACTGCCAAAAAAAAATTGCACCTAGAGGATGGCTTAACTCCTTGGAAGCCTTTTAAAATGGGGCCTTATGTTTTTTTATTTTTTTGGTACGTCATTTGCTAGATAAACTACACTAATGTTGAAGGAGGATGGGCAAACATTACACCTATTAGCTTATCCAAATAATTTTTTTTTGGATAGAACACAGAAGTTTTGCTCAAACACAACTATGAAAAAAATAACTAGGTGCTTACCCTCTGCGATTACTTTAGGAAATCTGTTTTGTGGTTTTTTAGCCATTTCGTATATCGAGGATAATTTTTTAGTAAAAGCTGCTTGGCTTATATTTCTAGGAATGATCTTTGATATGTTTGATGGTAAAGTTGCTCGGATGACCGATGTAAGCAGCGACTTTGGAATGCAGTTAGATTCCCTAACAGACATGATTACCTTTGGAGTGGCTCCTGCTTTCTTAATAAAAGTCTATCTTTTAGAATCAGGTTCTCCTATGCAGGCTAAGTTAGTTTGGGGTGTTTGTTTATTTTTTGTTATGTGTGCAGCTTTACGCTTAGCAAGATTTAATACTCAAACAGAACCTGACGAAGA
This sequence comes from Planctomycetota bacterium, assembly GCA_029260735.1. GTDB lineage: Bacteria > Planctomycetota > Uabimicrobiia > Uabimicrobiales > Uabimicrobiaceae > JAJDCR01. The sequence continues at coordinate 22,629 of JAJDCR010000081.1, forward strand.
ATCCCATTCCTTCTTTTATGGACTTGCAACTCCTGGAGGAGCCGGGCTTTTGGCTTCGCTTGTACTCGTCGCTGATTTTATGATAAGGTTTCTTTCATTAGAACTTTACACTATCATTTTGATGTGTGCGCCAGTATTCATTGGAACTTTAATGATTAGCCAAATCCGCTATGTTCATTTTGGTTCTTTTCTTGTAAGTAAGCATATGAAGCTAACATTGCTTTTGATTTCGAGCTTTGTTTTGTTAGGAGTAGTGTTTAACTTATTCACTGTATTCCTATCTTGTGGCTTCCTATTCTATGCCTTCTCCGGGCCTCTGAATGAAATCAAACTACGCCTTTCCTATTATGATGATAGAAAAGACGAGCTGGCTGGCGCTACCTAATCCAGTCTGCTAGGAGACTTTAATATTTTCATCAGGTAAATTCTATTGGTTCCCTCTAGCTGCCGAAATGGCAGCTAGTTTTTTTTTGCTTTTTCTAAAAAATAAAGCACGCCCTACTTAGGCACTTGGAAAGAAATAATCTCCCTATTTGCTTGATCTTTTGTTTGCTAGCTACGTTGCTTCTCTGTTACAGAAAAAAACTATGCGCTATCGAAAGCGTCTTGCTAGCAAACAAAATCTGCTACGCAACTAGAGAGATTATTTCTTTCCAAGCACCTTAATCTTTTTTTTATCTTTTTGGGCAATATCAAGAATCGTCTGAATAGCTCCTCGAACAGTTCCCTTAACTTCCTCTAAAGTACGATTTCCTTTACTATCCACTACTATATGAAAATAAAGCCGTGTTTTATTTTCTCCTAAATCCATAAAACGTAGCTCGATTCTCATGTACTTAAAATTATCTCCCACCCAACTATCCTTAGTTTCTGGCATCAAGTACTTGTGAATAAGCCACATATCTGCTTTTTCTGGATTAGGAAAAGCAATTTCTCTATTTAACCCCCACCACTTTTGGGCAAATAGTTTTTGATGCTTTTCTTCCAATCGAAAAAGTTCCCCCACAAACCAGTGGCGGAAAATAAGTTGGTACTGAAAAAAGTTTTTTTGTGTTTTTTGGGATATAGTAACTTTTTTGCTAAAGTGATCATCTTCTATAAGCTTAGTGTTATTTCTGTATGCATAATAGATTTGCTCATAATTTTCATGAACATCGACTAAACCAAAAGCACTATTACTTTTTTCTTCTGGGCGTTCCACCATTCGAGGAGCCCATGTGATAAAAACTTTCCCTGCTTGAGCAACAAGAGGATGAGCGCATATATAAATTATAATGCTAAATAATAAAAAACCAGATCTCATAAAAAACCTTTCTTATAAAACAGGTATAGTCTTTTGAAGAGAACGCCAGTGAAAAAAAATAATTTTTTTTTCACTGCTTCTAAGGCATGGACATACACTATAATAATAGCAATCCATTTTAATAACAGAAATCAATTTTAATGATAGAAAATTAATTTTCTATATTTTGACATAACTGAGAAGGAGATGCAAATATGAGTCGAAAAAACTTTTTTCTAGCTTTGATCTTAGGTTGCAGTTTACTGTGGGCCCAAGATAGAGAGAATAAATTTTTAGAGCTTTATGACCAAAATAATGATGGAAAGGTTTCTTCAAGTGAGCTGGGCGATGAAGCTGCTTTTAGTATTTTGGATCAAGACAAGGACGGCTTCATTACAAATAGAGAAATTCACCGAGGAAAAGAACCTTTTAGTAACGGAATGCAAGAAAAAGGACAAAAATTTCTCGAAAAATTTGACCAAAATAGAGATGGAGAGATTTCCAAAGAAGAGTGGCAGGGCAAACCAGAAAAATTCAAAAAGCTAGATGCCAACAACGATGGAAAAATCTCTCGCGATGAGTTTCGTCGTAATAATATGCAAAAAGATGGTGGTCAGAATTGGCTCAAAAAAATGGATGCCAACAAAGATGGCAAAATCTCTCGCGATGAATTTAAAGGACAAGACAAAGGATTCCAGCGCTTAGATCAAAATAAAGATGGAGTAATTGACAAGAATGAAATGCCCAAAAGGGGAAAAGGCCAAAAAGACGATCACAGCCCCCATAAAAGATTTAAGAAAATGGACACCAACCAAGATGGCAAAGTTTCTCGCGAGGAATTCAAGGGACGCCCGGAAATGTTTGAGCGGCTCGATCGAAACAGAGATGGAGTGATTGATCAACAAGAAATCCCTAAGCACGGCCCCAAAGGAGACCAAGAGCACCATAAAAGATTTCGCAAGATGGACAAAGATAAAGATGGCAAAGTTTCCCGCGAGGAATTCCAAGGTCGTCCTGAAAAATTCAAGAAACTCGACCGCAATGGAGATGGATTTCTTAGCCCAGAGGATCGGCCAGACGAAATGCGAGACAGAAACCGAGGAGACGATCAAAGACCTCGGGGACCTCAAGGAAAGGGTGATCAAAAACCTAATGGAAAGAACTTCCAGAAGAAATTCCAGAGAATGGATCAAAATGAAGATGGAAGCATTTCTCGCAACGAATGGAAAGGCCGAGAAGAGATTTTTAAACATCTAGATCGCAATGGTGATGGCAATATAACCAGCGATGAGTTTCCGAAGGGAAAACATGGAAAGCGCGGGAAAAGAGGCCGCGGGGGAGCGTAAGAATTCATTAGTGTAGCATGGTTTAACCATGCTACAAAAAGGGTATTCCATTATCTCTACTGCACCAAAGGAAGAGAAACCCGAAAAGTCGTTCCTTTTCCGATCTCAGACTCAAAACTTAGCTCTCCTTTGTGAAATTTCTCCACAATACTCTTAACCGAGCTAAGCCCCAAACCATTCCCTGTTTCTTTGCTCGTAAAACGGGGGATAAAAATCATTTCTTTCACTTCATCGGAAATTCCATCCCCTTGGTCTATCACCTCTAAATGCATTTTATCTTCTTTGGAGGAAAGCCTTACTTTTATTTCAGATTTTTCAGCACAGGCCTGGCAGGCATTGATAACTAAGTTCGCAATCACTCGGCCCATATCATTTGTATTATGAGGACATTCCTGTAAGTTTTCTGCGCAATCAAAGACTATGTTATGTCTTTGGACATCTGGATGAAGAGCTATCTGAGAAAAGACAATGCTGCGAACTAAATCTCCCAGGTGGCGTCCATCATAGGCATATGAGCTCGAAGGATTTCGATAGCTATTAAGAGCATTTTGCATCATGCTAGAAAGGTTTTGTTGGGCGGTGAGAATATGATCAGAAAACTCATTAATAGAAGGGTTTTCGGGAGCTTGCTGTTTAATTAAGTAGGCATAAGAGAAAATAGCCAGAGCATTTTTCATATCATGAATCAGAGTAGAAAGGTGCAAGTGATCTTCTTCCAACTTCCTACCCGTTTCTCGAAGACGGTTGTTTAGGGTTTGGAGAATAGAGAACAAAGACTCCGATTTAGTTCCTATAATTTGATGAAACAAGGACTGGGGAATGCGAAAGAGAAAACTGTTGGTCATAGCTTTCGCTAAAGCACAACGGCGTCCGCTATCTAAAATAGCCATTTCTCCTATGTAGTCGCCTGAAGTTAAGCGAGCGACCTCTCTTTTGCCTTTATATATTCCAATCTCACCATATCCTATGACATACATGGCATCAGCTTCTTCATCTTCTTCAAAAACAATTCTCCCCTGAGAGAAAAATTTTTCTTCTACATTTTGTGCTAAGTAATCAACATCTTTATCACTAAGAGCTTGAAAAAGACTAATTGTCGAAAGAAAACTCTTACGCCTATTAAAATCCATTGTATTCTCCCAAAACTAAACAGGCTTCTAAAAAACTAGAACCAGTTTTTCATTCCCCGCAAAACTCCCATAAAGTTCATAGATCGATAAACCCGTGGTTTGAGCACCATCTTTATTGTATACTTAATTTTGACAAAGTAATTTTGATGATAGAGTCCTTTTAAGGCAAAAAGTAGCGATTCATGAAACTGCTCATCATAAGGATACCACCAAAAATTCCGCTTAGAGCTTTTATCTCGACTGATGTACTTGGGCTGAACCATTTCCATTAAGCCAAAATGGGAATGAGTCCGTCCCACTCCAGAAGCTTTTCGGCCTCCCCAAGGAACAGAGGGTTCTCCAAAAGGATATAAACAATCATTGACAGTTGCACTACCCGATTCCATTTGTTCAAAAAACTCTTCTTGTTCCTGAGCATTATCACTCCATAAAGAAGCATTGAGTCCATACTCGCTATCATTAGAGAGTTCTATCGCTTCTTGTAAAGAGTCTATAGGCATGAGACAACAAACAGGGCCAAAGGTTTCTTCGTTCATAATGGACATATTATGGTTACAGCCTTCCAAAATAGTAGGCTCAACATAAGCTTTCTTTGGATCATCGTGAGCATCTCCTCCGCAGAGAACTTTAGCTCCCTTTTCTTTGGCTTCTTTTAAATGAGCAACCACTATTTCTTTTTGCTGGTGATGGATCATAGGAGGTATTTGGACATGCTTCCATTCTTCTTTTAAAAGCTCTACAAAGGGCTCATAGACCGATTTTTCAACGTAAACACGTTCCAAACTAGCGCAAACTTGCCCTGAATTCATAAAAGATCCCCAGACAATCCCCGAGGCTGCTCGTTTCAAATTAGCATTCTTTGTCACAATAGCAGGATCTTTTCCTCCCAGCTCCAAAACTACTGGAATCAAGCGTTTGGAAGCGGCTTGCATAATTTTTTTCCCTGTCGCCACACTGCCAGTAAAAATTATTTTCCGGGTGTAAGGGTTATCGGTCATAATAGGAGCGACGGAGTCTTCGCAAACCACAGTTTGCACTACTCCCTCAGGAAAACCTGCTCGATCAAACAGTTCTTGGGCTTTTTGTCCAGCTAAAATAGTGAACGGGCTAGGCTTTAAAACAACTGTGTTCCCGGAAAAAACAGCTTCAATTACCGAAATAAAAGGAATGCAAAAAGGGAAATTCCACGGCGAAATAACAGAAATAACTCCATAGGGCTCGTAACGAATCTCTCCTTTTTTATGCCCCAAAAGAAGCTGGGCATAATTCACTTTTCGAGCCTTAAGTTCTTTCTTCCCTCTTTTTTCGAGATATTTTAGGGTATCTAAAACCGAGATCACTTCTGCTGCTAAACATTCTGATTCTGATTTTCCTTGCTCTTGGGATATTAAACGAGCAATAGCTTCAGCGTCATCAACAACAACTGCGCGCAGTTTTTTGACCAAACGAACTCTTTCATCTAAAGAAGTCTTTTTCCACGTTGCAAATGTTTCATGAGCTTTTTTCAAAACTTTTTCTACTGTAGATTTATCCACAGTAGGCACTTCTTGTAAGGTCTCACCTGTCGAAGGATTAATGGATGTAATTGTGGTCATATTTCTGTCCTAATCTTTTTTTTCACTTGAATCTTACGTTCTTTAAACTCTTTAATTGTTTTTTCAAGCTCAACCAAATGTTCTTCGATGTCTTTTTGTTCTTGAGGAGCAAGCTCTTGTTTTCCAAAGCGGACGGCACAGAAAATTTTCGTAACCGGATCAACAAAAGGACCCAACTTAGGATTAATACGATTTGCTCGATTCGCAAACTCAAAAGGTGTCTCTTCTAAGCCTCTTTTAATATTGAGTTTTTGCAAAAGAACATTCATTTTTCCATAGAGATGCCCCACCAACAAAGAAGGAGGGATAAAGCGGTTTTTGCGAAAAGAAAAAATATTCCACCTCCGCCAAGGCAAGAGAGAAGAACGAAAGGAAGTTACTTTGGCTTCTTTAGGTTTCTGACGATTAGAGAATTTGAACCAAATTCTCAAAGAGAACAGCAGTATGACTGCCGGAAGCCAATAGAGAAAGTTTTTCTTCAAATAATAATACCACGATTTAATCTGAGCCAATATTTCTTCTTGGTGTAAATTAGAAAACCCAATCACATAACGAGCCCAGAAAGTTTGCATGTGGTAGTAAAAACGTTTCCAAAAGTCTAGTCCCGCGAGATAATCTTCTTGAGGAGGAGTAGGGTCAAACCTTGTCCATCCCATGTTAGGAAGAAACACTTCTACCCAAGCATGAGCATCCTCATTGGTCACAACAAAACCTTTCTTGTTATTATCATAGGTAGAAGCTCGAAATCCTCCGATGAGGCGAGTTGGTACTCCCAGTATTCTGAGCATCACCGCCATCGAAGAAGCAAAATGTAAACAATAGCCTTTTTTTGCCTCAAAAAGAAAATAATCGGCCATTTCATTTTCCCCACTACTCACATTCAGAGTGTAGGAGTAGTTGCTCTTTAGGTGATTCCAAATAGCGATAGTCTTTTGGTACTCTGTTTGATCGTTGCGCGTGATTTTCCGAGCAAGATTCACCACTCGATCAGAAATTTTAGGCAGCTGTAGATAGTTTTCATAAGCCCACCGAATCTCTCTTCGATTCGGTTTTTCTGAAACTTTTTTTCCCGAAGTGATATGATAATTCAAGCGTTTGTACATGGGAAAGACAGTATTTATATTACCCGCTTGATCAATCTTAATCGAACGATTCATTCTGGGATTCCGAAACCATAAGGAGTAAGGAACGTCTCGGTAAAAAACACAAACACCTTCGTAATGATAAATTTCGTAAATCTCCGTTCGAAGATTACGGGGAACATAGTCGTTGAGGATTAAATTTTTCTGAAAACGCCCCGTATAGATCGTCTTCATGGGCAACTTGTTCTCCCATATACTAGTGCTGTAGTGGTCGTAAACAACTCCTTGGAAATACTCATCTCGGCTCGGCGTCTTAACATAAAAGAAAACATTAGGATCAGAGAGCATTCGAGCAACCGTCGTTGACTCCATATTTTTAGAAAACCCGACCTTGCCTAAGCGTATAGATTTAGGTCCGGAAAACTCCCAATTAAATCGGGGAATCGAGATGAATATCAAAGCTACCAGAATCATCATAGCTCCATACAAAACAAACTTACCTGTTTTGCGACTTGAATGTCCATTGGATTTACGGGAATCATGAGTCAAATGGCGTAAATGGAAATTATCTTGGAATACTTTTTGCTGCTGTAGGTATTGATGAAAAAGTAAAGGAGTGATTAGAAAAGTAAAAGGAATGAATAGAAAGATATAAAACAGGCGATCTGTCAAAAAGGTCGCCACAAGCATTACTCCAAAAATGGTAACCACATTCGTCGGAGTATTGCGAATTTCTGGCTCTCTCAAAAAGAAGGTTACATAAATTCCAATTAGCATCCCCCCGACCGACAAAAGAATATCTTCCGTTGAGCCGTGAATAAACAAAAACAAAAGAAGTAGCGCACAACCTAAAATAGCTTCTAATTCTTTTTTTATCGGGCATGATTTAATAAAGTACCCAACACTAATGGCACCAACTAACAGAGGAATTAAATAAAGTCTTTCTGCCCCTACAGAAAAACACATTACTGTAAAAACCATATTTATATAAATTAAACTATTATATCGTTTTTCTACCTTATTCATCGACAGCATAGCATCTCTCCAAGCAGATATAACCATCTTCCATTTCTTTTACCGAAAAGACATCTTGCCCTTGTTCAACATCAGGAGAATGGGGTCCTCGCTCTAAACAAACAAGGAAAAGCTGAATAGGAATAGAGGAGAATCGCTCGACATTCTTTTCCATCCATCTTCCTAGTCGAGAAGAAATTAAGATCACAGTGCTATTGGGAGGACAGTTTTCCAGTATGCAAGAGTAATCCACCATGTCTTGATTATCTAAAGAAGCTGTGGTCAAAAAACGTAAGGCCTCTCGAAGGTGTTGCTCTCCTTCTTTAAAAATCTGCTTTTGTTCACTAAAGACCAAACGAAAAAGAAGTTTTCTTTGGCTAAAGTCCTTTAAAAGAGAGGCTGTTAAGGAGATCAAGCTCTCCAGTTGATTAGGAAAGCGAGGAGAAGAAAAGCTTAAAAGACTTTCTTCTGAAGTATCCATAATAAGGGTAATTTTCTGAGGAATTTCATCTTCATGCTCTTTTACCATCAATTGCTGAGCTTTCGCAGATGCCTTCCAATGAATACGGCGAGGAGCATCTCCTGGGGTGTATTCGCGTAAACCCGCAAAATGCTGGTCGGCATTGCGAACAACTTTCCTCATAACGCCTTCTTCTGGAGCCATTATTTGAGCAAGTATCGGCAGAGGAGTTTTGACCATCAAAGGTTTCGGTAAAACATAAAGAGATCCTTTCACAGGATACTCTTCTTCATTGCGAAAAAAACCAAAGGGAAAAGAAGTTCCCACAAGTAACTTATCCCAAGTTTTTACTTCTCTCTTAGAAAAAACCTGGCGATGAGAAACCGTCAAAGAAGTTTTTGCCGGTATATGTAAGCAAGAAAAATCGTAAGTGATCGTCTTATCTGAAACACTTATCCCATATTTGTTGTAAACCGAATCGTTCCGAAAAACATACTCGACAATACTTTCCTCATTGACAAAGGTTTCTCCTTGTGAATAAAGATCTATTCGAAGTTTTTGAACATTAAGGCGAACAAGAAATGCTGAAATCACCCACAAAGAAATCATAAATGAAGTTAAGAGATGAAGAAGGTTTGTTCGTGTATTCATTCCCGCCAGAATCAAAACAATCGACAAAAGAAAATAGATTCGGCCTGTCTTGGTTATTTTTACGCCTAGCATCTACAGTGGCACCGAAACTTTAGCTAATATATTTTCCAACACTTCCCGGTTAAGACCTGAATCCATTTGACTAGAAGACGAAATAACCCGATGGGAAACAATAGGAATAAACAGTTTTTTAATGTCATCGGGAAGAACATAGTCCCTTCCCTCGACTAAAGCGAAAGCTCGTGCTGCTCGAAAAAGAGAGAGAGTTCCCCGATGGCTTACTCCAAAGCGTAAATCCCGAGTAGATCGAGTGGCATTGACTAAATCAACAATGTATTGATAGATGGAATCATCTACTTTGATCGTTTTTGTTTTTTCCTGTAACTCAGAAATATCTTCTTGAGAAAGAACCGCTTTTAAGCTTTTAATCGGATGCTCCGTTTTTTGCTCTTTCATCATCAAAATTTCTTCTTCTGGTGAAAGATATCCCAACGAAGTTTTCATCAAAAAACGATCCAATTGAGCAACAAGAAGAGGGTAGGTGCCGGCGAAAGACATAGGATTTTGAGTAGCCAAAACAAAGAAAGGGGGTGGAAGTTGATAAGTAATTCCGTCTACTGTGACCTGACTTTCATTCATGGCCTCAAGAAGGCCACTCTGCACTTTAGGAGTTCCCCGATTAATTTCGTCAGCCAAAACGATATTTGCAAAAATTGGGCCTTTTCGAAATTCAAACTCTTTTTTCTCTTGGTGATAGAGAGAAACCCCTGTAATGTCTGTAGGTAGCAAGTCGGCGGTAAATTGAATTCGATGGAAATTACCGTGAATCGAACGAGCAATTGCAAGTGCTAAAGTTGTCTTTCCTGTTCCAGGAATATCTTCCAGTAAAAGATGTCCTTTCGCCAAGAGACAGGTAATCGCCAATTTGATAACTTTTGTTTTTCCAACTATTACCCGCTCAATATTCTTAATCAGCTTTTCCAGTTTTTCCTGTTTTTCCATCAAGTAATCAATCCTAACTTCGTAGATCATTTTTTTATACTATAGTTACTGACACGTCCTAAGACATCCGTGCCAACTGAAGGGAAATGTCCCTTATGAGAGGTCAAAACGATTTTTCAAAAATTCTACAAAAAAAGGCAAGCTTTCACTTGCCTACATTAGGGCACGCCCTAGAATAAATCAATTTTTATCGACGGTTTAGACGACGATTGCGCTGATTCTTAATAGTCGCGCGTCCTCCGCGAGTTTTCATTCGAGTTAAAAAACCAGTTTTCTTTTTGTATTTAATACTTGATTTACGAATTTTAACTTTCATATTTTTTTCCTTTCATTCGTTTTTGCCATTTGTTTTTTGATTGGGTGGGGAATTTTTTCTCTCCCACTACAAGGTATCGATTAAAGCTTTCAAATGAACAACAGAGATTTCACCTACTCCAGAAAGTAAATCTTTGGAAAGCTCTGCATGGTGTTTGACTTTTGCCCTTGCCTGCTCAATGATCCGATCATGATCAAAAGCTAAATCAGGTAGTTTATCAATAGGATACCATTTTGCATCGGTGGCATCTGAGCCAGCTTCCGCTTTCTTTGGATTTTGTACGACCCCCCAGAAAGCATGAGATATACATCGACCACGAGGATCACGTCCTGGCTCATCAAATATTCCAATCGGAGCCAAAGAAGGAATGCTCAGGTTAGTTTCTTCAAATAATTCCCTTTGAGCAGCTTTTGTTAAAAGCTCATCTTTATCTAAATATCCTCCTGGTAAAGCCCATTCATCTTTGAAGGGATCATTTTTCCGTTTTATGAGGAGTATATAAATACGTGACCTACGCCAAGACAACAATACAATATCGACAGTTAAAGCTGGTTTTTCCATTTTATTCATAGCGCTATTCTCTTTATAAACAGTGAGTACAAAAGAATTCTATTGCCCGGAGAGAATAAAGTTTTAGCAATTTACTTGCCTTTAGCTAGAGTTTTCTATAACATAACGACTGTTTGGTTAGAAATTTTCGTTAAGGCAGGGAAATTAAGGACTACAGTGAAGTACCACTTTCTTTATATCACATGCTTTCTTGTTGGTTTATTCAGCGGTTATCAAGCACAAAAGCACTATGACATTAGCCCTTACAAAGAGATTATAAGGAGAGAGGCTAAGCAATTTAGCTTGGATCCTCGGCTCATTGAAGCCATAATTATGACAGAATCAGGAGGCAATGTCAAGGCTGTTTCTCATAAAGGTGCTCTTGGTCTAATGCAGCTTTTACCAAGTACAGCACAAGATATCGCTCAAGAATTTAAAATTAACCATCAGAAAGAAAACTTGGTTCTTCCTGAAATTAATATTCGTCTTGGTTGTGCTTATGTCTACCAACTGATGGAGCGATTTCACGGTAAACTGGTTCTTGTTTTAGCTTCCTATAACACAGGACCAAATCGCGTTTCCAGGTGGCACCAAGAAATGGCAAATCTACCGGCAGAAGATATCATTGATTTAAAAGCCAGCAGGGAAACTCGAAATTTTGTTCAGCAAGTCATGCAAAGGTACTCACAATGAAAAGTTTTCTGGAAGTCGTCAAGGTCACTAAAAAATATCAAAAAAGAAAAGTTGTCGATGGAGTCTCTCTCCATGTAGAGCAGGGAAAAGTCGTGGGATTACTCGGCCCCAATGGAGCAGGAAAAAGCACAACCTTCCGAATGATTTCAGGTCTTGTCGCTCCAGATAGTGGGGAAATTTTCTTTGAAGGGGAAGAGGTTTCTCGTCTCCCTATGTACAAAAGAGCTCTCTTAGGAATAGGTTATCTCCCTCAAGAGCCCAGTGTTTTTAGTCGCCTGACCGTCCGAGAAAATATCCTAATCATTTTAGAAAATATGAAACTAAGACGTAAAGAACGAATAAAAAGACTCGATGAACTTTTAGACGAAATGAACCTAACTCGCTTAGAAAAAACTTTTGCTGGCAGCCTCTCAGGAGGAGAGCGTCGGCGTTTAGAAGTAACACGCGCCTTAGCCACTCGCCCTTCTTTTATGATGTGGGATGAACCCTTCGCCGCGGTAGATCCAAAAGTAGTCGAATATCTACAGAAGATTATCTTACAACTCCGAGAGAAAGGCATAGGTATTCTCATTACCGACCACAAACCTCTAGAAACTCTTTCCATCACGAACTACGCTTACATCATTAACGATGGGAAAATTCTCCGAGAGGGAAAAGCTTCTGATCTTCTGGATGATAGAAAAGTACGAGAGGTTTATTTGGGCGATAACTTAGGCAAAACGACAACGGAGCTTACTCTAGAAACGGACTACTTTGAGCTTCTACTCCAAGCCCAAAGTAAGGTAGAAAAAAAGGAGTATCAAAGTGCTCTTGCTATCTATGTAAACACGATTAGCCTAAACCCAAACAATCCAGAGGTCTATACCGCTCGGGGCAAGTGCTTTCTTACCTTAGAAGACTTTGTCTCTGCAAAACATGACTTTGAAAAAGCGATTAAGCTAGACCCTAAACATGAGGAAGCCTGCCGGTGTCTCGAAGAACTCAAGCAGAAACTAATCTCTTCTTAATTCCTAAACTCCGAAACTTACTTTTCTTCTGGCTAATCCTAAGTGTTCCTCTTTTTGGCCAAAGCATAGAGAAAATCAAGAAAAAGGCAGAGTTTAAAGGAAATTATTTAGTCATTTCTCCTGGCATCTTTCATGACACTTTAAAGCCCTTACTTCAGTGGAGAAAAGAGCAAGGGTACCAAACCCACTTTATTACAACAGAAGATATCTATCTTTTATCTAAAAACTTATCTAAAGACTCATCTAAAGACAAGGATAGCTCGCAAACTCCCGAAAATCAATCCATTAGAAATTGGCTCCAAACATGGCAAGATGAATTCTCTAATTCTCCCCGTAATTATCTCCTTTTAGTAGGAGACGCTGCTCCCTACGACGGAAGTCCTGCTGACTATCCCACAGTTCCGAGTTTTTACGTTTCTACTCTGTTTTCGCACCACACTGTTTCTGATTATCCTTATCTCCACCGAGGTGCTGGAAAAAAAAGATCTCTGCGTTTAGGTCGACTGCCCGTTCGAGAAACATCACAACTTGATGAAGTGGTGGCAAAAATTATTCGCTACGAGAGAGAGCACCGAGCTGATCATTGGCAAAAACGATTGTCTTTCATCGCCGGCGAGGGAAATTTTGGGGCGAGTACGGATGCTTTTTGCGAATTTCTTTTTCAGCGTTTACTCTCCTCTTTCTTGCCTCGTAGTTACGATGTTCGTATAACCTATGCTAACCCCAACTCTCCCTATTATTTTCCCGCAGCTAAATTTCCTGGTATAGTTAGGCAACGTATGCAGGAAGGGAGTTTACTTTTTGTTTATGTCGGACACGGTTTTTCGAAAGGCTTTGGCATAATCCAAGACCAAAACCAATATTACCCTATTTTTGACCTTCGCCATGCTCAAGATTTAAAAGGGCAAAAGGGAAATTCTCCTGTCGTATCCTTAGCCTGCACAACAGCGGCTTTTGATCTTCCTCAAATGGGAATAGGGGAAAAAATTCTCCTACAAAGAAAAGGTCCTGTCGCCTTTATCGGCTCCACTCGCATATCTCATCCTTATGCCAATGCTCTTTTAGGAAAAGCTTTTCTCCGAGGTCTTTTTCAAGAAAAGTGCTCTACTGCTGGAGATCTTCTCTTCTTTGCCCAAAAAGAGTTAATCCAACCTCCTCAGTTCGACTTTTGGCAAGGAATCATTGACGGAGGAGCAAAGCTTTTTGTTCCGCACTATGCCGGAGGAGGAAACCTCGCCCAGATCAGACAAGAGCATCTCTACTTGTATCATTTACTAGGAGACCCCGCCACTCCTCTTTTTCTCCCCAAAACGAGCTTAGATATCCACTGCGAAAAAAAAAGCCCTAACCGGTGGTCTGTTTCTCTTGCTTCTCCTAATAATTTCCCTGAAGGAAGCCCAGTGTTGGTATCTTGGGAAATCCCTCTCCCTAAACTTCATTCTGAATTTTTCCAAAATAGTAACTCTCCTATAAAAAGTTACCATTTGGCCAATAAAAAAACTATCATAGAAGTAAAAGGGAAAATAGAAAAAGGAAACTTCCAGGTTTCCCTTACTCCTGGTCAACTTGCTCCAGGAGAGTATATTGTGAAAGTCGCGCTCATTGCATCCAATGAACTTTACCTCGGCTACAAAAAAATTCTTTTAGCAAAGCAACAATAGAGGACCAATCACTTTTCATAGCTTTTTCATAGCTTTTACTGGGCTGGTCACTTCAGAAAGGAGTATTTGTAATGGTACAGCGTATTGGCATTTGTGAGGAAGGAAAAAGTCTCTGGGAAAAACGCACTCCTCTTATTCCCTCTTCGATAAAAAACTTAGTACAAGAAGGGTTTCAAGTTCAACTAGAACCTTCTGACCACCGATGTTACACAAACGAAAATTACCAAGAGTCGGGAGCAGAAATAAGCCCTGAAATGGACAAATGTGACTTTTTACTGGGAATAAAAGAGATGCCTATCGATTTCATCAAGTCAGGCAAACCTCATCTTTTCTTTTCCCATACGATCAAAGGGCAATCTTACAATATGCCCTTACTCCAAAAAATTCTGGACGAAAAGGCCACCCTCCTAGACTATGAACGAATTGTTAGCTCGCAAGAAGAACGCCTCATCGGATTTGGAAAATTCGCCGGTCTGGCTGGAGCTATCGACACTCTCGCTATTTTAGGAAAACGCCTAGCCCATGAAAATATCCCTAATCCCTTTGAACGTCTAAACTTCTCTCATGAGTATTATGATCTAGAAGCCGTTCACCAAGCTATTGCTGAAATTGGAGAAGAAATTAGCGAGAAAGGGCTTCCCCTAAACTGCCCTCCTCTTGTTTTTGGTGTTACCGGAAAAGGCACTGTAGCAAAGGGAGTAGAGGAAATATTTCGTTGGTTACCACTGGAGGTTTGTTCCCCCAATGATTTACCTCTCCCCAGTGTTTCTAAAAACAAACTGATCTACACTTCTTTTTCCACAGAAGACCTCTACACTCCCAAAATTTCTACCGCTTCCTTTGATCGAGAAGAGTATCGAAGCGCTCCTGAGAAATACCAAGGAAAGCTCCACGAGTACCTCCCTCACCTAACGGTTCTTTTGCACTGTATATACTGGGATGAACGCTATCCTTCTCTGATTAATAATCAACAACTCCAAGAACTCTTCGCCCAAGAAGCCACCCCCCAATTCCGCCTGATTGGTGACATAACCTGTGATATCAGTGGGTCCATTGAGTGTACAAGCCAAGCAACCGACCAAGAAAACCCAACTTTTATCTTTAACCCCCGCACAGGAAAAAGTCAAAATGGTTGGCAAGGAGAAGGAATTGTGGTCTGTGCAGTTGACAACCTCCCGGCAGAACTTCCCCGAGATGCCTCTTTCCACTTCAGTAAAATTTTAGAGGGAATAATTTTAGAGATGAAGAGTGTCGATTTCCAAGGATCTTTTGAACAAGAAATTCCTGAACACATTCGTAAATCTATTATTGTCTGGCAAGGAAAGCTGACTCCCGACTATACCTATTTAAAGGAATTTTTAGAGTAAACTTTTAGGAAAGATGTTTTTTTCCTTGACATTTAGCTCGATATTAGGTATAAGACCTCCTATTAATATGCAGTTGTAGCTCAGTTGGTTAGAGCGCCTGTCTGTGGAACAGGAGGCCATGGGTTCGAATCCCATCAACTGTATTAACCACAAAGTGATATTTATTATTCTTTAGGTGAGAAACCTTAACAAACAAAATAAGGATGTCACTCAAAGTCAAACTTAGTGAGAAGGCAAAAGTTTTGAACTTTTGATTCCCCACTTTCCCTCCAATATAGAACATCCCTAGATTTTTCTATTCTCTCTTGCATTCAAAGCAAAAAAACTCTATAATATCCTTTTAAAAATTTGTACTAATTTACTATATTTACTAAAAGAGCGGAAGTATGGACTTAGCAAAATTTTTTGAATATATGGTGGAGCAGGGTGCTTCTGATTTATTTTTAAAGACAGACAGTAAGCCTGCCATTCGCGTAGATGGAAAAATTCTTTATATCAGTGACACTCCTCTGAGCGCTGACAATATGTGGCTCGCTTATGATCAACTTTTAGATGACACAGGGAAAGAAAGTTTTGAAGAAGAGGGGGGAACCGACTTCGCTTTAGAAATACCAAATGCTGGTCGCTTTCGAGCCAATGCTTTTCGTTACATGAGCCAATTGGGAATGGTTTTTCGACATGTAAAAAATGATATACCTACTTTTGAGCAACTAGGCCTTCCTATTCGCGGCATGACTTACCTAGCTAACCTTTCGCGTGGCTTAGTTTTAGCAACAGGTATCACGGGGAGTGGTAAATCAACAACTCTGGCTTCTATTATTGAATATATCAATCAAAACCACAATAAACACATAGTTACTATAGAAGATCCCATTGAGTTTGTTTTCAAAGAAAAGAACTGTATTTTTTCTCAAAGAGAAGCGGGAATTGATACAGAGTCTTTCTCCGTAGCTCTGAAACAAGCTATGCGCCAATGCCCGGACGTCATTTTGATTGGAGAAATGCGAGATAAAGAAACCGTTGAAGCGGCTATTACAGCAGCAGAAACAGGACACTTAGTATTTTCAACTCTCCATACATTAAATGCGATCCAGACTGTTGAGCGTATTTTAATGTTTTTTCCTCCTTATCAGCAAGATATGATGCGCAAGCAACTGGGAATGATTTTAGAAGGTGTTCTTTCTATACGCCTAATCCGAAAAAAGGATAAAGGAAGAGTTCCCGCAATCGAACTTCTCCTCGGCACTCCGACGATCAAAGAAACTATAAGCGAAGGGCGCACCTTAGAGTTACCTAAAGCTATTGCTGATGGCTTCAACTACTTTGGAACGATGACTTTCTTGCAATCTTTAAAAACTCTTTGCGAAGAAGAGCGAATTTCTGTAGAAGATGCCTTACTTGCGGCCGACAATCCAGACGAACTCAAGATGCACTTACGAGGTATCACGACCGGCTCAAGTATGTCAAAAATCTAATTTTGTTTTAGGAGGGCCCTCTTAATGTACAAACTATACAAACTGTCCAAACTTTATACTAACACCTATTTTCGATTTCAATTTTCCTAGGTAGCATCCGATGCCCGTAAAACAAATCAAAAACATCCTTTGGGCTTCTAGCTCTGTTATGGGCCTAGCCCTTTTTTGGGCTATTTTTTCTCTATTTTTTTCGACCCAACCCCAGGGTAAGGAACTCACTCTGCCAGAAATTCCCGAGGCTCCTATTTATCCGCCAATTAAAGGAGGAAATATGGGCTATTACTCCAGTATCTGGAAAGCAAGAGTCAATACAGATCCTCCCGTTGTTAAATATGAAGAGGTTAAGGAACCTGATTTTCTTCTGCGTCTAAAACAGGGAATTAAAGTTATTGAAGTGATGAGTGAGAGAAGTGCCCTTCTAGAATACAATAGAAAAAATACAACTTTTGGCAAGGGAGACCCTATTCAAGTTGGTAGCCTAAACGTTGTCATGATTGAGTTAGTTCCGGGAGAGAAAATAAAATTCCAAGATACTCAAAGTAAAGCAGAAGCTTGGCTGGAAAAAGAAGATCTAAGAAACAAAGAGAATGTCCGGCGAGAAGAAGCAACGCAGGTTCAAAAAGTGGGAGAGAATCAGTGGGCCATTTCTCAGAAAGAAGGAAAAGAGCTTTTTCAGAACTACGATCAATTTGTCCAAGAGCTAGGCTTGAAGCTTCACCGCCGTAGTGATGGAAGCGTTTTAGGGGTTCGCGTTCGCCAAATAACCGAAGAATCCAAGGCCTACCAGTACGGATTTCGTAAAGACGATATCATTGGTTTAGTCAACAAAGCCCCTTTAGACGACTTTTCTCCCCAAAAAATACAAGAACTTTCCCAAAGCTTTAAAGGCAGCGACGAGATTGCTATTACTCTCTTACGTAATAGAAAAAAAGTGACCCTGAAATTCAAAATTCGCTAGAAAAATATCTATGAGCAGTTCCTTAGAAAAATGCGAAAAAGCCATCCAGTATAAGTTTAAAGATCGCAAACTTCTCAAACGAGCTTTAACTCATGCTTCCCTGAGAGATCAAGATGGGGTATGCAATGAAAGGCTCGAATTCCTGGGCGATGCCATCCTCGGCCTAGTCATCTCCGAATTTCTTTTTCATACTTTCCAAGACTTCGATGAAGGTGACTTAAGCCTCATAAAATCAACCGTCGTTTCTCGCTCTACCTTGGCCAAACAAGCCGAAGAGATCTCTCTGCAAAACTTTTTTTCCTATGCCGGGGGAAAAAACGACCGCAAGAGCAAGCAAGGTAAAAAACTTCCCTCTTCCGTTCTAGCCAATGTTTTTGAAGCTATCATCGGAGCGATATACCTAGATAGCGGTCTTCCCGAAGCCCAAGAGTTCATTGTTTCCAACCTACGCAATGAAATCGAAGCCGTTATCAAAAATCCCTACCAGCAAAACTACAAAACCCTTCTCCAGTTCATTGCCCAAAAATATCTTGGGACAACCCCTGCTTACAAAGTATGGAAAATAGACCAAAGTAAAAAAGATAAATTATTTGCCGCCTGTGCCATCATCGGAGAACGTAAGTTCATTGCGGCAGAAGGTGTGAACAAAAAAGAAGCCGAGCAGCTTGCCGCCCACTCGGCCTTACAAATTCTTTCCCTCGAAGATCCTGTTATCGCCGAGTACATCGAAAGAACCCTCGGAACAGAGGATAACTACTCTCCCGAAGCCCCTATTTCTAAAATGTCCAACCTCTTTCAGAACTCAAAATCTCTTTTGCAACACGTCACTCAAAAGTATCGGCTATCCCCTCCTCGCTACAAAAGAGTGCAAATCGAAGTGCAAGACGAAAAAAAATATTTCCACATCGCTGTCTCTCTCCAAGGACGCCTCTTTCCCTCCGCCAAAGCAACCCGAGTCAAAGAAGCGGAAAGACTAGCGGCCCGTAAAGCGCTCGAAGTGCTCGGGGAAGAGTACTACCAAGGCTCACTTGCTCACGAACTTACCTGGGGTCACTCCCCCACTCCTCCTCCCCCTTCTTGGCCTCTTCAGGATTTTTGGTAGAGAAGACTTTCTGAAAACATTTTCAGATAAGCCTTGCCCTCTCCTCAATCTCAGTGCCCAAATAATTATTGCCCAGAAAAAGAATCCTGTCCGCTAAAGGCCAAAGGCTTCCCTTTCTCATGTTCATACAATGGGGGAATCAAATAAATCGGCAACTCCACTCGGTATTTCATACTATGCTCTGCTTTCACATCAATGCTCAGCTCTGATTTTTGGCTATAAAGCCCCAATTCCATTTCGACATGATAGTACGGATCATCGGGGATTTTTAGGCCTCCCACCAATTCCCAAACCTCGTCTTTTAATAAGATATCCTCTCGTTGATAGCTTGTTTCTGTTTTCCTTACATCTTGGCGGTTCAAGCGAGAAAGCAAGGTCGCTCGTACCTCTTTCATGAACAGATCTTTTCGGGCGGTAATCCGAAGAACAAAAGGAATGATATCTCCGGGAGAAAAAACGTTTTTTTCGACAAAGACCTCAACTTGTATTTTTTGGAAAAAAGTATCCAGAAAAGAGTCCCCTAAAAAATAGACAAATCTCCCCGAAGTTCTGACCAAAAAAGCCCCGCCCAGGAGAACGATTCCCACGATAAAACTCGTCTGCAAAGCTTCCCAAAGTCCCTTTTCAAAGCCCATATTTAAAAGGGCCATAGCCGTTCCGACAAAGAGAAGAACCAAGAAACATCCCCGAAAAATCTTCCCCAAGTCCCGGCTCCACTTCTTTCCTGAGGTCAAAATTTCCATCTCTTCGTAGTTGGCTAAAAGGTAGGAGCCGCCTTTCGAAGAGGGCAAAATTGTTATTTCTTCTTTTGCTCCCAAGGAAATTTCTCTTTCCCGCAAAACTCCTGCCTTCAAAAAATAGCGTAACTTCCCCTTCTCTCCCGAATAAGAAAAAGGCCCTCCCTTTGCCGCTTTCACTGAGAAACGATAGTGCGAACTTCCACTTCTCTTTTGCAAAGGAATTAGTTTTCTGTTTGGCTCATAAAAAATAGATCTTTCACCAAGCAAAGCATTAAAGGTCTCCGCTTCCCAAGCCAAATCCACAACAAGATCTTGCTCTCCATCATAGTCAATAAAGCCACAAATTTCCTCCCCCGCAACAAACTCTTTCTTATCTAGCAAAATCTCCATCTAACTTTTCTCCCGTCGTTTCCGGCAAAAAACCTCAACGCATCTCTTATTCGGATAAATTTTCCCACAAGAAGCCTCATGATTGCGAATATCATAGCGAATAGAAGACCCCAAAGCAGGCACCAAGTCCTCTTCCCACTCTCCGCGTTCCTCCCAACTATCCAAACCCGCCAAAATCTTAATCGCCTCTGCTGCCATCGTTCCCCCTAAAATCGAGCTAATCACACTAATGGCGGGAAAGCGCTCCACTGTTTCATGGAAAAACTCGTCGCAGCTTTGGCGAACCATCCGGGCAAACAATCTATCGACATACTCCTGCCCCCAAACGCAGCACAGACAAGCCGTCTTTCCCGGCCACAAAACCTGCGTCTCACAAAAAGTCCGCCCCATTGCCCCATTCACAACAAAAGGAACTACATCCAAAGCCAAAAGCCTCATATTGATAAAATGCCGCGCCTCGTTGTTGTCCACTGCCACAATAACTAGCGGAACCTCCCACACCTCATCCCCGACATCCTGGATTTTTGAACAAAAAGGAATCACCTCCGTCTCCGGCGACAAAAATCCCACCTCCCGCACAATTGCCTCCACTTTCGTCACCCGCCGATGATCCTCCGGGCGAAAAAAAACACAACGGTTCAAATTGCTCAAAGAAACCCGATCAAAATCCACGACCAACAGACGCCTCACTCCGAGCATAACCAAGTTCTTAATGACCTCATTGCCCACAGCTCCTGCTCCAATGATCAAAACAGTACGATCTCGGACACCCCCAAAGCCCTCTCCGAAGAAGCGTCTTGTGCGCTCATCTCGATCATTGTCCCAATCGCCTAAATAAAAAACTCCTTCATTCATGGGAGTTTTTCTCCTTTTTACTAAGAATAACTGTTTCTTCTTCTCCTGTCACTAGATCCAAGGTGCAAACCTCAAAGCTATTTTCTCTCGTCGCTTGGCTGCGAACGGATTTTTCCTGATAGGGTAATCCATATTCTATGGACTCAAGACGACGAAGTTGTTCTCCACTTTGAGCATCAAAGACTAAGGTATAATTGTGGTTGCTAGCAGAAATTGCTGCTCCAAAGAGTGTTCCATCCCCCGAGAATTGTCCTACCGCCATATGATCTTGGCCAAGAATTTTTTTTAGAGAAACTGACCAAACCATTTCCCAACAAGATGTATCAAGGCAATGAAGTCCTTTTCTTCGATCAATAAGAATAAGACGGTTCGTTGTGGGACTTTGCTTGATGTCAAAAAAAGTTGCATCAATAGGAAGAAGTAGCGGAGTAACTTCCCCTGTTTCTAAAGAAACCCGAAGCAACTCTCCTTTTTTCTGGGCAGGAACAAGCAACTCGTTTTTAAGAAAAATGAGACTATCTAATGCTCTTATTCCTTTTATAGCTAAATACTCTGATGTTTCCACATTCAGTAAAATGACCTGAGACCTCGATTTAAAAATGAGCTGATTACCATTTTCGTGGAACGCTCCCATTGGACCTATTCGTTTAAAAGGAAATGTCTTCTCTAAAGCTCCTGACTTTAGATTAAAGATCTGCATCTCGGAATTCCAGTAACCTATAGCAATGCGATTTTTATCCAGACATACAGCGCTATCGTAATCGTCTGTTCCTGTAAGAAAAGTCGCACTGATTGGTTTCATGGCATCATTCAGAAGTGTTACCGAGTAAGGATCTTTTTCATGACGCAAGTTTATTCCTTCTGTACCTGTGAAAATGTAAAAACTCATAACGAACCTCCTTTTGCTATAATTTGAATACAAATATCCCACTTTCGTCATCGGGCTATAAGTTAACTTTGCCTATATTAAACCTAGAACGCTTTTTTCACTGCAAAATGTAGGTTTATAGTATAGTAAATGAACGTAATATTAGGCCGCTATGCTTCTGGTGAGTTAAAAGTTGGGCTCCGTCTCATCAGAGGAATTGTTTTCTCGAAAACTCTCCTCTATCCTTTGAGCCAGAACCTCTATATACTCTGTCACACAAGTAAGGTGACTTCCAGGCACTCTTTTTGTTTTAATTTTAGGAGATAGATTTTGCCAATTTTTCTCCTCCACATCACTTTGCCTTGCATCGGAAAAAATGAGGGTTAAAGGGGTTTGGATGGGTTTGGGAAAATAGTTTATCAAAATTCGACCTTGGAGAAAATTAAAGTAAAAATGGCGGTCTTGGAAATTGAATTCTCCTTTTAAGTTGAAGAAGCGCTGGGCTTTTTTTATTCTCTCGCTATTTTCCTTCGGGTTTAGTTTTAGAATACAGTAGTAATACAAGTTTTGCTTTTGAGCTTCACTAAACCTAAGTATTTTCGAACAGAGACAAACTAAACGATAAAACCATAAGGATCTGCCATTTATAGGAAAATCTAATAAAATTAGTTTTTCTACTTTGCTTGTTTTTTCTAAAATCCGAGCCACTTCAAAAGCCACCCCTGCCCCATTGCAAAAGCCACCTATATAATAAGGCCCTTCTCTTTGAATTTTTTGAAGAGAGCAGACAAAATCTTCCGCCATTTGAGTAATACTATAAGGAGGTCTATTCGGATGAACAGTATGAGGAGAAATCGAGTATAGTCCAATATCGTCCGAAAGATACTTTCTCATTTTGTAGCAATAGTAGCCACAACCATTAAAATCTCCGTTAAAAAAGAAAAATGTTTTCTCGCCTGGCTTAATCCGAACAAATTTGCTCGTTTTTTCTTCATTTAATTTAACTATTTTATGAGCTAACTCTTCAATGGTAGGATAGGATAAAAGAGTTTTTAAGGGCACCAGAATAGAGCAATTATTTTTAATTTCCTCTTGGAGTTGAAGAAATAAAAGAGAGTGCCCTCCTAAATCAAAGAAATTTTCTCGAATATCAACGGAGCCTATGTCCAACAATTTTTGCCAAATGTTTTGCAAAAGAATCTGGAGAGGGTCATCAGCATTAGTTTTTTTTCTGGCCTTCGGAATATTGTCGGTGTTGATTTTCTTGAGAACATCTCTTTGAGCTTCTTTTTCTAAAAAAGGGAGAGCCTTCAAGGGGACAAATTTTGATGGTATTCTGTCAGAAAGATGGCGGGTTTTCAAAAAATCTAGTAAAGAGGAGAGATTCAGTTTATCCTTTTCTTTTTTTGGAACGATGAAAGCTATCAGTTCTTTTTCTTGGGCACCGCTCTCTTTTAGTAAAACGCTGCTTGCTTCTATCTGAGGATAGAGTTCGATACTTTCTTCTAGTTTTTCTAAATCAAGGGGAAGACCGCGGTAGACTTCAAGCTCTTTTTTCTCTTCCCCAAGCTCAAAGTTCTTTGCCCTAAAAGAGTAGTCTGATATTTTTTCATGAGGAGCCTCTACTATTTGTTCTAATAGATAAACCCACTGTTTTTGGAACTCCCTCATTTTTTCTGGTGAAAAGAGACCGGATTGAAAGAATTGGAATTGGATGGTCTCTTTTTCGTCATTTACATAAATAGCCATGTCGTGGAAAAAATTTAAGCCCGAAAAATAGGAATCTCCGTCCAAAAAAGGATCAAAATTCATTTCAAAAAAAACTTGAAAAATACTGGAGTAGCCAGAAAAACGGTTAATTCCTTTGTTCAAAGACATGGATGCTAAAGAAAAGTGCTTATGTTTTTTCCCTTCTTTTATAGTTTTTTCTACCTGGGAAGCTAAGTGTAAAAAAGAAATTTTTTCTTTTAGTTGACTTCGAATCGCCAGAATATTTGTAAGAGGACCGATGAGAGTTTTGCTTTCTCCCTCATCTCGCCGATTTGCAGAAGTTCCAATGACAATATCTTTTTGTTTGCTATAGCGAGATAACAGCACCTTAAACGCTGTTAAAAAGAGAATATCAATAGGTTTTTGTTCCTTTTGAGCCAAGATTTTCCAAGAAGAGCTTAGCTCTTTTGTCATAGTAGTGAGATGAAAAGATCCCCCTTGCTCTGAAGTTTTCTCTGGGTCTTTTTTTAGCTCCAAAATGGGACAGTCGTAGAGTTGTTCCTGCCAGTATCTCTTTGCATCAACTTGCTCTTCTTCAATATTTTTTTCCCACTGAAGATAAGAAATTTTTTCTTCGCACTCTAAGAGTTTTTTTCCTTGAACCAAATAACGATAAGAGTCCATCAACTCTGAGAAAATAATTTTTTGAGAGAATCTATCCGCTACAATAGGATGAGTGAATATTAAAAACAACTGTTCGTTTTCCCCTAACTCTACCCAAGCTACTCGGAGAGGATGTTCAGAAAATAAATCGAAGGGGACATTCTTTTTTTCTTCGACCCACTCTTCGATAGCTCTATCTTGACCTTCTGAGCTCTTTAAGTCTATTTTTTCTATCTTCAAAGGATAAAGGCACCTTCTTTGCTCTAGTTTACCATTATCAAAGCGGAAGTTCGTTGAGAGAATAGGGTGGCAGACAAGGAGATGAGAGAGAGACTGTTCTAAGAGAGGAAAGTTTATTGCTTCATTAACTCGAAAAGAACTTTTATTTACACAATAAGAAGGCTCTAGCCTGTGTAAAAACCAGATACGCTCCTGTTCTAAAGAAGCACAAGTCGTCATATTCTGACCAAACTCCTCGATAATATTGCAAGTTTCCTTTAAGGCTTCTACAGGAGAAATTTGAGAAGAAATTTTTCCTATACGCTCCCCTATCAATTTAGACTCTAGTAATTGAGAAAGTTTCTCCGCAATATTCTTAGCTTGAAAATTTTTCTTCTCCAGTTTTTCTGCCACACCTAACTTAATCAAACGGTCGGCCATATCAAATTGATCAAATCCTACTGGTACGATGAGCTGGGGAACTCCTGCCACGAGACATTCCGCAGCCGTCCCGATGCCACCGTGATGAACGACAGCAGCAGTGCGAGGAAACAGTAGGTGGAATGGTAAATAGTTGTAATACCGAATAGTATTCGGTAATTTCTCGGGCATTTGCTCTGGATATCTCCCCACAAAAATGGCTCTTTTTTGTAAAATTTCACAGGCCTCCAGTGCTTCCTGAAAAAACAACTGGACATCCTGAGTAAAAGTCCCTGGAGTAAAGAGAATGGGTTTTTCTCCGTTAGCGAGAAATTCCTCCAACTCAGAAGATAATTTCTTCCACCAACTGGCTTTGTACAATAGAAATCCTGTAAACTGAGTCTGCGGAGGTAGTTTTATAAGTGGCTCAGCAAACCACTTAGGAAACAAACAAACCACTTTATCCGAAGCAAGCAGCCAATCAGAGACATTCTTTTGGGGAGGTAGCCCTATCTTTTTTCGTGCTTCGTTTAATAAAGGGAGCATCTCCTTATCCATAGTTTCTCTACTGTATCCGGCCGGGGTACTAGAAACAAAAGGAGGCATAAATGAGACGGCTAATGTTAAGAGGGGTAGCCCTAGTTTTTCCTGAGTAATCCTCGCTCCAAAAACCATGTGATGATTTAGCAATAAAACATTTTCTTTTGTCGGTAAATCTCGGACAAATTGATATATTTTGTGAGTCGCTAGAAAAGTTAGCTTCGTGTAAACAGACAGGCTTTTTTTGGGATCTAGAAAGTCAGGATGTTCCAATGCCTCTCTATCCTCTTTCTCACTCACCACACAATGAAAACCCAGCCCTAAACTACGGATGGTTTTCTCATTCCAACTATTACCTAAAATAGTTATTTGGTGTCCTTTTTCCTTAAGGGCATTGGCAAGAGCCAAAAAAGGATAAACATCCCCAGCACTGCCTATTGTTGTCATGACAATATGAAAATGACGTGTATCTTTGTTTTCATTTAGTTGTTTTTTACTATACTTAATAAAGTTATCTTTGTACTGATCATGGATAAATTCGGCAAAAGAGGCAATGGTAGAGTATTCAAAAAACACAGGAGGAGTGATTTCAGTATTGTATTTGTCATTGATTCCATTGGTAAAAGTGCTAATAGTGATAGAGTCAAAACCATACTCGCTCATGTCTTCTTCAATATTGACTTCTTCTTCCCCAAGTTTTAGTATTTGGCAGACATTTTGAGTGAGCTCTTTTTGGATTTTTGTAAGTAGACTTTCTTCCTTTGCTCTCAACTTTCCTGTTAGTTCATGAGCCGATTTTTTTTCGACCAAGGGAGAAGTTATCGTAGCACTAGATTCTAATTTTGAAGTCCATAGGCTATTTTTCGTTTGGCAAACCCAATACCTATCTTTCGCAAACGGATAGGTGGGTAAACTAATGCGCTTTGGTTTAGCTTCCCCATACAGTTGACTCCAATCCAATCCCCCTCCTTTTACCCAAAAAGCAAGGAGCTCAGAAATCTTTTGCAAGCTCATTTTATCTTCAATATTTTCTGGTAACTCTTTCCCTGTATTAGGCGGCTTAACTTGCCCCACATACAACCCAGCAATACCATCTTCTCCCGCCAGGAACCTTTCTCCTTTTTCGACTAGCTCCAAAATGGAGGTAACAACCAAGCCTAAACGTTCTTCCATCGCTACCCGCCCGACCTGAAGGGTATAGGCCATATCCACTAAAGAAATATCAGAATGCTCCTTTATCGCTCCCAACAAACGTTTAACTTGTTCCTTTAGCTGCTCCTTGCTTTTTGCAGAGAGAACTACTCCTAAGGGACTATCATTTTTTATTGTTGTAGAAGGAGACGTTTCATCTTTAGCGATATACTCTTCTAAAATTAGATGAGCATTACTTCCTCCAAATCCAAAAGAGCTTACCCCCGCTCGCCGAGGCAACTTTTCCCCTCGTTCATCTTGAAGATTCGTCCACTCTCTAGTATC
Organism: Planctomycetota bacterium; assembly: GCA_029260735.1. Classification (GTDB taxonomy): domain Bacteria; phylum Planctomycetota; class Uabimicrobiia; order Uabimicrobiales; family Uabimicrobiaceae; genus JAJDCR01. The sequence continues at coordinate 49,200 of JAJDCR010000081.1, forward strand.
TTCCAAGATATAAAAAGGGCTATCTTTTAGTTTGATATATGGATTAACCGTATCGCAATGAATATTCTTGACCAAAGTGTTATTTTTTAGCTGCAATAACACTTTAATCACTCCTGCCATTCCTGCTGCCAGTTCCAGGTTGCCGATATTTGCCTTCACCGACCCCAGGCCACAATGAGCATTGACAACTTCTGTGCTTCCTCTAGTTTTGTATAGTTCTCCAAAAGCCATCTTCAAGCCATTGATTTCAATTGGATCACCGAGCTCTGTACCACTTCCATGAACCTCAATATAACCGACAGTTCTCGGATCAACTCCCGCTTTTGTATAAACGGTTTCGAGCAACTTTGCTTGGGCTTTCGGATTGGGGGCCGTCAATGAATTAGCACGTCCTCCATGATTGACAGCACTGCCTCTCAAAATAGCATATATATGATCTCTCTCTTTTTCAGCAACTTCTTTTCTCTTTAAAAAAAGTACTCCCACCCCTTCGCTACGAACATAGCCATCCGCTTTATCAGAGAATGTTTTGCAACGCCCATCTTCGCAAAGCATTCCCGCCTTGTTAAAGCTTATATGTTCCATCGGAGTTATGATGGTATTGACCCCGCCGACAATTGCTATATCGCAATCCCCTTCTTTTATTGAGGCCATTGCTCGGTGCACTGCAATCAAAGAACTGGAGCAAGCTGTTTCAACAGTTTCACTCGGGCCATGAATATTGAGAAAGTAGCTCATTCTATTGGGCCCCATTGAGGAGAGCACTCCTGCAGCAGAGTAACTTTCGGTGGCAACATTTTCTTGGGCAAGTAATCTACCGTAGTCGTTGCTTCTTCCTATTGCCACAAAAATTCCGGTATTGCTTCCCGATAGGCTTTGAGCCGAGCAACCAGCATCTTCTATAGCTTCCCAGACAGAAGTCATCAGCAAACGTTGCTGAGGGTCCATCAACTCTGCTTCTCTGGGAGAAATACCAAAAAAAGAAGGATCAAACTCTCCTACTCCTTCGATAAACCCACCCCATTTTATGTTCGTTTTGTTTATTTCTTTTTGAGGATCTCCATAAATAGCTTGCCAATCCCAGCGATCTTTTGGTATTTCGCTTATACAGTCTTTCGCTTTTAAAAGATTTTGCCAAAACTCTTCGACATTTTTGGCCATGGGAAACTTCCCACTTATTCCAACAATGGCAACTTCGTCTGTTTTTTTCTCTTTCCGAGGAATATCAAGTGTTTTAGCAAAACGAAAGTCTTTTTTATCTTCTTTATCTTCTTTTCCCCTTATCTTGCCTTCCTCTTTCTTTGCCAAATCAGTAGTTAATGGTTTATCAACAGCAAGTTTTCTCCCAAATATATCTTGGTATTCTTCGGCTAAATATTCTCCTAGTTCGCTAATGGTCGAGCATTCAAAAAATATTGTCGGCATGAGTTCGGTTTGATATTTCAGGTTGAACTCATGGGCAAATCGTGTTTGGCTTATCGAATCAAAGCCATATTCTTTAAACTCCACATCCTTATTGATATCCTCCTGCTTTATTTTGAGCAGCTTTGAGGTTACTTCCTTTAAAGCATTATGAATGTTCTCTTTTAAAGTGTTATCATGTCCCTCAGCTTCTGCCGTAGATAAGGACAATCCTACCGTCGAATCTCTTTTGCCAATCATTTTTCCTAGTAAGCGTGAAGATTTATTTTTCAGTTCATTTGCTTTTCGAGATCCATTATATTTTCGATCTATCCAATATCTATCTTTGGCAAAAGGGTATGCGGGCAGAGAGACGCGCTGAGGCTTTTCTCGGAAATAGAAAAGCTTCCAATCTATATCAATCCCCTTTATCCAAAGCTCAGCAACTTTTAGCAACTCTCCTTTTTGAATATTGTCATCAATGACTTCGTTTATTTTTTCTGACAACAATCCCTGGAGAGAATCAATCTCTTTTATTACTTTACCATGAAGAACTTCTCTATTTCTTTTTGTCTCCAAGTAGTCTTCTAGTTTTCGCCAGAGATCTTCTTTGTTATGAGCCAAGACAATAACACGCTCTTCCCAAGGAAAACGTCCCATTTGTAAGGTATAAGCGATTTCAGATAAGCGAGTATCTTTGTTATTTTGCAAGAACGGGATAAAGCACTGCAGATATTCCTCTAAGCGCTTTTGGTTTTTTGCCGAAAAAGGAAATAAGAAAGCCCCCTTTTGCTCTTCTCTTCTTACGTCCTTTTGTGCAAAATCTTCGACAAGTAAATGAACATTCGTCCCACTAAAACCAAAAGAACTAATCGCCGCTCTTCTGACTCCATCGCTAGAAGGAACCCAATCAATCAACCTACTATTCACATAGAAAGGGGTGTTTTTCAGAAGTAAGTTCTCATTTTCTTCTTCCAAGTGAGCCAAAGGAGGAATTTTTTGATATCGCATAGCTAAAAGTACTTTAATCAGACTTGCTACTCCCGCTGCGGCCACAGTATTCCCAATGTTGGCCTTGACAGAACCAAGAGCACAGTAATGTTTGCTCTTTGTATGCTTTGCAAAAGACTTCGTCAAAGCAGTCACTTCAATAGGATCTCCCAGTTTTGTCCCCGTTCCGTGAGCTTCTACTAAGCTTATATCTTGTGGATTAACTTCGCTTTTTTCGTAAACTTGTAACTGTAATTCTTCTTGGGACTGAGAATTGGGAGCGGTGATGCCGTTAGTAAAGCCATCCTGATTCACAGCACTTCCCTTTATAACGCCATAAATATGGTCCCCATCAGCTAAGGACTGAGTCAATGGTTTTAAGACAACAACCCCCACTCCCTCAGCGAGAACAAAACCATCTGCTCGTTCACTAAAGGGCTTACACTTTCCATCGGGAGAAAGCATGCCCAAGCTAGAAATGAGTAAGTGATAGTTGGGAGTGTTCATAATAAAAACTCCCCCTGCTAAAGCAAAGTCGCTTTCTCCATTCAAAATACTTTGGCAAGCTTGATGGATAGCGACCAAAGAAGAAGAGCAAGCAGTATCGATGGGAAAGGCTGGCCCTTTCAGATTTAAAAAATAGCTTAAACGAGCGCTTAAAATAGAAAAAGTTTCTCCTAAAAAGCTTTGGGGCAAAGAAACATCTTCTCTATCTTGAGGATCATCATGGTAATCTCCATAGCAAGCTCCTACAAAAACCCCTCCCTTACAGCCACTAAAAGATTGAGGAGCATAGCCCGCATCTTCTATTGCCTTCCACGCTTCTTGTAAAAACAAGCGTTGTTGGGGGTCCATGTTTTCTGCCTCGGCGGGAGAAATTTTGAAAAAGAGGGAATCAAATTTGTCCGCATCATTAACAAACCCACCCCATTTAATATGGCTCCCTTGATTAGCTTGAGCCAACTCCTGTCCAAACTCTCTTCCTTTATTATTCCATTTATTGTGAGGAACTTCCGTCGTACTCACTTTTCCTTGCGCTAGATTATGCCAGAACTCTTCTACATTGTCCGCCCCCGGAAAACGTCCCGACATTCCGATAACAGCAATATCATCTTTAAAATTTTCAAGATCTTTTTTCTGCTCCAGTAGTGGTCTAGCCTGTTGTTGTAAGCTAGCTTGTCTCTTAGCTGACTCATTTTTGTTCCCTTCAGCTAAGAGAGTGGCAATGTAAGCGGACATTTTATCGATGGTAAAAGCGGCAAACAAATCTTGGGCCTGCAATTGAATATGAAAAATTTCGTTTAAACGATCCAAGAACTCCATCACAGAGATAGAGTTTAGTCCTAACTCGACAAACTCTTTCTCACAATCAAAACTATCTTCCACCTCTAAAACTTCTTGTAGTTCATCGTGTAAGGTTCTTTTGAGGCTTGATAAATCTAAGGTGCTCTCTTTCGTTTTTGGAGAAATCGTTTTTTCAGGAACATCCCTGCGGGCTTTTTTTACTCCAAATTGGGCTAAGAGTCGATCTTGTGCTTTCCATGCCAAAATTTGGGCAGTAGGATGTTGCAACATTCTCTCTAACGCTTCCATCCCTTCGTTCGCTTCTATGAAAAGCACCCCTTGGTCCGTTAGATTTTTTTGATGCTCTACTGTTGTTAGAAAAGTAACATTGTCCCAAAATCCCCAATTGACCAAATGAACAGGGTATGTTTTTTTTTGTCTCAAGTGTAAAGCATAGGAATCTACAAAGGTGGAAGCTGCGCTATAGTGGCTCCAATTACTAGAGCACGTCATCGATTGCACAGAAGAAAAAAACAACATAAAATCTAAAGACTCGCCACGAGTTACATGTTCAAGAATCCAAGATGACTGAATTTTAGGTTCCAAGGGAGCTAAAAATTCTTTTTCGCTCATGCTCATGATTGATTGATACTTGAGCACTAAAGCAGAATGAACTACCCCGTGGATCTGACCAAACTTTTCTTTTGTCTTCTCAATCGCTTCGTTCATTTGGGGTAAGGAAGAACTGTCTGCTTGGCAGTATAAAACTTGTCCTCCTAATGATTCTATCTCGTCTATAAGATCTTGCTTTCTTTGATCTATTGAGCTACGACCAATCCAAACCAACTTGGCCGAAAAATTTTGCGCTAAATATTTACTCAATACAGAACCAATATAGCCGGCCCCTCCCACTAAAACATAACAACCTTCGTTGCGATAGCTAGTGCCACTGGCAAGTTCTAAAGGTAGCTCAACAATTTCTCTTTGATAGTATTTGCCTTCGTGCAAAATCCATAAACGGCCCAACCCTTCTCCCTTTAAAGAAGCGACAAGCTTAGCATCTTCTAAATGTTTCTCTTCACTCTTCCTGCTTTTATCCATGTCAATGCAAGCAACTTTTACTCCTAAAAATTCTTTGGCCATAGACAAAGCAAGCCCAACAACACTCGCCTCTGTCGGGTTAATAGAATTTCCTGGTGAAACACTATAAGCTCTATCGGTCAAAACTTTAATTGTTAAGTCAGAGCAAATTAAACCACAACGTTTTAAAGCTTGGCTTAGGTGAAAAAAAGCAAGAACCCCATACTCTTGGCTTTTCCTTAAAGATTCCAAAGAGCTGAGATTTTCGATAGAGTAACTTTCCTCCCCTCCTATAAAATAAAGCTCATCTAAGGAAGAAAGTGAACCCAAGAGGGGATCAAAGCTATCGTTTTTTCCAGGGCAAATTTGCCAAGAGTTTTCGTTAAGCTCTTTGTTTTTCTCGGCTAAGCAGATTTCATAAACTTCATCATTACCATACTCGGCGAGTAAGTGTTCATAAAAACGTGTTACCGTAGAAGTACGAACAAATAGTACTTTTCTTTTACGTTCTTCTGGTAGTTCTGGTAGTTCTGGTAGTTCTGGCAATTCTTGTAATTTGGGCAATTTTTGGCGAGGGTACTCCCGAACATGATTCCACTGAGTTTGATAAAAGAATTGAGATAAAGAAGGTTTTCTCACTAATTTATTGAGATGACTTAAGGGCATTTTTTCAACAAGGGCAAATAAGCGCGGCATCATATAATCAGGTAAATGACTTCGGCACTGTTTCTTGATATTTTTCTTTACCGAGGATAAATTAAATCCTTTTTGCAAAGTAATGTTAGCTTTAACAACATTCCCCATCACTTGGTCAGGAGCTGCGCTAACATAAACATCTTCTACCCCCAGCGCTTGCCGAACAACTTCTTCGACCGAGTTGGGATCTACCAAAAAACCGCCCACATTAATCGCGTCATCTTCTCTTCCCACAAAAAAAACGCGTCCCTCGTGAATCTTCACTCGATCTTTTGTATTGACCCAATCATCTCGATCAAATTTTTGATTGCGATAGTTATGCATAGAACCACTGGCGGGTTTTGCATACAAAACATCATCCACTACCTTAAACTTCTTGTTATCCAGTAAATTCGCATCAAATCCGGCCTTCCCATCTTGGACACTAATGAGCATCCCTAGCTCCGTTGAGCCGTAAATATGAGTAACCGGTACGCTTGGTAAATGTAAATGGATCTGATCTAAAATACTTTGGTTAACACATTCTCCCCCCAGCATAATTCTACGCAGTTTAGCATTTACCCAATCTTCTGGTTTACTCGCTAAAAATAGTTGACGCATAAAAGTAGGAGTGCAGGTTAAAAAATCGACCTTATGTTGAACCAACACATCTCGGCAATGAAGAGGAGAAAAATTTTTCGGCATGACCAAGGTACCTTGGTTCACGACAAACTGCACCAAAACACGAAACCCCCCGATATGAGAAAGCGGATAGGACAACAACCACCTTTTTCCTCTCAATTTATCCAATTTTTTGACATTTTTCTGAAGCGTCTCCCAAGTATGAATAGCTAGCTTAGGTTTTCCCGTTGTTCCTCCTGTTAGTAAGCCAATACGGGCAAGATCACGTTTTACCTCTGCTTTCTGCCAAGCACAATTTCTCTCTACCTTTATTATGCCATCCTTAAGCGAGATAATGGCCTCCATATTGTACTCTTCTAGATAGGATCTTAAACGCTCCCTTGGAAAATCATGAGGAACAACTGTCATATCCAACTGCAAACGAATCCCCGCCAACAAAAGAGCAACTCCCTCTTCATTTTGCGCTGGTTGACAGATTATTTGTTCAACACCTTCGCTTGTTATCTTTTCCATTAATTTTGCAACAAGCTCCTCTAAAGCTGCCCAACTCGTGCTGCTAGAGAATGTGATAATGGCTTCTTCGGATGATGACAACGGCTCTGACATACGTTTTTCTTCCTTCATTTTTTTTCTTCAATGATTATTTTCTATTGGTTATTTTATGCTACCATAATAAGTAATAGAACTCAATTTTTTTAACCCACTTAGTTACTTTATATCTATTCTCTTATTTGTATTTTTTTAGGAAAATTTGCCGTTAAAAGTTCCATAATATTCAAAATAGTGTAAGTCTGAGTTTTGCTTTCGTATGTACTAAAGTCTTTCTTATCCCCCTTTGGGGGGAACCGCGAGGAACAAACGGAGGCGGTCAGAGGGGGGATAGGCTTATTGCTCTTTGGTAATAGAGATTCCGTGGCCGAATCTTTGTCATATTGTCCAAAGACAGACAAAATAAGCAACAGCAAAGAAGAAGGTTCTGGAACTATTCTTGGCCCTCCTGATAAATTAGTAAAAGAAGTAAAATTTTGGCTAGAAAAAAACATTTGAAGAAATGCACTTTTCTACTTTCTTATTTTTTTCTGAAAAATTTCTTACTGGCAAGAATAATCCGATTAGATTACTATTAATAGTATCTGCTCTTGCACTGTTAGTAGAGTTAAGGTAGCAAAAGTACTCAAAGTTTTTTATCTTTTTGAAGCTTTTCTTGGATTAAAAAAATATTTTTTGGAGTATGGTTATGAAAAAGATGCTGATATGTATGACAGTCTTAATGCTTTGTCTACAGACTTTCTCTCTTGCAAATATCAAAGGAGAAAAAGCTCAGGAAGCTTTAAAATACGCGGAGCCTATTATGGACAATTTGCTTACGGGTTTTAACGAAAAAGATTACAAGAAATATTCCCAGGACTTCGATGCCAACCTGTCTAAAGCAATGAATGAAAGTTCTTTTCTGAATGTTCACAAAGTGATCATAGAAAAAATTGGGCTTTACAAGTCCAGAAAAGCAATGCAATTTGTCGAACAGGGAGAATTTAAAGTTTTAATATACAGGGCTGAGTTTGCTCAGGAAAAAGGAGTAACCATACGGACTATCTTCAAAAAATACGGCGAAAAAAATTTACTAGCTGGTCTATGGTTTGATTCCCCTAAGCTACGCAATCAAAAAACTCTTTCCCCTGAAGAGCAACAAGCGATTCTAAAATATGCCGAGCCTATGGTCGACAACTTACTGGAGAGCTTACAGTCAGCAAATCACAAAAACTATACTAGAGACTTTGATGCCAATGCAAAAAAAGCACTTAGTGAAGGTGTTTTTGCCCAAGCTCAACAAAAAATCTTAAGCATCATTGGAGCTTACAAAAGTAGAAAAGTCATTAAAGTAACAAAACAAGCTCAGTATGCGATAGTGATTCACAGTGCCGTCTTTGAAAAAGATAAACAAGTGACTATACAAACAATATTCAGCCAAAAAGACAACAAAATGCAAATTTCTGGGCATGTTTTGGATTCTCCGACTTTACGTGGAAAACCCAACAAGTAACTCTATACCAAGAGTACGTTTCATTGTTGCGCCTATGGCGCCTATGGGCGCCATAGCGTTTCATTGTTGCCAATGGGCACCCATAGGCAACAATGAAACGCATAAATACATTGAATTCCACAGAGAAATACACTGCAGCGAGGTAGAGCTCATGGACGACAAAGAAAAAAGCAAAAATGATCTCATCAATGAAGTTATTGCATTACGCGCTGAACTAGAAAAATCAAACCAGATAAAACAAAATGCAAGTAAGAGAGAACTATTCCTTCATCATGTTTTGTCAGCTTCCTTATGCGGGATCTACATCTATAATATTGTAGAAGGGCATAACGATTACATCAATCCTCAGTATACTAATATTACCGGCTGGACTATCAATGAATTAAATACCATGTCCAAAGATGAGTTCGCCTCTCTTTTTCATCCCGAAGAAAGATACCTAGTTTTTGCTCATATGGAAATGATAATACAAGACAAGAACCAAGATTCTTTGGAGATAGAGTATCGCTTTAAAAGAAAAGATGGACGATGGATTTGGTGTCTGTCAAGAGACGCCGCCTTTCATCGAGACTCTGATGGCTCTCTTATTTCTTTTATTGGAACGTTCCTAGACATCACGAAGCGCAAACAGACCGAAAAAGAATTACAGAAAATGAATAAGCTAAAAAGCGTGGGAATTTTAGCCGGTGGAATAGCCCACAATTTCAATAACATACTAATGGGCTTATTTGGTAATATATCTATTGCCAAGTCATATTTAAAAAAAGATCAACTCGCTTTTCAACATTTGGAAGAAGCAGAAGAATCCATGAATAGGACTATTCGCTTGACTAAGCAATTGCTCATTTTTTCGAAAGGAGGAGAACCTGTTAAGGAAGAGGCCAACCTCAATGAGCTTGTCAAAGAAATCGTTCGCTTTGATCTTTCAAGTAGCAATGTAAAACCTGTCTTTGGGCTAGCTTCCGACCTATGGCTAGCGAAAGTAGATAAAGGACAAATACAACAGGTTTTCTCTAATCTCACCATCAACGCCGATCAAGCAATGCCTAACGGTGGTCATATTTATATAATCTTAGAGAATGCAGAGATTTCCCCCAAGAGCATACCCAACCTCAAATCAGAAAAATACATCAAAGTCACTGTACGTGATGAAGGACCAGGTATTAAGAAAAAACATCTGGAGCAAATATTCGACCCTTATTACACCACCAAACAAGCAGGGAGCGGCTTAGGCTTAACAATAGTTTATTCCATTATAGATAAACATGGGGGAAAAATCAGTGTAAACTCTCAGCTCGGCCAAGGAACAACATTTACCTTCTACTTACCCGCCTCTCTGTCAAAGCAATTGGCAAAAACAAAAAAAGTGACGATAGAAGATTTGAGGGGAGAGAAAGAGAGCAAAGTCCTTGTCATGGATGATGAGGAAATAATTTGCAAAGTCGCTTCCAGCATGTTGGAAAAAGAGGGTTATGAAGTGAAAACAGCTTCTCATGGAGAGCAGGCTCTCATTGTGTACAAAGAAGCGATGGATTCAAGTAACCCTTTTGAACTAGTTATCTTGGATTTAACTATTCATGGAGGGATGGGAGGTCTAGAGACAATGGAACATCTTCTCGCCATAGATCCACAAGCAACGGTTGTTGTTTCCAGTGGCTATTCCAATAACTCTGCTCTATCTCGTTATAAAACATATGGTTTTAAAGATATCCTCCCCAAGCCATACACCTTTTATCAGTTACAAAATGTATTAAACCGCGTCCTCAAAAAATAGGCTTTTTCAAATCTATTTTAAGAAGAATTGATCATGACCCAAAGAAACTTAATCCCCTCATCAGAAAAGCCCTTGGCAGTCCCTGCTGCTCAACAGACCGCCGAGGTACAACATCGCCCTCGACATTCTCTCATAAAAATCCCTCCTTCCTTCGCTATTGCTACTATCCAAAAATTTGCTCGGTATTTTGGGGTAGAGGTCGAGGTTTTCTTTGAACCTGATCTATTCTCTATGGAAAAATGGGAATTGCGGGGAGAAGGTTTATTAAAATGCTTTATTCCGCCAGAAAAATCAAAAGAGAACGTTTTCCTCTATCCAAAATACTGTGTTTCTATTGCCCGAATTTATGTAAAAAAATTTCTGACAGCACTAGAGGAAGTCAAGCCTGATGAATTTGACAAGAATGGGAACCCTCTCTCGTGGGTTCCCTTAAATTACACTGCTAAACAGCTTGCGGAGAACAATTTTGATGACCATGATGCTCATCTCTTAAAGGAGGGGGACCTTCTACCTCCTTTCGATAGTTGTTCTGATAATTCCCAAAGGACAGATGAACCCTCCTATATCGCGACCCAAAAAATTCAAAATCGCTTTGAAGAAATTCGTAAACAGCTAGATATTCCTCCCTTAGAGTTTATTGTCCGCCGAGGAAAAGTAAACAAAGAAGGTTTTGTCACAGGCCGAGTATGGTACAAAATCGGCCAATCCCCTCAACGCATCGTTATTACGACTTGTCCTAATGCAGATTGGGCAGAAATTTTTGCCACTTGTCTCCATGAGCTTGCTCACCCTTACTCAAAAACTAATAAGCACGGACGAAAGTTTCGCGAAACCCTAGTTTCACTCGCAGAAAAAATTTGGGGAACTAAATACTTCCAAGAAGTAGATGAGGTCATAGAAGAGTCATACAAAATAGTGGATAAATGGATTGCTAGTTGTATACGCTCTGCTCTAAAGCAAGAAAATCCGCCTCTCATCAAAGCAGAAGACGAGGAGAAGCTAGCAGAGAAAATAAGCAAGATCAAAAAACTCAGAGCTGTCGGAAAAGACCAACTAGGAAAACCAGAGGGAATCACTGCCACCGCTCTAGCCAATGATTTAGTTGTTAAATATAACTTGGGAAATCACCAACTGCACGTTGACATAGAAAATCAAGATCAGCTAGTCGATCGATTTGTCACGATCGAAAGAGAAGTTTGGCAACGAAATCTAGCTCACAATGTAGCCTCTTTTTGCAACGTCTTTTCTTTACATGTTACAAAAAGACGGAATGTTAATAACCGCCGAAAGAAACTCCACTCCATGCACTTCTTTGGCAAATTTGAAGATGTTGTCCATGCAGAATATCTTTACTCCATTAATAGAGAGCGTATCCTGCGAAATTGCCAAAAATATCTCCAAAATAAAACAATATATGCCCCTGGAGAAAAGTTATCCGAAAAAACTAGCTTTTGCGATTCTGCGGTAGAAGGTTTTAGCGAAACGCTAAACGAAATTAAGTCGCGAGAAATTTTTCAGAGAAAACAGAATCCCCAGTCTACCGAAGCCCAAGGCTATAGCTTAATCGAGCACGACCTCGCCAAAGCCGAACAGTTCGCTTTAGAGGAGTCAAAAAAGCGAGGTTTATTCTGGGCATCTGCTTCTGGAAAATATGTCAACTACAACCAAGCAGGCTACACAACAGGAAAAAAGCTTTCTGTCGTTAGAGGCCTCAACTCCCAGGGAGAGCCTCGTCGTCTGCTCACTGTAAATCCTGATAATTAAACGGACAAAACCAAATCTATGGAGAATAAAAATAAATTGTATATTTTGATTATTTGTAATATATTATAAGAATCTAATGTAAAAATGTTTTCGAGTAGTCTTAAAAAAAGGGAAAAATGCAATGAAACGATTTCTGATACTTATTTGGACTATCTCTTTAGTTGTATCTAGTGGAGCGTATGCCCTTGACTTGATCGAAGACTTTTCGGCGGGTAATTTCAATAACTGGACTATTCTCGATGGAAACGACTGGAGTATTAATAATGGCCAAGCTCGGGCCAATGGAACCTTTGCTGGTTTTGTTAACCCAACAGGACTACTTCAGTTTGATGCCATTGGCTCCGTCTCCCAGTTTTCTCTGCAAGCGGATATGGGGCAAGTATCGAGTGAAAATACGGGGAACCAAGCCGTGGGTTTAGCGTTTGGGATTCAAGATGCCAATAATTACTACACAATTAACTTCTTTCCGGGCTTTACATCTACTCCTGGAGCTTTGCAATTTAGACAAGTAGTTAATGGAAGTAATGTTCGAGTTTTAACTGATCAAAACCTAGGGTTTGTCCCCGCGATTGGACAACTCCATACTTTGCGAATAGATGTAGACTTGACTTTGAATCAGATTACAGCATCTGTCAACAATGGGGTGGGAGATGATAATTTTGATTTTGTCCTCACAAACATTACAGATAACCTAGGAATACAAAATTTTACGACTGGCGGAGTGGGAATTTACGATGCTGGTAGCAACGGTTTTTTTGATAATGTGAAGTTTAGCGGAAACGTTAATGCTATTCCTGAGCCCCAAACTTTGGTTGCTTTAATTTTTGCGATTGTGAGTTGTTTTATCAAAATGAAGAGTTGAGTTAGTGGAACGCTTTGTTTTACTAATTATTAGGGACACCCACGAGGGATGTCCCTACAGATAATTATTTTTTCTTGGAAAAGAAACATCCGATTCCAGCAAAAGCTAGAAGAAGCAAAGAAGATGGTTCAGGTACAGAAGAGCTATTTGTACTCGTAAAAAATTGCCCAAAGTATTCGTCTTGAGAATTCCCTACAGTTTCTAAAACTTCAACGCGATTGAAAGCCTGGTCACTTGCCACTCCAACAAAAAGAACTGTCACGCTGGTGGGAGTGTTATAGGTAAAAGAGTCGACTACACTACCTCCGTTTTTTAGAGTAATTTGAAATGTCGAAGAGGCATTTGAAGTACTCTCTACCATATCAAAGCCTATAGCAAAAGTAGGATCATCAAGATCTAGATTAAAACTCTCTGGTCCACTTACTGCAAAAGTATTGCCCGCTATTGCACTTGTCCAGTCGGAGCCTCCTCCAGTACTAAAATGTAAATTACTTGCTCCTGGGCCTAGGCTAAAAACAGCTCCCCCTAGTTGGGTAAAATTGGGAACCACGCCAAGGTTAGGATATGGTCCAGTAACGCTGGTTGCTCCGGTTACACTAAAGAAATTGGCTTTGTCATCAACAAAAGTTAGGATATTTGCTTGCACACTAACTAATGTAAAAAATATGCAAAGCACCAATATACATTTACTTTTCATGTTAATCTCCTCAAATAAAGCGCTCTAAAAATAAAACAATATAGATGCTTAATAATAATAATTTTAGTGCCACAATACAATTCTTTAATTTTTTTGCGAATTATACTTCCTTTTGATTCAAAACTTCCAAATACCGACCAAAGCGATGCATAACCCACAAATGCGCAAGCGCTTGGCTAAGGTTGTAAATATACCAAGGAAGTGTTGGTTCATAGTCATGTATTGCCACTAACACATATCGGTTACCTAAAACTTGGCGAAATTCCAATCGTGATCGTTTTGTTGTTTTAGCCAAAATTCCTCCCGTAATGTAAAATAATGAACGCTTGGAATGGCTCCTTTCTTCAGAAAAAGTTAATTCTAAAAGTGCTCTTTTCCAAAAGCGGAAATAGAATTTACAGTTTCCTGTAGGCTCAGTTTTCACAATAAGGAAGGTACGTAGAGATTTTGCTAACCAATCAGGGTAGGTTCTCGCAACCCAGGCAGCATCTTTGCCACGGGGTAGTATTAAGCGTTGGACAGAACGAACTTTTTTTTCTGCATCGTTTTTTTTTCGCGGAACATTGTTCTCTAACCTAACTTTGTTCTTATCGAAATTCACCGCATCCTCTACCGACTGTCGAAAGGGAATATTCGGCAGCTTCATCTTTGTAACTAAGGAATTAGGTTTCGCAACCATATCGTGGCGTAAGCTTTCTACAAGAGGAGCTACTAATTGATGAGGAGTTTCCGAAAATAGGCTTACCCACAAAACAGAAAGTCGAGTTGAAAAAACAGGAACAGTAAAAATCCATCGACTCTTACCTAAGCAATTTGCTGTGATTTTCATCATTTCCTGGTAAGTTACAATATCAGGCCCGGCAATATCTAGTCTCTTATCATAAAATTCGGGATTACCAACACTGTTATCAAAAACAACCAGAACATCCTCTAAAGACACAGGCTGAGTTTTTGATCGCGTCCATTTTGGACAAATCATAATCGGCAGCCGAGATACCAACTTTTTCATCATGTCAAAAGAGGAACCACCAGGGCCCACGATAAGAGATGTGCGAAAAGCGGTTATAGGAACACTACCACTAGCGAGAGTTTCTTCTACCTCCAAGCGGCTTTCCAAATGAGAGGACAGTTTTTTTCCTTCCGGAATAATTCCCCCCAAGTAAAGAATTTGCTCTACTTTTTTCTTTTCTGCTGCTCGAACAAAATTGTCCGCCAAAATGAGATCGGTATCCTGAAAGTTTCCTTGGGTCAACCTTGCAGAGGGCATCATAGAGTGTACCAAGTAAATGGCATAATCAGCTCCCTCAAGGGCTTTTTCTGTATCGAGAAGAGAAAACAAATCACATTGCCTAAACTCTACATTGTCTATTTTTGATTGCTCTGAAGGCACATTACGCGTTAGGGCAATAATATGGTATTCTCGACTTAGGTTTTTTGTAAGGGCCTTCCCAATAAACCCATTGGCTCCTGCTATGACGATCGATTTCACAAGTTACCTCTTCTGCTTCCTTATTCGAACAAAAACAAACGTTTTTCTTATTTTTTACTTATTAAAGTATTTCTTGAAATTCAATAAAATTTTTCGTAAGATCTATCATACAGCAATATTATATCTAAGCAAGCTTGAAAAAAGGAATGCCCTTATGAAAACCATTATTTGTTTTTTGCTTTTTACTTCGGTTGCTTTTGCAGGGAGTATAAATTACGTCAACGAGGTTCTTGCGGATAGTCCTGTGGTTTATTGGCGTTTGGATGAAGAGACTGGTGCTGTTGTGCAAGATTCCTCGGGAAACAATCTCAATGGTAGTTACCAAGGGGGAGTTAATCAAAGTACTCCGGGGATTTTTCCAGGCAACAGTGCAGCTGGCTTTGATGGAGTTAACGACCATGTTGACTTAAGTCCTGCTGTTAGTAGTTTGGCTAACCAGGCAGAGGGAACTTTGGAAATGTGGTTGAAACTGGATGGAAGCGAAGGCACTACCGCCTTGATGTTTAGTGATCCTCCCACGGGGACAAGTAGTGATCGAAAACGATGGTTTTTAGTTTTTCGTTCCACTGCCCAAGGCGGACATGTAAACATCGAGAGTAACAATCAGCTAGCATTTTATCGTAGTGACGATTCAGCTTACCCTTTGAACGAATTTTTTCATTTTGCAGTAACTTCCACGGGACAAATGTACATTAACGGACAAGAGATCAATGCCTTTTTTACGGCGGGTAATCTGAGTAATTTTTGGTGGTCTGATAATCCCAATAGTAGTGAGTTTTCTGACATAAGCTTGATGAAGTTTGAGTTTGTTCAAGGCTCTACCGCTTTTAGCCCAGGAGCCATTGATGAGGTCGCTATTTATGATAGCGTTTTATCTCAGGAACGAATTCAAAGCCATTTTGTTGCTGCGACCAACGAGGATTCTGTTATTCCTGAGCCGAGTACTTATCTTTTCCTACTGTTTAGTTTGTTCTTTGTAGCCTCTTTTAATAAGCAATCTTAATTTTACGACTATGGCAAAAAGAAAATAAAGCGACAAAAAGCAAAATAGAGGTAGATGCCTCAGGAACACTTGCACTGGCAATACTCTCTACCTCAAAAACAGATAGAGCCCGATTATAGAACTGAATGTCATCTAAAGCCCCATTCAGAAAGCGTGCTCCTGTAATATCTACTCCTATAGTTAAATCGCCAGAATTACTAATATCTAGTAGGCCATTAAAAGTGGCTGTAGCATTCAAAGCTCCATCAATGAACAAATCGACCTTATCTGTTGTAGAAGCAGTTCTAACTAACGCAATGTGGTGAAAATTTCCATCAACAACAGAAACAGAAGATCCTGCCAAAGCAAAATTATTATTGGCATCAACAATCCCTGCTCGGACATGGCCATTTGACCCAATGTCTATTAAATATTCTGCATTAGCGGTACGCTTTTCTACCAAAGTTTGTAGAGAAAAATCATTTGTTTTTACCCACAGCCCTATAGTGAATGACGAAGTTCCCATATCAATAATACTATTATTAGGAACATTGATGAAACCATCTGTTCCATTAAAAGCAAATGCTTGTCCTATTTTTCCTTCTGTAAAACTAACTCCCCCTTGAATATTACCATTACTCCCATTTACACTATCTATAGCATTGCCTTCTCCAGCCCAACGAGCGATAAGTCCTGATGGTAGAGAAAAAGCTATAGATGAAAAAAATAACAAATATATAAGCAAGAACAAATGTAGTTTTAACATTTTACTATTCTTTCTTTAAAAATCTGAAGCGTAACATAAAAGCAATCATTGTTCCCAGTAACAAAATTCCAGAAGAAGGCTCGGGAACAGAAGCATCAAGCACTGTATTACCAAATTGAAAATCATCAAACCAAACAAAGTCTGCTGGATCTGTACTGACCTCTATTCGAGAAATATTCTCATCGGAAATCACGCCAAAAAAGACAAAGCCATTAGAGGCACCACCTGCTAGAGAGAAGACAACAAATGACCCCAGAGAATTATTATTGTCACCAAAGGCTTCAAAAGTGGTTTGTCCAATATCTTGCAAACCTCCGAAACCTACCGCAACAGCATTCGTAGGGTTAGAGAAGACCGCCTCAAAACCACCATCTCCTGCTCCAACAGTCCCTGTCAGCATAACATTAGGAGCTGATTGAGGGGTAAAAGTCCCTACCTTCGGAGTACTATTGTCAAAAGGGTTAAAATCTACTCCTTGCGAAATATATTGCTGGTCAATAGGGGTATTCAGAGAAAGAGCGTTGTTGTTGCTATCCACATCAAAATTAACTAGCTGCGTTCCTCCAGCTTGGCTATCAAAAGTAGCTTGGTCGGTAAAAGTGATCAAGCTCGCAGAGGCAAACGTAGTTCCCATAACCAAAATGAAAAGACAAAAAAGGATTGCTTTCATTATTTTTCCTTCCCCTTATTCAAAAGATCTGTTTTTTCTAAATTTATGATATTTTAATTATATCTATAAATTTGCACTTATGCAAATAGATTAGCTATTTAGAATTTTACTTATCTATTTATCTAATTATCGACAATAGAAGCAAGAAAAGCGGGGGGAGATAGGTCAATTTTCCCGGAATCTTGAAAGTTATCTGAAATGGTACTTTCAAAGGCAGCTTGGGAAAGAGAAATGAGACCTTTGGAAGAAAGAAGCTCTAGACTATAGCTTCCTCCCACTCGAAGGGTAACAGTTTCCTCTTGGCTCTTTTCGTTGGTCAGTTGGGCTATTTGAAAAGCCGGCCCTTCGATCTCAAAGGATGTTCCTAGGGAAATAGTGCTTTGAGCGGGAATTTGAAGTTTAAACTCTTGGGGTTTTGGATCTCCAGGTCGAATGAAAACTTGTTGGGGATGAATTTTTTGTCCCGAAAAGGTATTTTTCATAACTCCTAGGTATTGACTAAAGCTCTCTTCCAGGTTTTCCTTGTGAAAAAAGCGGATTCGGTCCGTTTGTCCAAAACAGTGAGCTCCTTTGACAACAGCAACTTTATCCATATTTTCGTATTCATTTGGCTCCCATGAGGCAAAGGGCAGCAACTCTTTCAGAGTTCTTACTCGGTGCCAAGGGAGAGGCAAGTAGCGCAGGGCAAATTTTTTAATAAAGGGTAAACGGGAAGTTCGACCACTAAGAACAACAAGATGGGGTTGTTTTCCCACCCTAGCACTACTTTCATAAAGGTCTCGTAAGTAAAGAAAAGTATCGAGAAACTTTGCTCCTCCTCGTGGCTCAATTTCTTGGGTATCTTCACTAAGCCAAGCTTCTAAAATTTGATTGTTCAAAGTGAAGGGACTATCGGTAGAGCGAGAAATAATTTTATGGGCAGGAAAAGCTTCCTTCAAAGAAAGAATGATGTTCTCCTCATCTAGTTGCCAATAGTCTGTTTCTGAAAGAGCTATTTTTGCTTCCTCTGCCTTTTGGGTAAGTTGAGCGAGAAGAGTTCGCTTTCTTTGATAAATAAAAGTCGCCGTTTTCGGTTCTTGTTCAAAATCAAGAGAGTTTTCCGGGAGAGAGTATTTCTGAGTTAAATAGTTCCAAATAGCAGTCACAAGAAAATGGCTAATCCGATCTCCTCCTCTAGGAAAGCCTCGTGATTCTAAAATTTGAAAATAGACGTCTAAAGAAGAAATCTGATCCTCTTGCCAATTCGTTTCTAGAAGAGTTATATCGGTAGAACCTCCTCCTATATCTACGACTAAAAGACGTAAATCATCGTTCATTGATACATTACCAAGGACACTTTGGGCCAAGAGAAGGTTTTCTCGGCCGTAGTGAGAAATGGTTTTTTGGATAAGGTAGGCCGCTACCGCAACAGGCTCACTGCACACTAAAAAAACCGGAGGAGAGTTTGGAAAAATTTCTTTAACAACTTCACTGGCTGTCTTTAGAAACCAAGCTCGATCCGCTTGCTGCCAAGTTAAGGGATAAGTAAAAAGTACTTTTTTCAGTTCGGGGTAGCGTTTGGGGTTAGCCAAGTTATAGCCGGGGTTAAGATAAGCGCTCAAAGCATTCATCAAAATATTTTTTAAATGCAAACGAACAAAATGAGTAAGAGGATGCAAACCCGTCCTTTGTCCTACAATACCTCGAAACTGAGTAGTGGGCTGATAGGAAGATTGTTCAGGCCAAGCATAGACATATTTTTTGGGAGCATGCACGTAGGTGACAAAAGGTTGGTTTTCGACAAGCTCCCTTGCGTATTCTCCTCCCACCATCCAAGAACTATCATTTTCATAAGAATCCGTCTCTGTCACTCTCAAAGCTGCTAAGTTTGCCCTCACAATTTGCTTTTGCTCAGAGGTTCTCAACTGATAATCGGGATCAAATGGTTGATTTAGTGCTAAAAGTTCGCACTCTTCCAGAAGAGAGTCTTCGGGAGCAAAGAGAAAAGTAGAGGCTGAATTGCCATAGTCCACCAACAAATCTCCTGTCACATTTTTCACTCTCTCATGTTTCTCGATATAAAAAGAAGCCAAAGAAAAATAAGAGGAAGAGAAAAGTTTTTTCTTATGCAAAACACAAGGAATTTGATTATGGAGTTGCAAAGCCGCTTCGGTATGAGTGTCGATAAGTAAATCTAGCAGTAAATCTTGTGCAGTCAAAATGACTCGAAAAAAGACCAACTCTTGAGAATCGCAAGGAATCCAACCAGAGTGTTTTCCTCCTTCTCTTACCGAGCTAACCGCTAGATATTTTTCCAAGAGATGAACAACTGGATGATGGGTAAAAAAATCTGCTTCCTCTTGGGCCCATTTCAGAATGCGTAGTTTTTCTTGATCTTGGGTGACACTTTTAAAGATGGGAAAGTTTTTGCAAATTTGTAATCCCGTTTGCCCAATAACAATAAACTGGAAATTCTCTTGCACTACTCCAGGCTCTTTTCTTCCCACTCCCAAGAAAATGATTGTTCTTCGAAAAAGCTGCCAAGCTTGTTGCAATCCTTTTTTTAGTGTTGTGCTGTATTTCATTGAGAAACTCCATGACGCAAACATAAATCTTGAGATAATTTATAGATGCTTTCTAAAGTATTCAAGATCGCTTGGATTTCTTCTTTGTCTTGGAAAGATTGCTCTAACCGTCCCTCGCTATTTTCAGGTTTTCCTCGAAGTAATTGGTAGATAATTTCCCGAGCATGGGTTTGTAAGGTATGCTGAAGTAATTGCCACTTACGGTCTTTCGGATGCCTCGGAAATTTAAAGTTAGCCCCTTCATATCCCCATTGGCGCGACCATAAATTTACTTGTTTTTTGTAATGACTTTTAAAAATACTTTTCTGGTCCCCGGAAGCATTGCTAGTCTCTAGCAATTTTTCCAATACTTGATCAGTAAAACGAAAGAAAAGTTTTTTTATCCAGTCTTTTTCCTCTCGGGTTTCTGTAAACAAATGTGTAATTTGTCCGTCAATTTGTTTTTGGATAAAAGATTCCCGCTTTTCTTCGTCCAAATCATGGAAAAAATTTAAGCAAGTTTGAATGGATTGGGCCATTGCCTGAGTACTAAGTCCTCCTCTAGGATCATAGTAGTCTTGGATTAATCTTTTTAGCTCCCCGATAATCTCAAGTAAACGATTGCGTTTCAAGTAACGCTGGATCTTAAGTCTCTTTCCCTCAGTTTGAATCAAATTCTGAATTTGTTGGACCAGAAACCCCTGTCCTCGGTCTTCAGGATCTCCTAAAGCTTTAATATTTTCAGCAAATGTTTCGAGGAGCCCCAGTCGCTTTAAGGTTTTATATCCCACGCCTTCTGGCTCTATCCATTTTTTCATTTCGTCTTGGTAACTTCTATAGGTTTTTTCATAGTCTCCTTCAACAAAGCGATGTGAGTCTAGAAAGCAAATATGAGCGGGCCGAACTTTCCCTTGGTGAAGCATTTTATGAATGATATTATCCTCTATCGTCTCTTCAAAATGATCCCCCTTTTGCTCAGCCAAAGCAGGATTTTCCCAACGTTCTCTTAAGTCGGGGTTCGTAAAATATAGATTCATACCGTTTATGGCTAAAATAAGACGACGAGATAAATCCTCCACTTCACTTTCTTTGAACTGCGGAACAAGTTCCTCCCAGAGACTAGAAAAGTCGGACTGCTTACCACAAAGCACCATATGAATGATAATATCCAGCTCCTCTTCTTTCAAAAGCTCTAAAATAACTTGGTTGCTTTTATTCGCTAAATAGAAGCGTAGTACCTCATCCTTGCTACTTCCCTGCACTGCTATTCCGGGAGTATCAACAAAAATTAAATTTTTTGCCTCTTCTCCGATCCAACGATTTATTTCGTTGAACTTATCGTGAATTTGAATATCTTTAATAATGGCACGCAACTGCAGAGAGTTATAGTTCTCCTCTCCCAAATTCAAAACTGGTTGAGAATTGATTTTACTAGAAAGCTCTTTTACTGTCAAAGCCCGGATGAACTCTTCTCCTATTTGGGAATGCTGTAATTTAACCGGAGCAAGAAAAGGACGAATGACTTGCTCTAGAGAAAAACGAAACTCCTCTTTTTCTAAGAAAGAGTTGCTCCCATCAACAACAATAGAGTTTTCTCCCATACGCACCTCAATACCTGCTTTTTGATTTTGTTGCTGAATTTGTCTTTGTTCAAAAAAACTTTTGATTTTCTCCAGTTTCCACGGACTAATCTCAATATCATCTTCTTTTTCTGAATCACTAGCATACTGGATTTTTAAGGCTTGAGAAGTGGTATCTGTAGTTTGAGTCTGCAACCAACCTTTTTCAGCAAGATGGGGAAACATTTCGGCAAGAACAGTTGTTTTTCCATTGGTGCTAGAGCCAATAATGGCACAAGTAAAGAGAGAGCTAAAGGATTGTTTTTTGGGAAGCTTGGCTTTTTCCTCAATTGCCCGGAACCTTTCTTGAAAAGGAGGAGAAGAGACCAACAAAGAAAAACTCTCGGCCTCTTGGAATTTTTCCCAACACTGGAAAAAGGACTCTCGAATTTGTTCCAGGGAGACAATAAGTTCTTTTGGCATTTTTATTCCTCTAAGGCTCCCAAACGACCACCAACAGCTTCTGCTAAATGCTCTAGAGCTTTTTCATATTCACCGTTGGCTCGAGGTTTTGCTTTCGGGTTAAGAATTAGACGAGGGGTAATTACTCTAAAAATGTAAGGGGTTCTTCTAAACATATCTACTACTTGCTTAGGGTTTTCTAACATTTTTGGAATAGAGATATCTTTTCCATCCGTTAAAATAATGACCTGAGTTTTTCGACGATGTTTCCCTATTTCTGTGCCTGCTCGGATAAGGCACGAACGTAAGCTAGTCTCACCTCCTATTCGTATTTTGCGGAGAAAGTCATTCAGGCGTTTGGTAGTCTTATCATTTAATATTTTCAGCCCCCTCAAGGCACTTGTTGGCTTATCTGTATAGGTCATAATATTAACATAAGTTTTTTTACCGGCCCGTTTTTCTAAGAGTCTTTGCGTTTCCTTGCGAATCTGTCCTAAAACAGGCTTCATACTAGTGCTCACATCTAGTAAAATGATAAAAGAGTCTACTTCTATAGAAATACCTAGAAAATCTTTTTCTTTTTGGGAAGAGTTATTAGCCGAATTAGAAGGTTCACTAGAAGGAAGTTTATCAGCCAAGTTTTTCAGAGCATTGGGATCTGCATCTGGTAGATTAGAAAAAGACGGAGAAGAATCAGGAAGCTTTGAATTAGAATCACTAGTAGGAGAGTTGTCCGAAGTAAGCCCTAAGTCTTTCATTGTTTGCTCTAGGTTTTCCCAAGGGCTTAAATCTAGATCTTTCCAAGGAGTGTTCAAAAGAGAGGGGATAGAGGAACAATAGGAAAGCAAAGAAAACAAACTCAATAAAGTCATCATTGTCCAAAAAGAAGGGCGGCGTATTTTAGGAAAATGTCTTTTCGGGCTAACTTGAGCACTCAAAGCCCATTTTTGAAAGCCTAACCAACCTTTTTCAGGAGAAAACTCGTGTTCAAGAGAAGTCACACGAAAGTGAGATTTCTCTATTGATCGAACCAAGTTTTGTTGACTAATGCGGATGGCTTCCTGCTCATCATAGGTATCCTCTTTTTGTATTAGAGAAAAACGCACGCGTTTTCCCGCATTGTCATTTTGTGTAGCCACTACAAAGTCAGAAGAAATAACGAGGTTTTCATAACCTTTGATTTTTCTTAGATTTTCTAGAGCGAGGATCAAAAAACATAGATCTTCTTGGGTTTGACGTTGGTAGCTCAAATTATCTTCAAAAAAAAGACGTAGTCCGCAAATACTACTTCCCGTAGATTCTCTTTTTTTAGAAGAAAAACCTAGTTTATTCTGACGACTAAAATCAGAAGAAATAAAGTAGGGAGTGACATTTTTCGTTTCTCTTAAGATTTCCCCAAAAGATTTTTCAGTGTTCATAGACTCAACTTATTTTCTTTAAGGTGCCTTAGATTTTTAGTAGCCTATACTATTAAAGAGTATAGAAAGAAAGTCATCGATTTTCCAGAAATAAACAAAGCCTTCTTCTTTACTACTTAATTCCATCATTGTAAGGGAAAAAATTATCCCACAAAAAATCTACTCTTTTACACGCTTCGGGAAGTGAAAGAACTTGGTAAAAT
Source organism: Planctomycetota bacterium (assembly GCA_029260735.1). GTDB lineage: Bacteria > Planctomycetota > Uabimicrobiia > Uabimicrobiales > Uabimicrobiaceae > JAJDCR01. The sequence goes on from JAJDCR010000081.1 coordinate 72,502, forward strand.
TTAATGTTTTCTTTTTCTTCCACCTTGCATAGATCTAACTCGCAAAGCTTTTTTAAAGCATCGTCTACTTCAAAATCTAGATTTGTCCCGTATTTTTCCCAAAACCAAGTTTCGACTTCCTTATCAAGTTGCTCTTCACTTAACGGCTCTTTGTTATGCAAAAGAAAGTAGTAGGCTAAAATAGCTTCCTTCACCTCTTCTTCTTCAGCGGTGTCTATGAGATGACTGAAAACTCCGGCATTGTTATCTAAGTTTTTAAAATAAAGATTTTCAGAAAGCACTTTCATAAACTTGATCTTTCGATTCTTATACTTATCCCACTGCCTCCAAGCATAACCTAAAATTGCTCCTAGAGCCGTGCCCGCTCCGAGTAAAAGAGCCATCTGAGTAGAGCTCACTTGAGCAAAGTCGCCGTTTGACAAAAGGGCCCGAAAGACAAGGAAGAGAACAGGAACAGCCGCAATAATGGCGAGTCCTTTAGTACCTAAAATTCCTATTCCTCCCAGAGCCGCGGGAATCCAAATCAAGAGCTTGTCTTTGAGTTTCATTCCAACTTGGGTATTGGGAAAAAGCATCTCTAGATCATCTTTAGGAATATTTTTAAAGAGTTTGATAATCATACTGCCTGGCTCAAATATTATATCTCGACGTTTTTTATTTTGAAAATGCTCTTCGTTCTTAAATTTCACTAACATTGCCACGCGCTGAAAAGTGGGAACCTCAATCTCTTCTTTTTTGAAAAACATTTTCTTTACCGTTGTTTTATAAGTAGCGTCTCCTCGCCAAAACAAAAGCTGCTTTTCAAAATCATCAAAATCGACATACAAACTCACCTCAAAAAGAGACTCTCTTTCCAAAGAATTTTCCAGTTGCTCTTGGGTAATTTGCTTGTAGTTTGCATTTAGAAGAACCTCCTCAAACTTGCTCACCAATTCCCCTTCACATTTTTCGAGGTAATCAGAAGAGTAATCGCGGTCACTTTTGGTATCCTTATCGGGATTAAAGGGATGGTAGCTATTCTTGAGTGCTTCCATTTTTTGATGAAACTGAAAGTGATATAGACTTTCTAAAATTTGAGAAAAAGACTGAAATTCTTTTTTTTCTTCCTCTCTCCATTCTTCTTCCTCACAAATCATCTGAATGATTTCAACTTTTGTATAAGGAATGAATTTTTCTCGTGTACTTTCTGGGCTCATTGATAATCCTTCTATCAAATGGAATCAAAAACTATTGGTTTTCACTAATCTCTGGGCTAATTCTATAGGTGCTTGGAGCTAATTTAAAGATTAGCTCTAAAACAAATCCACTATACTTTACAACACAGTAATTATTTAATATAATGGTAAACAGATTACCAGACAAAAATTATCAGCAAAGCAGCATTATGAAAAAAAAATTTAGCCTTGGACAAGAAACTCCTTTTTTCCGAAAAGCACGTTATAGCTGGCTCTTTGACTTAACCCCTAGCAGCCGTGCTCTTTTCATAGGAAGTCTTATTGCTATCTTTAACTTTGCTGGTTATCATTCAACGAATGTAGATACCTACATTTTAATAGGTTTTTTTGCTGTACTCGGAGGATTTTCTTTAGCTTTAGTCGGATTTTACCGACCAAACTTAGAACTAACCCATACCTTACCTAGCCGAGCCGTCTGCGGAGAAAAATTTCCTTTTTCTGTTCTAGTGAAAAATACCTCTTCTCAAACAGCTTGGGATCTTGTTCTCCAAGCAGGTCTAACAGATAATTATATCAATGTTGAACCAGAAAAACAGTTCATTCCTTATCTAAAAAAAGGTGAAGAACAAGATTTTTATCTATCGGTACATTTTAATAAAAGAGGGAATCATGTTTTTCCCGGTCTTAGAATAGATACAACCTTCCCCTTTGGACTGTTTTGCTTAGGGTGTTCTCGCCAAGGAGAAACTCTTCTCATCATCTATCCTCTTTTCTTTCCTTTAGAAAACCTCACAATTCCCATAGGAAGAAAGTACCACCCAGGAGGAGTTGCTCTAGTTAGTCAGGTGGGAGACTCTATGGAGTATATTGGAAACCGAGAATACCACAAAGGTGATGACCTAAGAAAAATCGATTGGCGTTCTTGGGCCCGTCTCCAAAAACCTATTGTTCGAGAATACCAGCAAGAATACTTTTGCCGAGTAGCTTTGGTTTTAGACACACAAATGCCTCCTTTCAATAAAAAAAGAAGGAAAAAAGCAAATGAAGAAACAAAAGATCATTTTGAGGCAAGCTTAAGCCTTTCTGCTGCAATTGCAGATTTTCTCTCACGCCAGGAACACATCATAGATATATTCGCTGCTGGCCCTCAAATCTATCTACTAGAATCCGGGCGATCTCTCGCTCATATGGATCAGATCTTAGAGGTTTTAGCTTGCCTAGAGTTCTGTCAAGAGAACCCCTTTGCAGAAATTGAATCTATGGTTTTAGAAAGAATGAGTCTACTCACCTCCGTCATAGTAGTCCTCTTACAGCTCGATTCTGCTCGAGTCCATTTTTTAGAAAAGCTTTCTCAATATGATGTCGGGCTAAAAGTAATTCTTTGCACAAGTGAGCAGATTACAAATCCTTTTGAAGGAAAAAACCGAATAGATTTCCAAACCATAAAGCCTGACTCTATCATGGACGGGAAAATATTAGAGCTATGAACAAACAACAGCGCTTATTAGAAATAGGTTTAGTTTTTACGGCCCTGTCCTGTTTTTTAACAGCAATGTACTTTACTTTTGCAAAAGGTTATCACACAGAACTCGTTTGGCTTTTCTTCTTGTACCCTTTTTTATTCTTAGCTTATTCTGTTAAACCTCGTTTTGTTTTTCACTCTACTCAACAAAAAATCATCCTAGCCTTAGTTTCTCTTCTTTTTTTCTGGAAACACATAAATTATCCTTGTTTAGCAAAAATCTATACAGTAGTAGATATATCCATAGTTTTTCATTTTGGTAGTGCTTGTCTCGTGTTAGGAACATTAGAACTTTACCAAAAAAGAAGCCAAGAAAGCATTACTTTTTTAGTTCTATATAGTTACTTAGCTTTGGTCACATCAAGCTACACTTTAGTAACAAACTATTTTTTATTATTCCTAACGATTTATGTCTCCCTTTTACTTTTTCTCAATCGTTCGCTTCTCTATCAAAAAATCCCCTCCCAAAGTGATTTTCCTCGAAAAATATGGCGCTGGAGCTTTCTCTCTTGTCTTCTGCTCTGTCTTGTTGCAGGTAAGCTCCTTCATCTCTATCGCGAAGAGCTAAACGCTTGGCAACCTCTTAATTTATTTGACAGCGGAAAAAAAAAGTACCAAGGAGGTTTCTCACCTATTTCAGTATTGGGATCAAAAGAGATCAGCGTATCCCGCGACCCTGTTTTACGCTACTTTGCTCCTCGAGGCAAATACTACCTAAGAGGAAAAGTATTTGATACCTATTCACACGGAAGCTGGCAACTTTCCTTTGAAAAAATGACCGCGCTTAAGACAACACAATTACCAGAAAAGAACCATCAATTATTTTACACCACACCCAGTTTTCGTCCTGATTCTCTCAAAAGCGGGAATTGGACAAAAATTATTTTCTTACAAAACCGGCAGCCCTTTATTTTTGCTCCTCTTAGTTATATCTTAGTCAAAGGCGACCAAGAAAAGACTATATATCGTAATAAAGAAGGGGTGATACGTTCTCCTGCTCTTTTCGATAAAGTGACATTTTTTATCTACCAAGTAAAGTCATTACAAACTCGTACTTTTAAAATTTCTCCTTTTGACTATCGGCGATACACAAGAGTGCCCAAAGAAGAAAAAGATTATTTTTATCAATTCGCTCACCAAATTGCAGGAGAAGAAAAAAAACCGCGAGTTATTGCTGCAAAAATACGCCAGTACCTTCGCCTCAATCATCGATATGCACGGGAAATCCAACTAGATCCAAAGATAGATCCCATTCGCAACTTTCTGGAGAAAAACAAGGCCGGACACTGCGAGATGTTTGCCTCATCCTTTGTTATGCTAGCGCGATCTTTAGGAGTTCCTGCTCGTTACGTTACAGGATACTATGCTCATGAATGGAATTCTTGGGGAAATTTTGTCACCGTACGTTCTTGTGATGCTCATGCCTGGGCAGAAGTTTTTTTTTCTGAGCAAGGTTGGGTCAAGATCGAACCCACCGCACCTGCTAGCCTAAATCAATTGCTACAGGATTACCGAGGAACAGGAGAAAAGTTGAGAGAAGCTCTTTCAGAGTATTTTCGAGTTTTTTTTGGTTCTTTTTGGAATCATTTGTTTGTTTATATTTTCGTTGGAATGATTTGCTTTTTACTCATAATTAAACAAATCATCTTTCTTCAAAAAAAATCTACTCCTAAAAAAACAAAAAAAGTGATATCTTCTTCGCTTCAAATTTCTTCTGAAGTGACCACATTAAGAGCCATTTTAAACCAAGTAGAGAATTCTATTGAGCAGCATTACCGGAAAAAGCATTCTTATGAAACACTTAGAGAGTATTACCAACAAGCAAAGCCAAAACTACCTAGTAAGTTCTCTGCTCTTACCAAAACTATTCTTCACCAAAGTGAAAACATACTTTACAATGAAAATCCCACTAAAGAAAATTTACGAACATTAGAAAACAAATGGAAACAAGCACAAGAGGAATAAAGAAGCATGACCACGGAAGAAAATCCTAAGCCTACTATTTTCTTAGACATACTAAATAGTTTAGAAAAAGTCATCCAAGGCAAAACCAATGTACTCAAAAAAATATTAGTGGCTTTTTTTGCAGGAGGACATATTCTTTTAGAAGATGTTCCCGGAGTGGGAAAAACCACTCTCGCTAAATCTTTGGCGGCATCTCTACAGGCTTCCTATCAAAGAATTCAGTTTACTCCTGATCTTCTTCCGACAGATATTACAGGGAGCACCATCTATCAGCCAAAAACAGGTGAATTTACTTTTCGGCCAGGTCCTGTTTTTTGCAACATTCTGCTCGCTGACGAAATTAATCGTTCTTCCCCTCGAACTCAATCGGCTCTTTTAGAGGCAATGAGTGAACGGCAAATAACAGTAGAAGGGAAAGCAATGCCTTTAGATGACATGTTCATTGTCATAGCAACGCAAAATCCCATAGAATTTCATGGAACCTATCCTCTCCCTGAGGCCCAGCTAGATCGTTTTCTTATGAGATTAGAGCTGGGCTATCCTCAAAGAGAGCATGAGTTGTTTATGCTCTTTCAGCAACGCAAAGGACATCCTTTAGAGGCTCTCTCCTCTGTTGTAAGTTATGAAGAAATTCAAAAAGCAAAAGAGAATATCCAAGAGGTAGAAATAAAAGAGAGAGTAGCCTCTTACTTACTTTCGATTGTGGAAGCTTCGCGCCAGGATATAAAAGTAAGACTAGGAGTCAGTCCCCGTGGTAGCTTAGCTTTGTTTCGGACAACACAAGTATGGGCTTGGTCACAAGGAAGAAAATATGCCATCCCTGATGATGTCAAAAGCGTTGCCACAGCGGTACTTTCCCATCGGCTAGTTTTAGAAACTAAAGCCCGACACTCAGGAATTACAAAAGAAGAAATCATCAAGGAGATACTTCATCAAGTAAAGGTTCCTACTTGAGCCCCTCCCATATCCCTCTTAAAATTTGGAGTTTCGAAAACAAATGGTTATATCATTTTTTAAAAAATTATTTACATCTCAACATCGCTTGGCAATTCTAATCCCCTATCGAGACAGAGAAGCTCATCTCGCTGAGTTTGTTCCTTACATGAAAGGATTTTTTCAGAAACATCATCCCAATTTGCCTCTTCAAATATATGTGATTGAGCAAACCCACGAAAAACTTTTCAATCGCGGAAAATTAATGAATGCAGGCTTCACCATCGCCAAAAACAATTGTGACTATATTTGTTTCCACGACGTAGATATGCTTCCTGAAGAAGGGCATTGTAACTACTCCTACTCACCCTACCCCACACAACTAGCAACTTACTTAGATCGATGGGATTACCAAGTCCCTCGTGCCGATGGCTGGGATGTCCGAAAATTCTACTGGGGAGGAGTAACCCTCTTTCCCAACGACTGCTACGAACTCATCAATGGTTTTTCTAACGATTATTGGGGATGGGGCTCCGAAGACATGGACTTGCACCAAAGATGCCTTCACCAAGGAATATTTCTCAAGCGACGTAATGGACGCTATACTTGTTTGGATCACAAAAGAGCCGATAAACAAAGTCCTAGCGCTGTAAAAAACAGAATCCGGCAAAAAACTATAAGTAACATAGACAATATTTGCGAAGAAGGATTAAACAACCTAGAGTTCAAGGTTTTAGGAGAAAAAACATTAGAAACAGATGTTTTCTTTATCACAGTGGAGATCTAGACCATGAAAGCAAACGATCTTCTCAAAAAACTTGAATTAAACATCATTCAAAGTCTCCAGAAAAAAAATCTTCGTATCACTAAACCACGTAAAGCTATTCTTTGTATTCTCCGTCAAAACCATGGTCCTTTTTCCGCAGAGGAAATCCATCAGAAATTAGAAAATACTAGTAATTGTGATCTTGCTACCGTCTATCGCTGCTTAAAAAAATTCACAGATAAAGATCTTATTAAAAAGTGTCACTTTGGAGATGGTTGCATTCGCTATGAATATAAAGAACTTAGCACTCACCACCATCATCATATTTTATGTCGCCAGTGTCAAAGAATTGAGCCCATAGAATATTGTTTTTTGGCTGAAATGGAAAGAATGCTAACTGACAAAGGCTACAAAAATGTTGAACATTCTTTGGAATTCTTTGGAGTTTGCCAAGACTGTCAAAAAAAACAATAACCCTGACAGGAGATCAAATTTATGCTCTATGAAATTCTTCTAGAGTCCCAAATCGCTGGCCTACTTGCTAGCTTAGCCTGTGGCTTAGGAGCTCTTCCTCTTATTTTTCAAAAATTTCAAAGTAAAAAAAGCACAGCCCTAGGCTATGGTTTTGCTGGAGGCCTCATGTTTTCAGCTTCGGTCTACAACCTAATTCTTCCTGGATTAACGATGGGAGGAAATGCTCCTTCCCAACAAATATTTTTTGTCTTGGTTGGAATTATTCTAGGAGCAACGTTTTTATCTCTTACTGAAAAACACCTTGAAACTCATGTTTCTTCTAATGATTGGAAAGATTGGGGGGGAAGAAAAGGACTTATTATTTTCATAGCCATGGCTATTCACAGTATTCCCGAAGGAGTTGCTGTCGGAGTAGGCTTTACCTCTGGTGAGATCCACTCTTCTAGTGTGGGAACTTACATTGCTCTTGCCATCGCGATTCACAATATTCCAGAAGGACTCGCTGTTGCCATTCCTTTAAGACTAGCCGGAGCAAGTATTAATAAATGTTTTTGGGCGGCATTTTTAACCAGCTTACCCCAACCATTGGCTGCCATTCCAGCAGTTTTCTTATCGTGGTTTTTCCAACCACTCATTCCTTTGTTTATGGGGTTCGCCGCTGGAGCAATGATTTTTTTAGTCCTAATGGAAATGATCCCGGAGGCTCTTGATGAAGAAAGTCCTCAGCATATAGCCTGGGCTTTCACCTGGGGTTTTTCTTTAATGCTTTTGGTTCAGGTAGTCTTATAACGATCTACAAATCAAAAGCCACCTTCTAAAGAAAACTGTAGAGAAGAGTAGGTAGAGGAAGTCAATAGATTTTCAAACGCTTTATAATCGCGATAACTTGGCAAAGCAAAAATAACTTTTAAGTTTGATTTACGATGCTTAGCAAAAAAATCGCTCACAGCATCAATCATAAGTTTAGCACAGTCTTCTGGCTTAACCCGCCCCTCTCCTGTGCCCAAAGCAGAGAAAGCTATTGTCTCAGCGTTTAGCTTAGTCGCCATCAACAAAGACTTCTCTACTCCATTATAAAGCCGATCAGGTTCAGGACAATAAGCTCCTTGTGGAGTATATTTTATAATAGAAATGATATGGCAAACCGACCTAATCCCGTGTTTTTTCAAACCAAAGGAGTCCGTAAGAACAACATCCCCCACTTGGTGGGTTGTTTTAGGTAACTCCCTTTTTAAAGCGGCAAGAATCTCTGCTCCTCCTGTTTTGAGAACAGAGGAAGCGGCCCCTCCTCCCATTTCTCCCGTGTCTTTCGCCCCATAGCCAATAACATCGGCTTGGGTTTCCTCTAAGAATTTTCGACTTAACTGAATCATTTTTGGAACACCTCTATGGTTTAGGAGAAATATATTTAATGTAGGGACAACTGCGAGGGCCGTCCGCAAGGACCCTCGTGGTTGTCCGTTACGTCTGCTTAAACCTAATAAGAAGACTTTACAAGCCGTCTCAAGCTACAATGAATATTAATCCTGCCCAACAGCCGTCTCAATATTCACTAACTCAGACTGCACATTCTTGTAGACCTCTTGGTATTTTTCACCAATAGGAGAAATCACTCGCAAAATTTTCTTTAAGCGCTCTTTGCTTACTCCTTCTCCAGAAGTAAGGTCTTTTTCTAAGAGCTGGATTTGTAAAGATAGATCATTTAACTCAAACTCAGCGCTAATATTAATTTGCCGAGAACGATAGTACTCTTGAGTTTTTTCGCTCTGTCGTTTTTGCTTGAGAGTCAAAGCTTCTTTTTCTCGCTTAATTAGGTATTGCTGGATTTTGCCTCCCCGCTTCTCGATCTTATAGATAAGTTCCTCCAAATCAGCTATTTGATTGGGATAACGCTCCATTTCAACAATTTGATTGCGAATATTATTAATCAGAAAGCTACTAATTTTTTCTGTTACTGCTAGCTTGAGTTTTTCTTCCTTTTGCCGAAAACGTTCCATTAAGGGAGCGAGGGTGTCATACCATGCTCCAGGAGAGTGCTCCCAAGTTTTATGTAACTTAGCTAGATTGGCTTTTTCCTCTTTTTGGCGCTTTATTTCTTCCCGATAGTTCGGATCGTTCAGGATACGCTCATTTTTCTCTTTGGTTTCTTCCAAGTTTCTCAACAAAATCTTCATGCTAGGAAGATAATAGGTGTCACTTAAGTAAGGTTTCATATAGTCTCTAGAACGATCATAGCGAGCAGAATGAAGATAATCTTCTCCCACTTCAATAACTTCTCTCAGTTCTTTAACTTGAAAAATTGCTTTATCTAGGCTTTCTTTGTGTTTAGGAAGAGAGAAAAATTCACTTCGACCAGCAAAGCGTTTTTCAAAATCCGAGACTCCTGCCTGGAATTGATCGACAACTTCGGTTAAATCGTCTAATCGTTTGCTTAAAGTCTGAACGATATCCTTAATTTCGAGAACATCTTTCTTATGTTTGCTAAGAGCTTGCGATTCTCGAATTAAATCGATTAACTCGTAGCGCATTTTAGTCAAATCAGCGATCAAATTACGATCCAGAGAACCTCCTGCCAAGTGAGGTTTAACGATCTCAATCGCCTGATCGAGCTCTTGTCTTTCTTTTGCTTGTAGGGTTTTTTTTGCCACTTGGCGCAGTTCTTCTGATAAGCTTCGCCCTTCCTCAAGACGTTTTTGAGCTTGCTCAAGAGCATCTCGGGTATCCAGCAATTCTGAAACGTTCTTTTGCATTTGCTCAATATAGCGCTCTAAAGGCGAAAACTGATCGTCAAGATCTTTTAAGTAACTCTGTATATTCCTTAACCCCGTATTGACAAGAAGAGTTTTCTTACGAGTTTCGGCTAAAGCTCGGTTCTTTTCAATAAAAGCTTCTATCTCAGAGAGAGATCTTTCTGTTTGGGGAAGAAGAGTTTTTGCATTATCTACAAGATAGCTAGATTCTTTCAATTTAGATATAGCTAGTGTTAACTCTTTTTGCTCCACTCGTACCTTAGCAAGGGCCAAAGTTTTAGAAAGTTTCACAACAACTGTTCCTGAGTTTTTATAAACATTAACAATTCCAGAGCTTAGAGCAGGAAATCCCTCTGATCGAGGATATTCCTTTTGAACTAGTTTTAATTTTTGCTGAAGTAAGCGAGTGACATCTTGCAAAGGAAGAAGATTTTCTCGGGCACTTTGCATAAGTTGAGTAACTAAATTAGCCTGTTCTTCTTGTTTCTGTAAACCTTTAGCAATTTCAATCGAATCAAGAATATTATCTTTGATTTGCTTGATTAAGGGTAATAGTCGCCTAGCTTCTCTTTGAGAACGTAGGTGTTCTAAAGCTTTGTTCAGTTTCTCTTCGCGAAGGAATTTTTCTCCTTCGGAAACACTCGTGCTCAAAGAAGAAAGGCGTTCATTAACTTGAGATTTAATACTTTCCACCTGAGAGAGAGGCTTAGGAACATTCAAAGAAGCAGGGAAAGATTCCAGTATTTGATAGGCTCTAATCAGTGCAGCTAACTCCGTTTTGATTCCATCACGACGCTCTTGAAGTTCTTTAATGTAGGTCAAAGCAACTTGTCGTTGTTGGCGACGAGCCCGGTTCTCAATTAATTTTTCGCATTGAGAGATGAATTTATCCAATGATTCAAGAGCTTCTTGTGCCTTAGGTCTCCAAAGAGACACTTGCCGAACTAAAGGCTCAGAGTTTTCTAAAGAACGCTGGGCAATTCTCAAGAGACGCTCTTCTTCTTCTTCTGAATTTGTATTCTGTTGCAGTTTCTGCTTGGCTTCTTCTAAAATACGGTAGAGATCAAAACTTACTTTTTCTGCTTCCTGAAGAGTTTTTTCATAACTGGGGGAAAGTAGAGGAAAATTTTTCTCTTGAGGAAAGCTCTCTTGGGCAAAACTTAAACGCTGCTTAAGTTGAACTAGTGAGCTTTGAAGAGGAAGAAGACCTTCACGAGCTTTTTGCATCAGTTGAGTAATCTCTTGAGCTTGCTCCGTTCTCTTTTGCACGTTCTCTGCTAGCTCAATAGCATCAAAAACACTTTCACGGGCTTGCCGAAGGAAAGCCAAAGAACTGTCTTGAGCAACTTGCTCTCGCAAACCGCTGATCGCTTGGGTAAATTGATTCTTGGAAAGAAGCTTTTTATTTTTTTCTAAAGCCTGAGTTAAAATATTTTTCTCTTCTTTAGCTTGGAGGTAAACTTCTTTTGCCTGCTTAGGAGAAGAAACTTTTAATGAGGCCGGAAAAGAATTTAGTTTTTCCAACCCCTTAGCCAAAGTAAGAAGCTCTTTCTCTAAGCTATCTTCACGTGTTTTCAAAACAGTTAAAAGAGCTTGCCCTTGCTTTTGCTTTTCATTTCTTTCTTTTTTCGCAATGATCGCTTCACAATTTTCAATAAAATTTTCCACTTCTTCTAAGCTCTTTTTTGTGGAATCGCGCCATGTTTCTGCATTTTCAATTAAGGGCTGACCATTTTTTATAAGAGAAATCGCTTGGTTAAGCTCTTTTTCATAGAGTTTCCCTTGTACGCGAGTCAGCATTTTAGATAGCTCTTTATTCACTTTTGAAGCTTGTGCATAAACCTGCTTGTATTTTTCAGGGAATACAGGAAATTCTTGACTACTCGGAGAGTTCCCTGAAACAAAATTTTCTCGAACATAAATAATTTTTTCTCGAAGAGATGTTGCTAGATCTTGTAGTGGTAAAAGCTGAGAACGAGCATTTTGCATCAAAGACGAGATCTGATTAGCTTGTTGATTTTGAGTTTCTATTTCTTGAGTAATAGCAATAGAGTCAAAAATATTTCCTTTAAGTTGACGTAGCTCCGGTAAAACAGTAGAAGCATTTATTTGCTGGCGTAATTTTGATTGAGCCTCGTCATAACTTCCTTGATAGACTAGCTCTTGACTTTGGTTTATGATTTCTTTAAGGGCAATAATTTCATTTTCTGCTTGTTCTAGAATAAACTTATTTTTTTCATTACCTTGCCAAGTTCCCCATTTTTTCAAACGAACGATTCCATCTTGAGAGAGTTTGAGTTCCTCTGCCAATCGAGCCAAGCGCCCCTTAACTCTATCCAGAAACTCAGCAATATCTAATTTTTTCTCTCGGTGATAATCTTTTTCTTGGCAAGCTTCGAGAACTTCACGAACAATTTCTGTCATATCATCCAAGTCAACATATCGAGGAGCTGAAATATCTAAGTAAGGTGTACTGTAAGATAAAGCCTCTATAATATTATCATTGAGCATGGATCGTTCTATTTTTTCCAAAGATTTTTCCCAATCGGGAATTTGATTCTGAATATCAGCTAGCATATTCCCCGCCTCAGGAGGAGGCTGAGGAAAATCATATTTTTCAGGATACTCTTTCCTGATAGTAGCCAAATTCTCTGCCAAAGGTTTTACTTTTTGTGAGTATCCAACAATATTTTCTCTTAGGCGACGCAAAACTGTTCGTACTTTGGTTTCTCTCTCTCTTAGATCGTGAACTTCTTTCGCAATTGTTAATGTGCGGTTAGCTTTGAAGTGCAGTTTATCTAGTTTAGCTAAAACCTCCGAATCCTTTTTTTCTCCTTGAGAAGCTAACCAGAGAATGCTCTCATCCACTTTTTCTTCTGACAAAAGACCTTCTGCTTTATCTGTCACTTCATCCATTATTTGGATTTTTCCGTTTAATCCCTCAAGATTACGTTTTATTTTTGGATCAGCTTCTGGGTAACGGCGGGTAGGAGGAAAATCTTTTTCTAAAACTTGTAGAATATTTTTAATTTGAGTGATCTTGTTTTCTACTTTTCCCTTGTAGTCAACAAAGGTACTTAAAGTGACCTTGCACTCTTCCACTTTTGTTTGGTAAGCCTGATAATTTCCATACATGCGAAAAGTAATATTAGCCACGTAGCTAAGAATAATAATTCCCACAGCCAAGAAAACATAGCGACGAGGTATCCACGAAACCATTTTCAGAGCACGTTGAGAAAGAGGAACTGTCGGAAGCTTAAGTTGATAACGTTGAAAAACTACTTTATGATTGCGGTGAACCGGTAGTCTGATTTTGCCCAAAGAAAGGGCTTTGGTAAAATTATCTTGGATTTCTTTTAAGGTGTAAGCTTTATCTTTATCAAAAAGAAGACCATAGAATTTAAATACTTCCCACTCCGGTTCCGGCAATTTCATTTTTGGGATTTCTGTTGAGACAGGTTTTGCTGGACGGGGCTTTTTTTGAGAGATTTCGTTTTCTGGCTGTAAAGCAATACCATATTTTTTAAGAACATTAATGTCCATGCTGTTAAGCTCTGGTAGCTCATCCAAACTAGAACTTTCAAAGGAAGACCTGATTTCCCGAGAGCTTGTGCTCCGTCCCTCTTCGAGCTGAACCCCATATTTTTGTAAAACATCCCTCTCGTCTTTGCCCAACTGGGGTATTTTTTTATCTAAAGGAACCTGAGACTCTTCCAAAACAAAACTGGCTTGAAAACTATCTTCTCCTAAACCCGACTCCCCATCATCCATAACAATTCCATATTTTCCCAGAACAGTTAAGTCTTCAGGAGTAAGAGCAGGCAGTTCATTATCTCGTAAAACAATCGACTCTTCCTTACTTGCATCAGGCATTTGAATACCATACTTGCTTAAAACAGTCAAGTCTTCAGGGGAAAGTTCAGGAAGAGGTTTATCTAAAGTTACAACAGAGGCTTCTTTAGATAAAGTCGGGCGAGATGTAATAACTGATTTTGCTTTACTTTTAGGAGTACTTTGAACCTCTCCACTTCTTAAAACCTTCATGGCACAAGGCAAAGAAGCATATTTCATTCTAACGGCAGAAAGAGCATCGTTGTTGGTGAGAATCTCTCTAACATCGCCTATACGATAAAATTCTTCTCCTCTTTTTTCTTGTGAACAAAGAAGGAAAGGTGCCTTTTCCCAACTAATGATGACAAAGATAACATCAGAGGCCGAGAGAAATTTTTTGCGCAGCCTCAATGCTAACTCAAAATCTATTCCTTCATGGACTAGCTTCAAGGTTTCGGGAGAAGAGTGTAGAAATGCGTAAAGTTTTTTTAGGTCTATTCCATAAAGAGAAAATTCATAATATTGATTGCGATAAGGAGCAACAGTTAAAAGTATATCTTTTTTTTCAAATTTCCCCTTGTTAAACTCGTACTTTACAAGTCCATCTCGTTCAGGCAAAACAATCATTTGCCGATTTTTACTGACTATCATCAGTACTTGCTCATCGAGTTTTGTAGGAATGCTGTGAGTGAGCTGATGCCCTTTTTCTGAGCAAAAGAGACATTCTTGTTTGAGAGCCCGGACATATTGGAGACAATCTTCAAAAATCAACTGCGTATTCATGTTATTTTACCTAAGCTTAGACCCTTATGACATAAAGAAAAAAGGGGAATATGTTTCCTTTTATCGAAAGAAACTTTAAGTAGCGGCTTTATTTTTTTTATAGATTTCAATATCAGTGGAGGATACAAGGCCAATTTTTTAGCTATATCTTGGATTGTAAAAGGTCCTTCATCATAATGATTTCCCAGGAACCGGAGAGTTTCCTTTGTAATCGAATCTTGCCCTTGATATCGCTCTAATAAAATTTTGATGTAAAAAGAAGAGCATTTCTCTAAAAAATAAATATTGTCTTGAGCAGAAAGTTCTATTTTCTTATCCCAACTTAAAGGACTCTCTACATGAGAACGTTGGAAAAAAACAAAAACAAGATCAAAATAGAGTTTTTCTTGGGCAAAGTTTTCTAGTTGTCTCTGCTCTTCGAAGGAAAGAGTATCTACCCCATCTAGCAACAAAATCAATTTTTCGGAAGAAGACGTCTGGTTTATTTCTTGAACTTTAGGTTCTATATTTTTCTCAAACCAGGCCAGGAAACTTTCTAATTTCCTGGTCGCTTTGTTCGTAACAAAAAAGAAGGATTCCATTTTATAAGAAGTAAATATTTTAGGACAATTGATAGCGAGAGCTGTCTTGCCTGAAGCAGGTGGTCCCGTAATCATAATTCTTTTTAGTTGCATATCAGAAGGAGATGATAGAGTTTCTTCAAACAACTCGTCCAAAGAAATTTCCAACCAAGGTAAGAGAATGTAATGATCTTCATATTTTTGGGTAAAGTTCTCAAACCTAATATTCCCCTCACACTCTTGTTGATATATACGAAAATCTTCTGGCAACCATTGGCAATAAAAATTTTTCAAAAGAACATCTGACTCAACTAAATATAGCTGAAGTCCTTCACTGCCTTGGAGTCTCGTATGAAAGAGAGGAGAAAGACAAAGAGATTTTTCCTCATAAAAAAGATGAGTTTGCCCTTCATAGACTTCATAGTGGACTTTTTGCAAAAAAAATAAATCCGCTATAAATTTTTTTAACTGACCACGATATTCTTCTAAATCAGCATCACAAGCCAAAGCGAAAGAATTTTTAATCCAATTATAGAACCAAAGAAGTCGTTGTAGGCGATCTTCTAGTTGAGAATTTCTTAATGAAGGGTATTTTTCATAAATAGAAAAAAGATTATGAAGAACCGGTACATGCTTACTCTCATACAAAAAGAAAAGTGTCTTCCGCATTACTTCACACCAAAAAAAGGCTTCATCAGAAATTTTTTGAGAAAAAAGCCAGAAATCTAACTTAGGATTACGCAACCCACTTTGGATATACTCCAAAAGAGAAAAACGTCCTAGAGTTACAACGCTCTCCTTAAAAAGAAGATTTATCAATTGACATTCTTCTTCGGGAGTCTCTTGCCTTTGCTTGAATTTCTCCCAAGCAACTTCCATAGAAAAAGGCAAAAAGGATATTTGATCTAGTTTTTCCATTCGGGCCTTTAGGGCGTGCCGCCATTTAAGTTTTGTTTAATATCGTTAGTCTTGTGAAGTATAGAAAGCCGCTTTAATTGCGCCTCTTCTTATTAAATTTTATTCTGGATTATTCGATTTTGAATTTCGCCCGTAAGGGCGTGTTTTCATTCAGCCCACCACGTTGTGTAGCCACAAAATAGAATCAAGAGCTATGCTTCTAGGCTCCCAAAATATTGCTAAAAAGCTGAATGAGGACGCGCCCTATTTTTTGGCTTGGACTATTGCATGCCGAAAAATCATAACCGTCGCCTTGGGAGTTCTATTCAGACTCAGCTTAATATCATACTTACTAGACCATTGAACAGTACCAGAAAATTCTTCCCCTTCGCCTAAAGTAAAGGTAACTGTTTCTTTTTCTTTCAGCAACTCCTCTGGAATATTATAACGTTTTTGAGGATCTGGATCTGGCTGGAATGGTTTTTCCCGTATGGTATCTTCTAAATTAACGCTATTGTAAACGTTTTCAGCATAGTTTAGTCGGCAAAAATACTTGATTTTCAGTTTGGGATAATTTTTTTTCCCTTGCCGATTTTTAAGAACTATCTCGTAAGGATTATAGCTAGAAATAGTGCCAGAAACTGACTCTTTCCCATATAGATATAGAATCACAGGGACTTTAAGTTTTCTTAACTTCGCAAAATATTGGTTTAAAAGACGGTTATCCTCAATATTATCTTCCAAATAGGTTTGATACCAACTCCCTCGTTTTTTCTTATTATTTTCCCTTTCTTTGAGGTAGGTTTCAACTGTAATACTTCGGTCGACTATTTGATAACACGTTTCAATCGCCAAATCTTGGTACTTACCCTTGAGTTCTTCAGCTTTTTTCTTACGATCTTGTTTTTCTGAATTGGTAGCACGATGCTCTTCGAGAGTGGTTTTCCCATCAATGATTAATCGAGCTGCATAGATAGGAATCTCATTTTCTTTGACCAACTGATGGGCTTTTTTTTCTCGCTCTAAGCGATTATATTTTTGAGTTCGATACTCACCTAAACCAAAAGTTCCTTCTAAAACCTTCATGCTACAAGGTATAGAAAAGACAGCTTGACTCGAAAAGCTCTTGACATCTTTTTCAAAATTCTTATGTAAATTGAGCTTTTGCTCTTTTTCTTTTTCTCGCTTGAACCAATCATCTAAAGAAATGATTCCGCAAGCAATTTCTAAAGCAACAGATTCATCCATCCCATACTGTTGGACAAACTTTTTTACTTTTCTTTCTTTTTCTGATAAAAATCTTCGGACAGGTTTTCTTTGATAATTTCGATCTCGAGGGTTTTTATCCCGCGGACTCTTATCATTACGAGAATAGCTTCTAAAATTTGAAGGCTTAGGCTTAAAGTCTCTATTGTTGTCTGCTATATACTTTTTTTCCGTCATAAGAATACTCAGTTTTCAAAATGGTTCTTCGGTATATTTTTCTTTTGGATAATTGGATAAAGGATAATATCAAGTAAGTAGAGGAGAAACAGAATTATGGATATGCAAATTAGCGACTCTATTGGCCAAAGAATGATAAAGCCACCAATCAATCCTAGTATCCCACCCAGAATGGTAATAAAACTGAGTTTATCATCGGAAAACTCCTTAAAACCCACTTCTAATTCCTCTGCGGTCACTTTTTCCAATTGCTCCATTACGATAGAGCGAATATTAATCTCACTAATTAACCCCATTTGCATTTTGGTTAAAATTACCTCTATGGGGTGTCGGTGATCTTCAATAAATTTAGGTATTTCTTCTAGAATATGTTCAATGTGCTCCATGAACTCTTCTAAAAGGCTAGGCAACTGTTCCAGTTGCTGGTCTAATATGCCAATAAATGACTTTTGCCAAAAAGGGCGCATTTTCAGTAAAATCCATTCGCTCAAGGTCCCTCCCCCAAGTTCTTCAATTTTGCCAGTTAACTTCTGGCGCACTTGTTTACGAAAATCACTATCGTTCAACCACTTTTGAACATAGTAGCTCAAAATAGTTTTGGTATCTTTTTTGAACTCAGGGTTTTTAATGAGAGATTGGATTTTTTTCCCTGTGGATGTTGTAAATTTCTGCAGAACCCCACTTTCTTCTATTTTCTGCTGAATCAGAGTTTCATTGATGAGACGATCTAAAACATCGTTGGTAATTTTTTCTATAATTTGATCTCTTTGCGAGGGAATCAATCCATGATTAAAAATAGGACGTGCTTCCCTAGGCCAAAAAAGCATTCGAATAGCAATCCAGTTTGTCCCAAAGCCAATCAAGCCAGCAATTGCGCAAGAACTCAATATTTTATAAGGATTCCAAAAAAAACTTACAAAAAATACACAAAAGCAAAAGGGAGCAAACAAAGAAACCGCCCATTTCATTTTAACCCCAGCATTGAAAGATTGCCGATTTTTCATGAGATCTTCTTGAGAAGAGGGCTCAAAGGGAAGTCCCGTTTGAGAGTGAGTTAGTCTCCGACGATACTTCTTTACATACTCGACAAAGCTGAGAATTTCTTCTGAGCCAGAAGATTTGTCTTCTCCAGAACTATTTTTAAAATGGAAAGACTCTTTCTTTGTTCCCATAATTAACTAGACAGCTCAATCATATATTTCCACCGGAGGACCTTCACTAGAAGTTTTGTTCTTGAGTTCTTCAGATAACCCTTCCAGGCCTTTCTCTTCTAATTTTTTACGAAGATAGCGAATATTATCACGAAATTTCTTACTATCCTCATAAGCCCTGTCTTCTGATGATCCTCGTCTTCCACGAAGAGCTTCTAAAGCAATTTCTTCGGTCGGCGGCATCATTCCTGCCGATATGGAATCAAAAACTAAACGAACACTCTCCATTGAATTTTGGAGACGTTGCATTTCCTCAAAAGAGGGATTATAACTATCTATTTCGATATTACCTATACGCTCTGAGACTCGAAAACACAAAGCTTTCAGGCTACTCAGACCTTCTGATATAATGGCAAAACGTTTAGTAAAAGCAACTGCTCTTTTCTTGCGCACCTCAAAAGAGACCAAAATGAAGACCGCGGAGAAAAGTGTTGCCACAAAAAAACCGATCAAAAAAGAGGATATATGTATGTCCATAGTGATTCACGAATCATAAAAGAAGGTGACAAACATTTTGCCGAAGAGTCTCCAAAGAAACAAGCGAAAACTTTTGTCCCCTGACCTGAAGGATCTTTTTCAAAGATCCTCCTAATTTAAATGGGTAAAAACTTTTGTCTAGTCCCTAATATTCTATTTTTTTTTTCGATTCTTTCAACCATCCTTTCTCTTTTTCTTCAAAAAAACTAATATTTTGAAGCAGAAAATCTTCCGTCAGGCTTTAAGAATGAGAGAATTTTTAGTACAATTTAAAACACCAGAAAAGGAAACAAAATTAGGGAATGTCTTCATTCAGCTCTTTTTGCGATGTTTTTTTGGGTATATATATAATTCTTCATCGTCATTTTAGTTGCATACAAAGTAGGCTGAATGAAAACATTCCCTTACGGGTGAAAAAATAAAAACAAAAATAACCAGAATCCCTTTAAATAAAGGGTTTGAAAAACAGAAAGAATATAAGAATAATGGATTCACTTTACATTGCCCCCTCTCTTCTCGCCTCAGATTTTGCAAATCTTGCTGGGGAAGCTAAAAAAATGTCTGAAGGAGGGGCTGATTTATTGCATTTGGATGTTATGGACGGTCACTTTGTCCCTAATTTGACTTTTGGCCCCTGTGTTGTCCAAGCAATAAAAAAGAACACTCAAGTTCCTTTAGACGTTCACTTGATGATTTCACAACCAGAAAAGTACATCGACGCCTTTATTGAAGCAGGTAGTGATTGGCTATCTTTCCATATAGAGGCCACAAAGGACGCAAGGACGTTAATAAAAAGAATTAAGGCTGCAAAAGTCAAAGCAGCGATCGCCATCAAGCCAAAGACCCCTATAGAGGAAATAAAGGATATTCTAGGAGAACTGGACATGGTTTTAATTATGTCTGTAGAGCCTGGCTTTGGAGGTCAAAAATTCATGCCCGAAGTTTTAGACAAAGTTCGCGAACTCAGAAAAATGCCCGATTGTCCTAAATGGATCGAGATAGACGGCGGAATTAATATGGACACTGTTGGGCCAGCGGTCGAGGCAGGAGTGAATATCCTTGTCGCCGGCTCGGCTATTTTTGCCGCGGATGATCCGGTAGGGCGCGTGCAGGAGTTGCGCGAGAGGGGGCGTTCTTGTAGCAAAGGTTAAACCTGGCTTAGGTGTATGTTTCAGTACACGCAAGGGTGGAGGGTGAGGCTTATCTGAAACCGTTAAAGAAAAAGATCATCTAAAACCGTTCGAAGGCTTATGTTCCCTGGAGGGCGAGGCTCCTGCCGAGCAGGGGATGTGCCTAGATTACAATACCCAAAAGCCAAGCACATCCCCGGTGCGGCAGGAGCTTCGCCCTCCAAAGCACATATTGTAAACAACGGTTTCAGATAGGCACCGTTCTCAAACCAAAACCCCAACCAAAAAAACCAAAAAAAAAATGCCCGTAGAGAATATTTTACATTCTCTACGGGCATCTTTTTTCAACAAAACTAGACAAGTGATTTAGCCGGCTGGAGTTTTATATAGCTCCCCAATTAAATCCTTGTAATGCTGGGAAACGGCCGGCCTACGTATCTTCATTGTAGGGGTAAGCATGCCGTTTTCCACCGTAAAAGGCTCAGGAACAATTTCGAACTGTCCGATTTTTTCACTGGTGTCCATTTGTCGATTTACTTCGCGAATCACTTTGGAGATTTCTTCGCGGATATTAGGGTTATTAAAATAACCATCCTGAGGAACAATCAAGGCAGCCAATCTAGGTTTTCCATCTCCGACAACCATAGCTTGCTGGATTAGTTCATGACGAAGAAGTTTTTCTTCAACTTGAACTGCCGGCACATTGTGGCCAGAAGAGAGGACTAAGATTTCTTTTTTTCGACCTAAGAGGTAGATATACTCTTTGCCTTTTATTTCTTCCTTTTTTCCGAGATCTCCAGTGCGGAACCAACCATCTTCAGTGAAAGAATGTTTGTTCTGCTCATCATCTTCAAAGTAACCACTAAAAATAGGATCTCCTTTAAGAAGAATTTCTCCATCTTTGTCGATCCTTACTTGAACATCCTTAAGCGGAGTTCCAATGGAACCGGGAATAGTCTTTCCTGGTTCATTATAGACAATCGCTCCCGAAGACTCGGTCAATCCTTGAGCATTTGTCAGAGGAAGTTTAATCGCTTCAAAAAACTCGTATATATGTTCAGGACAAGATGCTCCGGCTGTAACTAACACTTTGAAGTTACCAATGCCTTTTCTCACTTGGTGAGTAATGAGATTACCAATGGTCATGCCATACATATAACAAAGCAGTCTTTTGTGTAAAGAATTGCTTTTGTTTTTGGCATCCAAGTGCATTTGTACTGAGTACTCCAAAAGTCGCTTGGTGCGCTTTTTATTTCGAAGTTTTCTCTGAATGCCTTGGTAGATTGCTTGGTAAACTCGAGGAACTGCCACTAATATATTGGGACGAAAAGTGTGCAGACCATGAAGCAAGTTATCCCTACCAACTATCTGAATCATAGCTCGTTTAATAAAAGCAATGAGAACTTCATTTTGAGCCATTACGTGACTTAGTGGTAGAAAGGTTAAGGTTCGATAGGTTTCATTAACTCCCAAGAAATTACCTGATCGAACAATACAAGAAACAACATTACGATGAGTCAATGTTGCTCCTTTTGGTTCGCCGGTAGTACCTGAGGTGAAAACTATCTGCATAGGATCATCTGGATTTGTTCGTTCGACAACAGTTGTCAAATGTTGGCGTGCCTCTTCCATAGGAAGATCTTTTTCAAAGAAATCGTAGATGTTCACATGTTTGGAAGGAAGAGCTTTTTCCTTAATTACTTCTGGAGAGCAAAAAATTGTATGAATATGCTCTCGAACATAATCGATGGAAGCTAGCTTTCGGTACAAACATGGCTTTGTTACAACGAGTGACTTAGCATTGATTTTCGACAGAATGTAAGAAATCGCTTCGTCGTTAGCAACAGTATGAATTGGTACAGCGATGCGATCATCGGCTAAGATTCCGAAAAAGGTTCTCAAAAAATCAAAAGAAGTCTCCAGGAACATGGGAATATGTTTACCCTGCTTGGCTTCTTCCTGCAGCATTTTTGCGAAGTTACAAGATGACAAAAGTAGATCCTGATAGGAGTATTCTTCGATACGTCTATCGTCGCACATCTCCCGACAGAATATCCTTTGCTCTTCTTCTGCGTTGCATACAAGATAGCCCAGTAAACTATTTTTTTCTACTGTCATATTACTCCATTCCTCTTAATTACATTTTGGTGGGATTACGGTCCTCTACAAACTCTTTTACCGCTTTTCCCTGCTGGGCAAGCAAATACAACAAGTTTACGTACAAAACTTTTAGACTCTAAAAAAAGTCTTTTTTATCTTTTTATTCAAAGTCTAAAATAATGAAGATAAAGTAGAACCATGTCTAAGCCTAGCATTGATATATTTAGAAATGTCACAATCTATCATTTTCCTTGGTCTCTAGATGCAAAAGTATTAGGAGAGCGTTTCTTTACAGAAAATTTTAGAAATTGGAAATGTTTCTAGTACCTCCTAAATACTCAAAGGAGTACCCGGTACGCAGTCCAAAATGACATAATAAGATTGTCTTTGTGTTATACTCAAATACTAAACAAGTGGCCCTACCCATTATTTTGATCCTGTTGTGAAGCAAACTCTTTTGGCCATTAAAGGGCTAGGTTTACAACAGACCACTTCACCATTAATTATGAATGAATTTTTCGAAAAAACAAAAAAATTATTGTTTTCTCATTCATAATTCAATATTCATGCTTAAACTAAACAAAAATCTTAAAACAAACCTTTAGTAGACAGAATGAGGTCTAGTATAAGATTTATAAAAATATCAAATCACATTTGGAATAAATAGTCAAGCTCAATTTTGCTCCTACTAAATTTTCTAAAAGTCCCCAATAGGTTTAGGTAGTGTTATCATTCAGCTTTTTTTACAATGTTTTGAGAAGCTAGAAGTATAACTTTTTATCCTATTTTTATTATTGCTAAGGCTTGAAATGGCTAAGTTTAAAATAGTTTCCTTACTATTACTAAAGAAATATAAAAAATAAGCAGAATGAGAACACACCCTATTCTCTTTCTTTCTTTTTGAAAGTCTGCCCAGGAAGAAAATTTCTATTTTCAGAAACTTAGGCACTCAGAAAAAAATAAATTTACTTGTTAGGGCATGTCTCTAGTAAATTTTACAATTTTGAAAATTTTTTCTTGACAGTAACCAAAGTTTCTAATGTAATATGAATTCAGAGTCAACTTTAGCTTTTCTTCTTTAATCAAAAACTACTTAAGTTGAAGAAGCCCCTTGCACAACACATTTTGACTTTACCTATCTTTACCATCATTTAACTATTTCACCCTCAATTTCAAAATCTAAACACTACCAAACACTACCACAAAAAACAAATCTATACATTCTTACCATCAAATTTTCAAATCAAAGGTTGTTAGGAATTCCTTACAATAATGCGGGAAAAAGAATCGACAGCACTCACCATTGATCTTGTCATTGAAAATCGGGATCATTTT
Organism: Planctomycetota bacterium; assembly: GCA_029260735.1. Taxonomy (GTDB): domain Bacteria; phylum Planctomycetota; class Uabimicrobiia; order Uabimicrobiales; family Uabimicrobiaceae; genus JAJDCR01. The sequence goes on from JAJDCR010000081.1 coordinate 95,854, forward strand.
TTTATTATCGGTTTGATCGGAGGAATTGCTTCCGGAAAAAGCACGGTTGCTCATTTTTTCGAAAAACTTGGTGCTTATGTTATAAACGCTGATCATTTAGGACATAAGGCACTAGAGCTTCCTAGTGTAAAAGAAAAGCTTTTTGCAAGCTGGGGAGAGAAAGTCTTCCAAGATAAAGAAGTAAACCGAGAAGCGCTCGCCAAAATTGTTTTCCAAAACCAAAGCGATTTGAAAAAACTCGAAAGCATTGTCCACCCTTCCATTATGGAACAAATCCAACAAAATTTTCAAGAGCTGGTTCAAAAGAATAAAACAATTGTGGTTTTTGATATCGCAATTTTAGATCAACTAGGAATTCATGCAGATTGCGATATTGTAATCTTCATTGAAGCTTCAGAAAACATCCGAAAAAAAAGAAGTATAGAAAATAGAGGCTGGAGTGAGGGCGAATTAGAAAAAAGGTCAAAGTTTCAAAAGAGTTTAGAAGCAAAAAAGAAGCTAGCCCACTGCAAAATCAATAACAATGGTATTTTGGAGGAAATAGAACCGCAGGTACAATCTATCTGGGAAAATATCCCATCTACCTATAAGAACTAAAGGTAAGAGAGCAAGTAATACTTGAAAGCTTCTTACTTGATTAAAATTTTCACAATCTTTGCCAAGTATTTCATGGCAAGAGCACTTAAGTTGTTATTCCTTCATTGGAACACCCTAATCCATTTTGTTTCTACATTATCGGAGAATTAAATGGCGTCAAAGAACCAAATTATGGACGACAAAAACCTACGGAGAAAACCAAAAAAAAATAACTCTGAAAGTGGAAACGTCCCTCCTCCCCCCCACAATGAAGAAAAAAAAGATAAAGAAGATGCTTATGAAGATCTAAAAAAAGGTGAGCTCCATATCACAGAGCTTCAAAAAATGACGATGGTAGAACTTCATAAAACAGCAAAACAAGAAGGTATCCGAGAGTATACAGGTTTAAAAAAACAAGAACTGATTTTTAAAATTCTCAAAGAACGAGTTAAACAAAATGGCTTAATGTATGGGGAAGGTGTCGTTGAGGTTCTTCCTGATGGTTTTGGCTTTCTTCGATCTCCTCAATACAACTATCTTCCTTGTCCTGACGATATTTATATTTCTCCTTCTCAAATTCGACGTTTTGGAATTCGAACAGGAGCAACCGTTTCAGGACAAATTCGTCCTCCGAAAGACAACGAAAGATACTTTGCTCTCCTTCGAGTAGAAGCAATCAATTATGAAGACCCAGAAAAACTAACAGATAAAAGTCTTTTTGATGATTTAACTCCTCTTCATCCCCAAGGTCGACTTATTTTAGAATCATCTCCTGATGAATTGAATACGAGAATCATGGAGTTAATCACTCCGATTGGAAAAGGTCAAAGAGGACTAATCGTTGCTCCCCCTCGCACAGGAAAAACAGTTCTTTTGCAGAAACTTGCCAACGCCATCACTCACAATCATCCTGAAATATATTTAATCGTCCTCTTGATTGATGAACGCCCAGAGGAAGTCATTGATATGCAAAGGTCTGTAAGGGGAGAGGTTATCAGCTCTACTTTTGATGAGCCTGCTAGTCGTCATATTCAAGTAGCAGAAATGGTTATCGAAAAGGCTAAACGTATGGTCGAGTATGGAAAAGATGTTCTCATTCTTTTAGACTCCATCACTCGTTTAGGAAGAGCGTACAACACAGAAGCTCCTCACTCTGGCAAAATTTTAACTGGTGGAATTGATTCAGCAGCCTTACAAAAACCTAAACGCTTTTTTGGCTCGGCTCGTAACATTGAAGAAGGGGGAAGTCTTACCATTCTTGCTACAGCACTCGTTGACACAGGAAGCAAAATGGATGACATTATTTTTGAAGAATTCAAGGGAACAGGGAACATGGAACTTCACTTGGATCGTCGTTTAGCCGATCGGAGAATTTTCCCCGCCATTGACATCAATAAATCAGGAACTCGCAAAGAAGAACTACTTTGTGATCCTGAAGAGCTGAAAAGGATATGGTTAATTCGTAAGGTAATTAGTGAAATGAATGTTATTGAATCGATGGAACGGCTCAAAGAGCTTATCCAAAAAACAGGCAGCAATGCTGAATTCTTGATGTCCCTTAATGTCTCCTGAAACATCTAACTCCCTCAATTTTTAATTTGAGGGAATTAGAATCTCTTTATAAATAAAAAGATAAATAAAAAGATAAATGAAAAGCGACATTGTTTTCTGATAACATAACATTTGAATAAGAGACCAAAAGTTTTTGATTCCCCACTTGTCTTTTTTAGGATAGCAAAATGGCACTAACTCTAGACCAAGTCAAAGAACTATATCATTTTAAAATTTCAAAAATGCTTATTGGGGAAGAGGCGGTTGAAACAGGCAAGTGTAGTCGTTGGGTTCGTCGAAAAGAACAAAAACAAGAAAAAGATCTAATTTACATCTGCGTAGAAGTCTCTTACTCTGGTGTAGAACAAAAATCTCTTCTTTTCCGTCATTTCCACCTAGAGGACTCCGAAAGGTACTTCAGTAATGCCATGCCCCCCGAAGACTACCTTGAACACTTAATTTCATCAGGAGATAAGGTAAGTGGAGGGCTTCTTTTTTCCTTATACCAAGATGTCCAACCTTCTCGTTTGTGGTTTGACACCGGAATTTTTTATGAAGATTCTCAAGATCCCGTTTTGATTGATATTGCTCTGCCAGTAGAAAATTCTGAAACAAGAACACAGTTTCTTGCCAAAGAACAAGAGCTAGCAGAGTTTTACACCCAAGAAATCGAAAGTGATCTCTTAGAGTCTCGTATTGCTCCTAAAAGCGGAACAGAAAGTCTCATTCGAAAAATTTCTGACGAATGCCGTGTCCCCCACAGAAAAATTCCCAACGGTTATCTACTCAGAATATCTCTTCCCAAAGGGAGAAAACAAAATGTCGTCTTAAACTTCGCAGGAAAAGATGAGAAAGGTAACGATCTTGTCACTATTGGCACTATTTGCGCACCATCAAAGAATGTGAAAAACGATCGTATCCTCTTAAAACTTAATCCCAAAATAGCCTATGGCGGAATTGGTATTTCTACTATTCGAGGAGAAGATTTCTATGTTCTTACGCAAACATACTCTGTTTCGATGCTCCACCATATTAAAATCAGTCAAGCGGTGGAAGCCATTGCTCAAAAAGGAGACTGGTTGGAAGATAAGCTCACCAATGGAAAAGACATTCGTTAAAAAATACCTCCCTTTCATTTTTATTTTAGTCTTTCTTTTAGTCTTTCTTTCCTGTAGTTCAAACAACATCATCAATTCAAATGGCGAAAATTCGAGTACAAGTGATGTTATTGTCGAAGTTCCTGAGCAAACAGAACTAAAAAAACTTACCGAAGAAGACAAAAAAAAGATATACCAAAATCTACAAGTTTTCTATACCCAAGACAATGCTAAATGGGAAAAAGCCCGACAAGAAATTCTAGAGATGGGATCACTCGGACAAGAGGCTCTTTCTCTTTTTTTCATCAAGTTCTTTGCCCAAGGAAAATCTTCTGATAGCAATACCGATGCTACTTATTATTGGCAAAAAGCTTCCAGTGAATTAATTCGCCTCAAAGAAGCGGCCATGCCATATTTAATTTTGGCCATGTCTCACCCCAAAGTCGGAAGTACTGTTCGCATGCAATGCCTACGAGTAATTGTTGCCATTGGCAATCCAGCAGTGCCTATTTTACTGCAAAACTTGGAGAGAGGTAACCAAAAGTTCCAAAGCTCAGTATTAGACGCCTTAGCTTCCATTGGAACTTCCGAAGCGGCAGAAGAAATAAATAACCTTTACCTCAAGCAACCTAGACCAACAATCGAAAATGGGGAACAAGACGATATCATCCACAATGATCCTAACTACTTCCCTATCCGCTACTACTGCATCAAAGCCTTATCCAATATTAAATCCGAAAAAGGTCTCCCTGCCGTAGAATCCGCCTTAGATGATCCTGTTCATTTGATTCAAAGGAAGGCCATACAGGCTGTTTTACAGTACAATAGTCCCCAAGCTCTGCCCGCTTTAAAAAAAGCCTACCAGCGTTCTCTTAAGATCTATCCTGGTTACTACAAAAAAATTCAACGAAAAATTTCAGAGATAAAAGACTTATAAAATCTTTCTCGCAAAATATACAAAAATGAATAAGGGGAATTAGTTTGGAAAAAAAAATTGTAGACGGAGTGTCTTTAGCCTTGAGCCAGCCCATTAGCAATGAAATAAAGTGGGTTGGGCAGCCAGAAGCAATGGCACGATTGCAGGCTTGCTGGTTAATCATAAACTCTCAAGATGTTCCTTTATGTCCTAGACTTTTAGGAAAACCTGGTGTTGGAAAAACTACCTTAGCTATGGCCGCTGCTCAGAAAATAAAAAAACCACTCTACGTCTACCAATGTACTATGGATACAAGGCCTGAGGATCTTCTTATTACACCAGTATTAGGAGAAGGAGGAAAAATCCAGTACCACGCTAGTCCTGTTGTAAGTGCCATGATTCAGGGAGGGGTTTGTATACTTGATGAAGGAAACCGAATGAGTGAAAAGAGTTGGGCCTCACTAGCACCTCTCCTAGATCATCGACGATACATAGAAAGTATCATTGCCGGGATTAAAGTGGAAGCTCATCCTGAGTTTCGCTGCTGTGTCACCATGAATGATGATGCATCCACTTATGAACTACCAGATTACATTATGTCTCGCATCCAGCCGATGATTGAAATCGATTTTCCTCCCCGAGAAGAAGAGTTAAAAATACTAAAATACAATATCCCTTTTGCCGAAGAAGAACTTCTAAGATACACAGTGGATTTCCTTCAAAAGTCACACCAACTTGGTCTTCATTGCTCCACGAGAGATGGAATTCATATTTTACGCTACTCGCTTAAGCGTTTAGCTCATAACCCCGAAATTTCCCCTAAAGATGTCTGGCAAGAATCCGTTTACAATGTACTGGGCTTCAAACCAGAAGAGATTGAGAAAATGGCTCAAAAAAACAAAAAAGCAAACTCAGAGAAAAAATTATCCGATCTTTCTGAGTTTTTCTTCGATCCAGAGCTTTTCTTGCAAGGCGAGTCTCCTTATTTTTCTGATTCTCCCCCCGAAAACTATGAAGATTATGAGGAAGATGACGAAGAGGACGATAGCATTTAGGTGAATTTATAAAAAATATTCTTTATGGACAAACCTAGATATTTCCGTAGACTATAAATATCCCATTCATTCTTACTATCTTTACTAAGAACCAATCACAGAATTTTTCTTCTAGGAGACATTTAATGGTTCAAACTAAGCGTTTTTTCATACTAATCGCTTTAGTTATATCTACTTTAGAAGTATATGCTGCTCCCATACTTTTTAATAACGCTCTGCGCTTTGATAACCAAAGTTTTGGCGTAGTTGATTTCGAAGGCACGCAAAGTAGTGTCAGTGGTATCGACGCTCACCTAGCCAACTTTGGAGCTCAAACAATTAGTGTTTCTGGCTCTATTGGTTCAGGTATAGGTGGTCTTGCTAGTCCAATTTCAGGAAGCAATATGATTAGTGCTGGAGCAGGTAGTTTTGGAGTCAGTTTTGATGCGCCCGTAAGAGCAGCAGGAGCATTTATTATAGGTGCAGAAGGCGGCGGAGGTAGTCCCTTTTCTGGTGATGTTGCCACAATTATCATTGTAAAGTCAGGCAATGGCTCAACGACAACTTTTAATTATCTCGATCTTTTTTCACCAGCAAGCCCTCCCGCTAGCGTCAATGGCTTTTTTGGCGTTTTAGATGAAGTAAACGGCATTTCAGAAATAACATTTGTTTGGAATCGAGATTCCTCTGGAATTGACGATCTTTATTTTGCCAATACAACGGACGATACAGTAGGCAATGGCCCTACTAACGTTCCTTTCTCCCAGATTGGAACAATTCCCTTACCTACATTTGGAAACGCAGTTCCCGAGCCAAGTTCTTGGATATTGCTCACTCTTTGTGGTCTATTTACTCTTAAATCGACAAAAAAATAAACGGCTTGTATTAAAAAAGAAAAACCCCTGATCCGATGAAAGATCAGGGGTTTTTAAATTGCTAAAATACATATCCTCATTCATAGTTTAGCCAAGTAGTGCCCATAACAATAGACTCAAACCTGATACCGTCTTCTTGAATTTCGACTTCATAAGGTGGATCAACCTCTGCTCTCGATACCTTTTCACCATCTAAAGAGTACAACGAACACTCTAATTCTCCCATTTCTAGGACATAATTTTTGTGTCGCTCAAGCCCCCAGAACAAAGTAACATAATCTAAATCTAATAGCTTACTTGTTCTTGTACAAACTCGTCCTGTGACATTCCCACAACCAAAAAAGAGAACCCCAGTCTTAGGAACATAAAGAACCTCCAATGACTTAGCCACCGAAAAAGATTCCCAAAAAACGTAAACAAAAACATCATCGTTAAAACTTATCGTAGAAAGAGTGTTATTTTCTGTCCTCATCGATTCGATAAAAATCTCTTTTTTTCGACACCAATTAGGATCTGAGCAGTCTTCATGCTCTATTTTAATCTCCGCTTCTTCTACAATAATTTTACTTGATATCATAGTTTTCTTAAAAGTCAGGTTTTAGAAGGCGTAACGGACAACCACAAGGGCCTTTGCAGGCGGCCCTCGTAGTTGTCCCTACAGACCATCGCAGGAACAAATTCAGGTAAATGAAATCGATCAATATACCAGCCAATACAACTGGCAAATTATTTCCTATCGCGTAGATATCCCTGTAGGGACAACAGCAAGGGCCTGCCGGCAGGGCCCTTGTGGTTGTCCTTTACGACTTCTAAGATACAGAGGATTTTGGGGACGTTTTTTTGTAAGACCAAAATACACTACTTCTCATCTAGCTTCTTATAAATCTTCTCTTTCAGAGAATCAGGAATAAGAGTTTTTTCGACGATGAATTTGATCTCATTGACAGAGAAAGAAGTCGATATTCGTTTGATCCAGTAATTTAGGATATCATCTAAAACTCGGCCTTTAAATTCTTCGCTATTGGTTTCGATGATAGCTTTTTTATACTGATTTTGATTGATCCACAAATATATTCTGGCCTCTCTTTTTGCTTGTTCTCGAAAAATCTTTTCGTATTTGTTAAGGCTTTTGTGATACTGAACGTACTTCTCTATGCTAAAGTACTTGGAAGGTATTCTTCGATAAGCGGGAGATTTCTTGAGTGCTTTTCTCGCTTTTTGAATACCAGAGATTTTCTCTTGTATTTTAAGCTCACTTCCTCCGGCAATGATAGATCTGATGTACCCTTGGAATTCTTTCCAAGCTCCTTTAGACCAAGTGTCAACAACTTGCTCTGTTTTTTCTTCTACCATTTTGTTTGTTGAATTGCTCTTTTTGCATAGGTTGTAGGCATCATAGTACTTGTTGGCTTTCTCTAAGCGTACACATTCTGTTAAGAGACCATAGGTCTTCCAAATTTCTTTTTGTTCGTCTGAAACATCTACTAAAAATTTTTCTGCAGCCTCTAAACTTTTCTTGGCAACTTTCCAGTCGTTTTGATCTAAACCATATCGGGCATTCTGCAGAAAATGTTGGAAATTTTTCTCTTGCCATCTTCCTTTTAAATCTTGGATGCTATTTTTCCACGACTGAAGGTTTTCTTCTCTAGATTGGGTTAAGAATATTTCTTTGTAAATATCACGAACGATCGAATCAGCATTTTTAATATGAACAATCGATTCCTCATAGTTCGTTGCTTCTAACTTAAGAGTAGCATTTTCAATTTCTTGAGGAACTTGCTCTGCTGCATATTCCCACCACTGGGCAAAAACTTCTCCTTGGATTTCCTCTAGAGGCTTGTAAAGATCTTTTGTCTTTTCACAAACATCATAAGCCTCAGCATAGTTCTTTTGGGGAAGGGCAGACTCTAAAGAGACCAAACACTCATAAACCTTGTCGGCATTTGTCAGCTCTCGTTTGAGTCGATAGGGTCTAAGAAGACCAAAGTCTCTTTCCTGAACCTTTGCTTTCATAAAATCTTTGGCGACCAAGAGAACTTCTTTTGCCTTTTCTAAAGAATCTTTCTCTTTTTCTACAAAAAACTCTTCCCATTCCTCACGGTAATCAGAAAAAGTAACCAAAGAATCAACGACATATTTTTGTCGTTTAGATTTCAGGGAAGGGAGATGCCTTTCCATGAGTTCAGTGTAGGGACTTAACTTTTGATTGAGTTCTTTGCATTGGCGCAAGGTTTCTTGCCAAGTTATACTATTTTTAAACTCATCGTATTTCAGAAGCTCTTCCAATACTTTCTCTCGCTTAGAGAAAATATTTGCTAGATCGTTTTGCTTTTGGTAAAGAGGAAAAATTTCCGCAAATCGTTTCTTTTTTTCATCATCCCAAAGGAAAAGATCCCCATGAGTAATTATCTCTTCTATTCTTTGAGGATTATTTTCCAGCATTTGCAAATTAAGATCTGCGAGATAGGATTCTCGCTGGTGATGATAAAACCACGTGCAAAATGTAATTAAAAAAATGGCACTTAGAGAGTAGATAATTTTTCTTGTTTTATAAAAAAGAATCTGTAGTTGAATAGACGAAGGAAAAAGTCGCTCGGAAACAAACTGAATGGGTTTTTCTAAGTGCATAGGATTTAAAGGAGTCGGAGGGACTTTGACCCCATCCACTTTTTTATAAGGACTTCCTGTGGAGGAAACCATAAAAAAATCATGGTAGTGAAATTTTTCTTTAACATATTTTACTACAGTGTAAAGGCCTTTATCACTTAAGTAACGAACGGGATTTTTTTGGTTTACCAAGTCTGCCTTCGTAATAACAATGGCAATGGGTTTACGGCATTTTTGGTTTGTATCGGCAAATTTACTCAAGAGTTCAATTAGGCGACTAATATGATCCACCACTTGGCTATCATATAGCCTCCCATCTTGGTCATCATACATTCCCTCTAAATATTCTGTATCCAGAAGGAAAAGGGCAGCATGGGTATTTTTAACGATACTTTGGATCTCTTGGCTAAGAGGAGAGCTTTCATCAAGAGAAGGATTCTCTATATATTCGTTAAAGTTTTCGCCCCCGACATCCTTAATAGATATGTTCGCTTTGATCTTGTGATTCAGTGAGGTTAAACAAAAATCTAAGTCCACTGAAGAGTGAGTACTGGGAGGAGGAAATATGGGGTCAGGTCCAGAAAGTACTTCATATATATCTCGGAATCTTCGAGCTTTAATAAAGTCACTTTCATAGATCCAAGGAAAGTTTTTAAAGTTTTCTTGTTTGGCCTGAAGATGGCTATTAAAAACAGATAAATAGACTGTTTTGCCACTAGTACGCATCCCCATTAAGGCGACCTTAAAATGAAAATTATGTTTCAGTACTTGTTGTCTTCTTCTATTCATGGGACTTAGTTTCCTTAACCATATGCACTATTGGGGTTAGGTTTTGATCAGATACCGAATAATAATGATCTCCTCTTTGTAAAATCCAACCCTCGGGAAAATGGGAAAAGACTTTATAGATACTTTCGTTACCCAGTTTTCCCAAAAATTGAGGAGATCTTTGCTTAAGATTTTTAGGAGGAGTAATTTTTTTTCCTTTGATCTTTTTGAGTTTCTTTGGCGTAATGTCGATAGGAAAAAGCTTTAAGCCTTTAGATGGAGTATCTAAACAAAGAAAAAGCTTGTGGTTTTCCTGGGATATCAAAATTTCTTCTGGGGAAAAAAGAGGGGCTGCTTTATCGCTCTGAAAAAGAAAAAAAGTTAGGAGAAAAATTCCTAAAATAAAGGCCCCTACAAATTTTTTATTTTTAAAGCTTTTCATAAAAAAACGACTTGTGATAGACGACCCTATGCTGCTTTTTTCTTTTGCATTGCCCTCAGAGTTAGATTCTCCCTGGAGAAAAGTAAGAAATTCTTTCTTCAAGGAACGATTATTTTTTATTTTATGAAGAAGTCGACGAGCTAAAGTTTTCTCTGCCGAAAGATTGCTATTTTGTTGCATATGAAAAAGGGAAGATAAACTATCAATTCCATAGGCCTCAAAAAAAAGAAAAACAAAAAAATCGTCTTCACAAAGTAACAAAATATCGCGTTTAAAAGTATGGTCATTTGTTGTTTTAATTACTTTAGAAAAGAATTTATTTCTCTCTTGCCACTTCATCTTTTTGATAGCCTCGCTGATCATTTCTTTACGATAGCTTTCTTGGCCGGCTTCTGATTCGAGCTTTTTAACAACTTCATTCAAGAGAGGAATTAGGTCAGAAAATCTAGATGATAAAAAATAAAGTTGGACCAAAAGCACTTTTTTTGTTTTGGGCGCAAGATCCTTTTCGTTAAGTAAATACTCCAACATCTCTTGCAGAAAAGAAAGGTGAGAGAATTCTGCTAACAAAGAAAAAGTATTCTTTAAAGTTTCTAGATTTTCTTTTTCTTGATCAATAAAAGCTTTTGTCAAAATCAAAAGAATGTAGTCACTTATATGAGCAGAGGGTTTCAAGCTCTCTAAAGCTCGCAAAGTTAACTTCAATTCCTCTTCATCTTTGATTTTTTTGTTTTTCTTGACGAAAAAAAGAATGGACACGTCTTCAATGCTTTTTAAAGTCAAAAACACATCTATTTTTTGAGCAAAATCTTCTAAATTTTTAGCTAAACTGGAGCCAAAATCTTTATCTATAAGTAGTTTTGTAAAAACCTTACTAGGAGGAGGAAATTCCTTATCATAATTCAACTCATTTTCCGGAAAACGAGTGAGAATCTTACTCAAAACAGATTTATGGAAAGTCATCAGTTGAAAGAGAAGATCTTTTTCTCCGCAACTGTCCAATTGAAAAGATAGGTCACTTCGAACAGAAGAAGGAAAAACTTGAAAAATCTGTTGTATACTTTGTTTAGGATCAGGAAAGTTTTGCAGAATAACTTTTTTATCCGAAAGTAGGTTTTCAATAGCAAATAGTAAGGGAGGAGCTAATTCTTCCTTACTACTTGTTGATGGTTCCGAAATCGCAATTTCAATCGTACTTTCCAAGCTCGGGGTTTGGTAACTTGCTGCTTTTTTTCCGTGCTCTGCAATAGCTTCTAAAATAGGAAAAGGACTTCCAGGCAAAGAAGATAGTTCTTCTGAGGAAAGTAAAACGATATAATGGCAAAGCACTCCTTTTCGCCCTCGGTCATCATTCTCTCTAGTAAAAACACGATGAAACATATACTGTCCCAGATCCGAAATAAAGGCAAAGCTAGAAGCATTCAAGTTGAGCTCTTTTAGAGGATACTGGCCAAAGTCAGTCGAGATTCTCTGTAGTTTCTGAATCTCTTGGTTTGTCAGTCCTGGTCCAATACTTTGATAGCCACTTCTGCCGAAACTGCTGTAAATGTATTGTTTTTTGATCGTAATATTATCACTCATTATTTGCCTTTTATTTGTTTAAACTCGAAACAATAATTTTCTTATAAAGATATATTTCAATCGTATGCAAACCTTCTCTTAATTTTTTCACCTTGGCTCGAAAAGAAGGAGAAACTTTTCCATCCACAAGGAGAGAGCCATCACTTTTAGAAATAGAGATAGACTGGGAACCTGTTCTTAATGCTTTTTTATCCTTGTTATTCAATCTCCAAATGTGATATTTTTCGCTACCAGAAAGGTCATCGGTGACAACTTGTTGAGAATATGCTCGTTTCCAAAAAAAATGTTCGTCCCCAACATACTCTAGCTCAAAGTACCCGTATTTAGATTCAAACTTCCAATTTTTAGAAGTTGTTTTATCTGCATAATACAGATCTTTTTGTCCAAAAAGAGTCCAGGGAACCACATAATCGATAAATTTATCCAAATCAGAAAAGTTTTCATCAATAAAAAATGCGATTCTTTGTTTCTGTGAAGGAAATTCAAGAATGTAAAGATAGCCTTTTTGGCTAACACTTGCTTTCAACACAAAAGAATTTTGCCAAATCCGAGAATAGGAAGATAGTTTTTTAGTTTTTGCTCCATCTTTGGGGGTTAAATAAAATACCCCTAAATTATTAAGAGCAGGACTTTGGGAGCTGAACAATTGAATTTTTCCTGGCCCAACTTTAATAAAAACGGACTCCTCTTCCTCAAGCAAGAAAACTTTCTCTTCTTCTCCTGATTTAAGCCAATACCAAGCCGAATCTAATTGCTGAAGATCCTGAGGGGTAATTTTTTGGTTATTAAGAGTCAATAGAGAATTAAAAGAGTCTCTCTCTACTTCTAAAACAAGATGAGAACGTTGCTTTCCCTTAAGCTCGTCCATAATAAGAATAGGAGAAAAACTGTTTACCTGAAAAGAAGTTAGAATCTCGGCAGTATGGCCAGAGTAGCTTTCAACACGAAGTTTAATCCGACCAGAAGAGCTTTCTGATAAAGCAAAATAATGCTTGGGTAAAAGGGCTCGTTTTAAAACTTCTCCTGAATTTTTAGAAATATCCAGACGATGGGGAGAGTAATTGTATATAACCACTTGGCTTTGGCAAGGAGAAAGCCCCCAAAAATGTGCACAGAAAACAATAAAAACAAAGCATAATCTCATCTTGATAACATCTTTCAAAAAAACCAAAAAAACTTTTTTTGTGATTAAGAGGGAACTTGCTCGGATTATATCACAATTCAAAAATCATTGAAGTTTTTTGTTTTTAGCAAATAATACGAAACACTTTTTGAGCTTCACGATAAAGTTTGTAAATAGTATCATAGTCTTTATTTATCTGAAGGTCTATTGGTAAAGTTGTCGAAGAAAGCTTCTTTTCGATTTCGATAAGAGCAATCAAAGGAAAGTTGGGCATAACGTTGGGAGCATAGGGACAACCACCTGCTCCCATACCTATATCAAAAAAGATTTCTTCTCTTTTTCCCCGAAAAGGCTCCATACTTGCAACAAAAATCTCCAGTAGCTTTCCCATATCTTGGGAACTTGTGTGAAGATGTAATCCAATCGGGTTAGGAATTTTATGTTCCGAGATAGTCTGGGCTATTTTTTGAACAAAGGAATGCATTTTTTCGGGATTATCAGCGCACCCTACAGTGTCGCTTAAAATAATACGACTTTCTGGGGGGAGTTTATCTTTATGATAGAGTAGCTCTTCGCAAGTGTCCTCGGGAGTAATGGGAGGTAAATCCTGGTATGGATGTCCTGTGAACATGGAGATATACAAGTTAAACTGTTTTTTCCATTTATGAGCTATATCAACAAGCTCGTAGGCACGCTGACGTGAATTTTCGATGATCTCTTTTGCATCTTCTTTTTTGTAGGGATCAAGGCGATTTCCATCTTTTCCTAAAGCTAATTTTTTCCCCAGGTTATTTACATTAAAAAGAGCTGCTTTACGCGGCGCATAACTGAAGGCAATACTCTCAAACATATTTTCATCAAGAAGAGAACGATGAGCAGGCTCATTAAGATAGAACTCTAGATAGCTAGGGCTCAAAGTGATAAGCTGCCTTTCTATTTTCCCCAAAAACTCCCCCTCTTCAAGCTTACGATGGAGCAGTTGTAAACGTTCATTAGGATTTTCCATTTGCTTTATTTTACGAACGATACTATCGCAGTCCAAAGTAAAGACATGAGCTTCTGTAACTACCCTGTAGATAAAATCAACATACTCTTCATTATTGACAAGAAGTTCTTCAGGAATGGATTGGCGACCATCCCTTGATGTATCGACGGGTTTCACTTGGATCTTATGGGGGGATTGAGTCAAAGAAGATTTCTTTACAGAGAGATTCTCTGAAGCCCTTTGACTGCCTTCCATTTTTGTAGGATTGTTTAACATAGCTCGTCACTTCCGTTTAAAGGGTCTAAAATGAAACTATTGCTTTTCCATTTCAGATCCTAAATGCATCATATTTCTGTTTTAATCTTACGCTACTCTCAACTCTTTCGCAACTATTTTTCTGGTGGCATAAAAGTAACTTTTTCCATCTCTTTTACGATAGGCGAAAGCATCCCCTCTGAAAAACCTTCTACTACAAGAATACGGTTTCCCCATCGAACAAGATGAGTTCGAGAAAAGCTTTTATCAGAAAGAGATTTTTGAGTGATCAGATACTCATATCCTTTCTTAAATTCATCGGCATCTTTCTCGCTGTCCCAGACACTTAACCAAATAAGAGCGAGTTCTCCCTTTGGATTACGATAAACAGTGTAGCGATCTCCTCCCCACCCCTGGGCAGCATTCTTGTGACGAGGTACTTTTTTCTCCGCCAGAAAAATCCGACATCCCAGTTCCCCCATAACATTACAAGAAGATGCTTGCCATTCTTTGCTTAAGAAAAGAGAAAGATCTGGCCAAGCAAAATCAAGGGGAGGATCATTTCCTTCTAAATATTTTTTAGGATGTAATATATGCTCTGTTGAAGCAGGAAGATTTTGGTAAGCCCGATCAATATTTTCCCAAGAGTTACTTTGACGAATAGACAAACAAAAGAAAAATCCCTCTTGGTAGGGGAAAAGTAAGCTTTCTCTAATAATCATAGGAGCCGCCGCGAGTTCTTTTCCCCCTATGTAGGGACTTAAAAAAGAGAGTAATCCAAAAGCCATTCGGTAGGCAGGCAAATCCTCTGCAGAAAGTTTTCCTCCACTATACTCCAGCATTAGCAAAGTAGCATCCCCCTCAATAAGAGAAGTTAAGGCTAAAGATTTATCATCATTACTGGACTGAGCTTTTTGGAGACTAAGCAAATCAAAGTGTTGATCTTGAAGGGCATGAGTCATTTCATGAGCCAAAACCATTCTATCTTCAGCATCATCTCTCCTACTTTTAAAAAGCCGAGACCAAAGACTTTTTTTCTTTGCCTGGGAGATAAGATACAGTCGTTTACTTTCGGGATTATAAAACCCCCCAATTTGCTCGGTCAATAGCTTTGTATAAAAACTCTTTAAATCTAGAGACTCAGGGATTAGTTTAAAGGCAACAAGAGTATCTTTTAAGGAACTAACAGTTTCTGGCGACATTTCTTTTTCGAGCTCTTCTAAGAGAAAACTCTTGAGTTCCTCTCGAGTTTTAACCCCAGCCTCTACTTCTTTCTGAAAAGAAAGGTCTCGGCGAAGAGGAAGTTCTCGCCGAACTCTCTCTACGCGATATTTCCAGGCTTCCTTGTCTTTCCCAAGTGCCTCTAAAATAGGAGGTAATTTTTTATATATCTCCAAACTATCCTTGTACTCTAAACAAGCTTTATAGTACTTTTCCGCCAGTTTATTTTTATTATGATTATCTGCGAGAGTCGCCATTTTCCAATAGTTTTGATAACTAGGATTCAATTCCGCTTCATTCATCGCATTTTCAAGAAGCTCTTCAATAGTCGAGTCTTGAGAAAAAACAACAGGGGACAATAATAGCATGTTCATAATAATATAGAAAAAAAAAACGTTCTTTTGCCACATAACTGAATCCTTCTCTATTAAAATATATACCTCAGCATTGTCCTGTTTTATTTTGCAAAGATAGTTTGTGGTGAAATAAAAGAGAGAAAAAGTAGAATTTTCAATTATGAAATGAAAATAAAGAAATTCTACAAAATATAAGGTAACTCATTAGAACAAACAAGCGAGATTTTTGCAAGGGTCTGCAAGCGATTGGAAGAGATATAAATACCCCAACTATTATTCTGCGGTATTAGAAAGGATAAAACATACTACTGCGGAGTTGTTTTAGAGATGGCGGCTAGGTTTACAAGTTCAAGTCAAGAATCTAGGTTCCAATGCCAATAGAGAACTTAAAAAAAGGCTCAAAATTTAGGATTCAGATTTAATCACTATTTTCGGCCAATCTATTTCGGCTAATATTGAATAAAACTTCCGTATTGTCATTCTGGCGAAGCCAAGAATGACAATTAAGTGCTCGGAGTTAAGCATGGCTCAAAATTTTTTTCCCAAATTCAAAACAAACCTTTACTTTTGACGAAATCGGTTCATCAAAAATGGAGTAGCAAGGGCAAGAAAAATAAGAGAAAGAGTTGATGGCTCGGGCACACTACTACTTGTTTGTACTATTTCAATATGATCAAATCCCAAGGTTGAACCAGTAAAACGAATAGAGGTAATATCAGCATCTCCATTTTCCGCAAAAATATTCATGTAATAGACTATTCCTGCTCCACTGGTTGTAAAATTAGGAAGACCATTTGGATTTAAGATTACCGATTCATTAATTACTACAGTTTCACCACCACTATCATTATCTCCAATTCCTATGGAAAAAATCCGAACATTTGGAAGAGTAATGTTAAAAATTCCTCCTGCTAACTGTGCTGCTGCACTATTTCCATCCCATACATTACCCGGCGATGAGTTAGGAATAACATTTGGTGAACTTAAACCAGTAACATAATTTGCATCTTCAAAATCTTCAATGATAGCATTTGGATGTCTTGGAAAAACTACAGAAATAGAGTCCAGACTTATAGTATAACCAAAAACTGTTGTGATATTTAAAAATAGTAGTAGGCAGAATAAAAATTTAAACATATTAATATACCCTTATGTTTTGTTTAAAAATTTCAAAATGTTATTTTAATCTAACAAATTATCTTCCATTTTTCAATAAAAATAATATCCAGTCATAGTTAGGCGTGTTCCTATTAAAATTTTACCAGGGGTTATTTCTAAGCCAGCTCAGAGCAAAAATAGATTCACGATACTCTGTTCTAAGGAAGAAATGAACTTCATTTTCCAAGTTGACTTTAATCAAGGCATGGCTTTTACTTAGTTGAAAACTCCATTGCCCATCAAGCTCTTCTTCTCCCAATTCTTCGGCAATAAAAATAATTTCATGGCTTCCTGGTGACCAAGAAATAACATCTGGAGTCATCCTTGGTTGCCATTTGTATTGCCGGGAAGAGAAACGATAAACTTCTTCCCCTTCCTCATGAGTTTGCACAACCAAATCAGTCCCCCCTTCATTCTCCTGTAGGAAAGCCAAGTATTTGCCATTGGGAGAAATTTTCGCAAAAATACCTAGGCCTAGTTTTTGAGGAACTCTCTTGCTTAAAGAAACTAAAGAAACTTGGTAAATTTTTCCTTGAGAGTCAAAAACCAATTTGCTCTTCGGTCCCCAACTCGCCGCCTGGACATTTTCTGCAAGGCGATATTTTTTTTTCTGCGCAATGGAATAAACGTAGAGGTCTTTCTGATCCAGCCTGTCTTTAAAAAAGCAGACCCATTTGTGATTAGGGGAACATTGAGGACGAGAGCAGGAACCTGGATCTAAGACAGACATTTTAGTTTGTGAAGCAATATTTTTTTGAATCAAAGTTTTCTCAAAGGGATGAATAAAAAAAAGATACTTACCATCCGAACTACTTGAAAAATCTTTGGGTAAAGGTGAAAATATTCCCAGAAGAAGCTTATCTTCAAAAGGAGGCTGAGTTAAATATAGATTATTTGTTTCTTTCTGACGCAAAACAATAAAGCCTTTTTCCTGAGAAATCCAAGCATGGAAAACAAAATCATCCTTCCAACAACAAGATAAATCTTGTAAACTTCTCCCATCAGGATGCATAGCAAAAACCAAAAAAGGGTTTGCTTGGACAGAATAGGATTCATCTCGATACAAATTAGAAGATAAAAAAAGAATAAATTGTTTACTTTGATCTTGGGGAATATGATGGATTGATTCTTTTCTCCAACATCCCAGAACAACGAACAAAAAAAACAAGCATATATGAATAGTCTTGCGGTTCATCAAATTCTATCTCGGAAAACATTTTTGTTCAATAAAATCGATTAAAGAGTGGATAACTTTGATGTGAATCTCCTGGACACGGTCAGCGTAGGGTGATTGAGGAGCTCGTATTTCCACATCGCAAACAGAAGCTAGCTTACCTCCTGATTTACCTGTTAACCCTACAACCATCATTCCTTTATGATGAGCACACTGAGCTGCTTGGACAATATTTTCTGAATTTCCACTTGTGCTAATGGCTAAAAGAACATCTCCTTGAGTTCCGACACCTTCAATAAAGCGAGAAAAGACTTGCTCATAACCATAATCATTCGCGGCACAAGACAAATAAGACGGGTCAGAAATAGCTAAAGCAGGCAAGGAAGGACGGTTCTCGCGGTAGCGTCCGGTAAGCTCTTCAGCAAAATGCATAGCATCAGACATGGAGCCTCCATTTCCGCAACTGATAATTTTATTTCCTTTATTGAGAGCTTCTACAAAAACTTTACCTGCTTGGACAATACGATCAAAGTTTTCTGTTTTTTGGATGAACTGATCTAGGACTTGTTGAGCCTCTTGAAAATGCAGTTTTACAATATTGTGATCCATGTAAGGTTCATTTCTTTCGAATAAAGTTTGAAAAACGATGATTTTTTCTTAAAATACCGGAAGAATTGCTCTATTAATTAATTTATTTAGAAACTATTTTAGCACATACTCAAAATTTAGCAAAGGTAACTATGACAGAAAATAACTTGTCTCCCCAAACTCCTCCAGAAAAACGGAAAACTTTGACTGCGACCGCTCGGGTTGGAATCGTCAATAGAGGAGAAGCTGCTGTACGCTTTATTCGAGGGGTCAAAGAGTTTAACTTACTTCATAAAACAAACTTAATTACAGTTGTTTTTTATTTAGAAGTAGACAAAGAAGCTTTTTATGTAAAAGAAGCTGATGAGGCTTACCCTTTATCTATCTTCAAAGAGTTTTCTAAAACTCAAGGAAGCGCCTATTTAAATCGTGCTCTTATGTTAGAATCTCTCCAAGATTCTCGCTGTGAAGCGGTTTGGCCAGGGTGGGGATTCCTTTCCGAAGATTACATTTTTACCAAAATGATCGAAGATGCCCAAATCGTTTTCCTCGGCCCATCGGCAACTGCAATGGCGCTTCTCGGAAATAAAATATCGGCGAAGAATTTGGCAGCCCGTAGTAAAGTCCCTATCTTGCCCTGGAGTGAAGGAACTGTCCAAGGGGGCAGTCATGCTCGCGAGATTGCCCAAAAAATTGGCTATCCTGTCATTGTTAAAGCTGCAAATACAGGAGGAGGAAGAGGAATTCGGGGAGTAGAAAAGGAAGAAGATCTCGAAAGACAATACGAATCCGCTCGTAAAGAAACACTAAGTGTCGCTGGGGATGAAGACCTTTTTATTGAAAGAATGGTTAGAGTAGGTCGGCACGTAGAAGTTCAAGTATTAGTAGATCGACAAGGAAATGTCCAAACATTTGGAGTTCGCGATTGTTCTTTACAACGTCGTAATCAAAAAATCATAGAAGAAACCCCTCCAGGGTACTTGGCTCCTGAAAAAATTGCGGAAATCGAGTCTTCGGCCGCAAGACTACTGAAGGCAGCTCAATACGAAAGCGCTGGTACAGTCGAATATCTGTTTGATGTAGAAAGAAACGAGTTTTATTTTATGGAAGTAAATACTCGATTACAAGTAGAACATCCTATCACAGAGGAACTGTTTCGAGTAGACTTTATCAAGCGACAAATTTTAATTGCCATGGGAAAAGATCTTCCTCCTCCTGGAAATCCTTTTGGATCTGTCATAGAGGCTCGTTTAAATGCAGAAGACCCTGATAAAGATTTTGTTCCTTCTCCTGGACTAGTCTCTTTTTGGCAAACCCCTGCGGGCCCAGGCATTCGAGTAGACTCCAGTATAGAGCAAGGTAGCACTATTCCCTCAGAATTTGATTCCATGATTGCCAAAATCATTTGTTCTGCTCCCACTCGTCCAGAAGCTATCGCTCGCTTGCAAAGAGCTTTAGAATCTTTGAAGATTAAAATTGAAGGTGGGACAACAAACCGAGCTTTTTTACTAGAATTACTCAGAACACCTGAATTCCAAGAAGAAAATTTTTCGACTAGATTTGTCGAGGATTTTTTAGAAACACGTCCCAACCGCAGCCAACAACCACTTTGGGATATCGTTCTAATCTCTCATGCCATAGAGCAATATAACCACCATATCCAAGAAGAAATGGCTAACTTTAAACAGCAATTTGGAGTGGCTGGACGCTTCAAAGACTTATCTATAGCCAAAGGATATGAGCTTGACATAAATCTTCATGGACACAGCTATCACTTTGTAGTTAAAGCTATGGGAGAAAATATTTTCCATATTAATGTTGATGGAAAAATATTTGCAGTCAGTTATTTGTGGCGTAATCCAGAAAGAATTTTCAGTTATCATGGAAAACGTTACACTATCCAGATTGTCGAGCGAGGAGATATTCTTCTCTATGAGGTAGATGGGGTTCCCTATCCTCTAGAGGTAGATTTTGGAGGAGTCATAAAATCTCCTTCCCCTGCTATGGTCACATCTATTGCAGTTAGCCCGGGAGAAGAAGTCCAGAAAGGTGATCTTTTACTCACTCTAGAAGCTATGAAAATGGAAATGGCCATAGGAGCTCCTGAGGGCGGTGTTGTGAAAAACATCTTAGTTAGAGAAGGGGAGCAAGTTTCTGCAGGCCATGCCTTAATTGATTTAGAGGAGAAAAAAGAAGAAAAAGAAGAGGAAGAAGAGGTTCATGAGAGAATCTTTTTTGCGACCCTTGAGTCTACTCCTCAAAACCGAACTCAAGCAGATAAAGTTGTTCAGAACTGGCAGAACATGCGACGAGAGTTTCTCGCTATTTTTCTTGGCTATGACTTTAGCGATGACCCATCCAAGCTATTCTCTAAAATGATTTCCTTTACAGAAAAGCACCCACGTTTTGATGCAGCCTTAGAGGATACACTTATTGCAGCAATGGAAATATTTGTTGCCATAGAGAGCCTTTTCTCTTCCGAAAAATTAAGCACAGAGAACAGCAACAGAACTATTCACTACCAAGATTTACTTATGCATTACTTCAAAAGGATCAAGGATAGAGAAAAGGGACTTCCTGAAAGGTTTTTAAGCTATTTAGAGAGAGCAACCAAAAAATACTCTCACTACCAAGCAGACAAAGAAGAAGGAACAAACCGAATTATTTTTCGGATCTATAAATCTAATATGAACTTGAAGAGAAAGCAGCAACTACTCAAAGAGATCCTTGTTTGGGCAACCGCTGTTACCAAAGAAGAAGCTAAGCATATCCAGGTAGACAACCTGATTAACAATTCAGCCGCAGATCTCTTAGATGAGATCAGTGGTCTTTCTCAAGCAGATAACCCTTCTCTTGCAGATGCCGCAATCCATGCCCGCTACTATCTTTTTGATCGAATTTATTTACGAAAAATGCGAGAAGAAAATAGCGCTAAGGTCGAAAAAGTGATTCACCTAATCAGTGAGTTAGACAACAGTGTGGAAAGCCGCGAACAACTCCTTCGAGAAATTTGGAGAGTGGAACCTCATATTCGATCGGAGCCTTTTCGATCTAATCTAGCAGATAGCACAGAAAACCGATATGAGTTTCTCCAAAAAATCATTGATGCCGCTTCTTATATAATATCTCCTCTTATTTCGATCGCCCAGCAACGTGAAACCAAGAAAAGCACTTTAGCGCTGGAGCTTCTAGGGAAAAGGTTTGTTCGAGACCGCAAAGTCGAAAAGGGCGAAGTCATCAGACTAGGTCGATTGTCTCTTTACCAATTGGTGAGTATAGGGAAGCCCGACGAACCCGAGAGCAACACCTCTCAACATACGTTCTCCACTCTAGTCGCTGTCCTAGACAAAGATAACTATAAAAAAGAGGCTAAACTCATTCTTCAGTATGTGGAAAAAGAAAGCTGGACAGCTCCGCCGGAAATTATTTTCCTAAGTGCATTCCCTGGTCAAATTAATCTGCCTGCGGAATCAGACTTAATCGAAAGCCTTCCTTTTTGCCAAGCCAAGATAAAATGGTTGTGCTGTGGTTTTAGCTACGATAACTTTTTCTTCAATTATCGCACTTTGATCCCCTCTGAAACAAAATCAAGCGAAAAATCGGACGAAAAATCGAATAAGAAACCGAATAAAAAATCAAAAGGAAAATGGATTCAAGACTCTACCCGAGCTTCTTTCAACCCTCTCTTTTACCGAGAATTAAGGATTTATCGCCTATCTCAATTCGATTTAGAAATCGTTTACCGAGGGGAATCTGTTTACACTGTTCTTCTGAAAAGCAAAGAGAACCCAAAAGACCAACGTCTTTTTGTTTTAGCAGAAGTTTCTGACTCCTCCATAGAACTCCAAGAAGATGGAAACATTCGCCGGATTTTTTCCTTTGAACATGCTTTTTCTGAAGCGATAGGAGCAATGCGTTCCCAGCAGGCTAAAGGCAAAAATCGTCTGCACTGGAATCGTATCATTGTCCATATCCGCTCACTTTTAAAAGTCAACCTAAAACAAATCAAAGAGTATTCGTCTCAATTCTCTCATCGAGCCTTAGGATTAGGATTAGAAAAGGTGGTTATCTATAGCCGATCTTCTTCCCCTAAAAAAGCTTCTCGTGAAATTGAAATGGCCTTTGAAAACGTTTCTGGTCATCAATTTTCTCTTCGAGGACAAACCCCTTCCGAGAAATCTATCCGGTCGATGAACAAATATGTTGCTAAAGTTGTTCGCTCGCGCCAAAGAGGAGTGGTCTACCCTTACGAAGTAATCCAAATGATCACAAGAACAAGTAGCCACTATAGCCCTCAAGATAAAACGAGCAAAACCTTTCCTCGTGGAGAGTTTGAAGAGTATGATCTGGAGTACAACGAGGAGAAAAAGACCTATCAAACCATTTCTGTTCATCGGCGCCCTTATGGACAAAATACTTGCAACATTATTTTTGGGATTATCACAAATATCTCTCGCGCCCATAGCTATGGTTTAAAACGTGTGCTTATATTAGGTGATCCCACTACAGACATGGGGGCCTTAGCAGAAGAAGAGTGTCGTCGTATAATTGCTGCTTTAGATTTAGCAGAAGAGCTGAGCGTACCTGTCGAGTGGATCCCCATCTCCGCCGGAGCTCGCATTGATATGGTAAGCGGAACCGAGAACTTAGACTGGACAGCTCAAACTTTAAGACGCATTATCGAGTTTACTCAAAAGGGCGGAGAAATCAACATCATTGTCGCAGGGACTAATGTAGGAGCTCAATCTTATTGGAATGCGGAAGCAACTATGCTTATGCATACAAAAGGGCTTCTCATTATGACAGACCAAGCATCCATGCTTCTTACCGGAAAAAAAGCTTTGGATTTTTCCGGTAGTGTCTCTGCTAGAGATAATATTGGTATTGGTGGAGTAGAGCATATCATGGGCCCCAATGGAGAAGCTCAGATTCGTTGCCGAGACCTCATCGAAGCATACCACATTCTCTTTCAACACTACGACGTTACCTATGTTCCCCCCGGAGAAAAATTTCCTCTTCGCCAGAAGACCACGGATCCTCATCAAAGAAACATTTGTTCCACTCCATATAACGATGAAATGCAGGTGGGCTTTAGCTCGATTGGGGATATTCTGAGCATAGAGCATAATTCCGAAAGAAAAAAACCCTTTGATATCCGCCAAGTTATGAAATCCATTGTTGATCAAGATTTCTCCATATGCGAACGTTGGCAAGGCATGAAAGATGCCGAAACAGTCGTCGTCTGGGAAACTCGATTAGGAGGATTATCCGTTGGTATGGTAGGAATTGAAAGTCGTCCCCTTCCTCGCCTAGGAGCTATTGCCAACGATGGCCCAGAAACTTGGAGTGGGGGAACTCTTTTTCCTAAGTCATCCAAAAAACTCGCTCGAGCTATCAACTCTTATAGCAACAGTCTTCCTATGGTTGTAATTGCTAATCTTTCTGGATTTGATGGTTCTCCCGAGTCCTTGCGAAATTGTCAACTAGAGTACGGAGCGGAAATAGGTAGAGCTGTAGTGAATTTTCAAGGCCCTATCATATTCGTAGTCGTTGCTCGCTATCATGGGGGAGCCTATGTTGTTTTTTCCCGCACACTGAATCCTAACATGCGTATCATTGCTGTGGAAGGAACATTTGCTTCTGTTATAGGAGGGGCTCCTGCTGCTGCCGTTGTTTTCCCTAAACAAGTTCTCAATGATACTTACTCTGATCCAAGAGTTATTCATGCTCAAAAACAATTGCAGGAGGATAAGAGCTTTTCCCAGAAAAGTTTTGACAACATTTTTCAAGATATTTACATGGAAAAGCAGTCTGCTTTAGCCCAAAAATTTGATCAAACTCACTCTATCGAAAGAGCACGTAAAGTCGGCTCTATTGATGAAATTGTTGCTCCTGATAAGCTGCGTCCTCATTTGATTCAAGCTTTAGAGGAAGAGATAGAGAAGTATTTGGGGAAGAATTCAGAATCCAGAATTCAGAATCCAGAATAAAACCTTCCGCCTTGTCATTGCTGCGAAATGGCAATGGCATGGCAATTCTTTTTAAGAGAGATTCATGGCAAAAAAAACGCGCTTTTCTGGTAAAAATGTTTTTATTACAGGTGGTTCTTCGGGCATTGGCCTTGAGATAGCTATGCTTTTTGCAGAGCAAGGATCTCGTCTTTTTTTAGCGGCTCGCCGCCGACAAAAGTTAGAGGAAGCCAAAGCTCTCATTCAAGAACGTTTTGGAGATACCTCCGTTAAAATTTTTCCTGTAGATGTAGGATGTCGAAAAGAGCTAGAGAAAGTTCTTCAAAGTATAGGTGAAGAACAAGGCGGCATCGATGTCTTAATTAATAACGCAGGGATTTCTTGCCATGGACGATTGGAAGACAATACGATAGAAGAGCTGGAGGAGGTTATGAAAGTGAACTACCTTGCCGTTTTGTATGCCATCAAAACAGCTTGGCCTTACCTAAAAAAGTCTTCTTCTCCTCACATCGGTTTAGTCTCCAGTGTAGCAGCATACAGCGGAGGTATTGGCTATGCTTCTTACACTCCCACGAAATCGGCAATGGAAGGCCTAGCAGAGTGCCTCCGCATGGAAGCTGCGGAAGAAGGTATAGGAGTTACTATCGTTTATCCTCCCGATACAGAGACACCTATGCTCGAAGAAGAACGGAAAAAAGCCCTTCCCGAAACTAAGGCTCTTTCTGGTAGCATCGAACCTTTAGCAGCCAAGGTTGTTGCTAAGGCATTTGTTAACGGCATTCTCAAAAAACACTTCCACGTTTTTTGTGGTTTTGAAAGCCGCCTAATTTATTTCATGAAAGGGGTTTGCCCTAGCTTCTACTTTCGAATTTTAGACAGGATTGTGGCAAAAGACAAGAGAAGAAGAAAAACTTAGGGATTTCCTAAAAAGCTGAGGAAAGAATGGACCAAGAAACTCAATTACCAGATACTTTTATTAAAAAATTAATTCTGCGCCATCAATTGATGTCAAAAAATTCTTTAAAAGAGTGTCTCAAGATTTGCAAAAGAGAAAAAGAGCATAAAAATATAATTTCTGTTTTAGAAGACAAGCCCAGTTCGATTTCTGAAAACATGGAGAAACCTCTATCCTTTTTAAAGTTCTTTCAAGAAAGATTTGAAGGGGCCTTACTCGCTAATCTAGCTATTAAAGCAGAGGCAGTAAGTGAAACGAATTATCGAGCAACCTTAATTACTCAACGCTCCATTTTTCTTTTGAAAAATCAAATTATTTCTCTGCCAGATCTTTTGCTAGTTAAAGGAATTTTGGACTTTGAAACCAAGAAGAAATTACAAGAACATCAGAGCTCTCTTTCCTCTCAAGAATTCCAAAATCTAAGCGAAAAGACTTTGCTTTATCTAGAGAAAGAAGATATTGAAAGTGTTCGGTGGCGAAAAATTCGTTCAGAAGGAAACATAGGGATAAAATATAAAAAAAAGCAAGTGCCCCCTCCTTCTCGAATGGAAGAAGCGCAAGCCCCCCCTCCTTCTCGTCTAGAGGAAGATAGTATAAACATTGCTTCTCCTCTACAGAAAAGTGAACATTTTTTTTCCCAAAGTGATTTAACAGAAATGATTCAGGTTCCCAAAAAAGAAAAGAAAGTTTATCTTTCCTCGGGAGCTTGGGCAGCAATTATTTGTCTTTTTTTAATTTCCATTAGCTTAATTTTTGTCGTTTACTTAGATCGAGGAAAAGCAAAATCCGACTATAAAACGTTAGAGGCTTTAATCGGAAATAAAAATTGGGTTGAAGCAGAAGAGAAATCCCGAGCTTTTTTACAAACCTACCCTCGGAAAAAACTCAGCTCCGTCGTAAAAGAGTATCTTCAGCAAATTCTCTACATCAAAGCCGAAATTGCTTACCGACAAGAACGTTTACCAGAGGCATTAAGTTTTGTAGAGGAATTAATTCTATTAAACTCCAAAAACAGTCACAGTGAACTTGCTGTCATTTTGCGTAAAGAAATCCAGGAAGGTTTAGAAAAAGAAAAAGAAGAAGCTCTATTTATTCAAGCCCACCAAAAAATAGAGCAGTGGCTACAAAAGGAGAACATAGAAGAGGCTTCTCATACTTTAACAGAACTACAAAGCCATCCTTCCAGCCCAGCCAACCAGGATAAACTAGAAAAATTCCGCAAAAAAATCGCACAAGTAAAAGAAAATCGAGAATTAGCCAACTACCATCTATACCCTTCTAGCTCTCTTCCTCCCATAGCAATCAAAGATACTCCAAAAATAACTCATCAAAGACTTCTCTTGGGGCAACCAAAAGAAATAACAGAGAAGAAAGAACTCAGTGGTTATTTCTTCTCTGTTATTCATGGTTATTTGCACTGCATAGAACCCCAGAGTGGACAAACCATTTGGGTAGAACACATAGGAAAAGACTTTCTATTTTCACCTCTCTTTTTGGCAGGACCTCGCGAACACCACAACATGACTCTAGTGGACAAAGTTTTAGTGGTAAACTCACTAGAAAATTCTTTAGTTCTTTTAGAAGTTCAAAGTGGCAAGCGCATTTGGCAAAGTCCTCTCCCTGCTCTAATATCTACTCAGCCCAAGATCTATAAGAAAAAAATTTATGTCGGATGTTTAGATAGGCATACCTACATTCTAAACGTGGAAGAAGGTAAAGTAGAAGGCGCTTACCTGAGTGGCGATATACCGAAGTACGCACCTTCCTTTGATAAACGTTTAGAGATAAACTATATACCTTGTCGTAATTATATTTATGGCTATGAGAGAGAGAGTGGTCTACTGGCTTTTCGGATTCCTTATAAAGGAACTCTTGCTGCTCCCCCCATTGCTATCTCCCCTTACTTATTTGTTTTTACGATCCAAGGAAATGATACCAAAATTCATCTTTATCTCGTCCAAAAAAAGCAATATGAACTTGTGCACACTCTATCCTTACCTGGAAAAATGAAGGGACCGGCAGCACTTTCTTCTGGCATTCTTGCTTTGGCTACCGACTCTTATTTAGGAATATACGGGGTCAATCCAGCGAACAAAAAAGAAGCTATATTCTCCTTAACAGGAGTAAGCCCCTTGCTTATGGAAAACGATGGCTCTGTTTTTATGCAGTTTTCCAACTTTGGAGAAAATCTTCTCGTTTTGCAAAAAAATGTATCCTATTACAGCATAAAGTTCCAAAATCGCTCCAATGCCGTAGGAAAAAAATGGCAACTTGAAATAAATCCAGGACAAGCAGATTTGTCAAGTATTTGGCCTATCCAAAGACTGGGAGATATATACTTTATCACCAACCAAGGACCTAATAAAAGCTATTTTATCTCTGCTTTTGTTATGGATAACAATCAGCCAAAAACCCTTTGGGAAAAACAAATAGGTTTAACTGTTAAAGCAGACATGTGCTTGACCAATGACGATCGTTTGCTAGCTCTTACAACAGATGGCAGTTTACATGAAATTCACACTTCTAAGCAGGGAGAAAACGAGAAAAGATTACACTACCGAGTCATTCCAGTAGGAAAAGACTATGGAGAAAAACTCCCTCTTTATATTCCGCAAAAAGACAAGCTCTTGCTCTTGGGAAAAAATCATTCATTAAAGCTACTAGATGGAATAACAGCATGGCCAGCAGAGAATTGGATGGCTGAAGTTTCTTCTAAAGGCATTATCGGTCCCGGAGCTTGCTATAGCCAAGACTCTCTATTTTTTGGAGCGGAAGACGGAGTTTTTGCGATTTCGCTAGACAATGGGAAGCAAAACTATTTGGAATTTTCTGAATTTCGAGGGAAACCTTTCTTTTCTGTTCCTATTTTCCATGAAAATGATCTTTTTATAGGAAATGATAATGGAAACTTGTATCGTTTACAAACTGTCCAAAATAAGTCCATTCCTTTTCTTCAAAAAAAATCTGTCTTTTCTGTAAAAGGAGCTATTCGATCTATTCCTGCAATAGAGGAAGAAACCATATATTTTGGTAGTGACGATAATAGTTTTTATGCTGTTGATATCAACAGTAATCGCCTAAAGTGGTCTTTTCAAAGTGAAGGTAAAATCCGTACCCAAGCGACTATAGATGAGAAGCAAGTTTATTTTGGAAGCCATGACCGAAAAATCTACGCTTTAGACAAAAAAAATGGTTCTCTCGTTTGGCAGAAGAGTCTGAAAGGAAAAGTTACGGCATCTCCTTTAGAATATCAAGGTAAAGTATATGTTGCCAGTATAGCAGGAGATTTTCATGCCATAGACTCTAAAACAGGAAAAAGCCTTTGGCAAGTATCTCTAGGAGGGGGTGTTGTCAGCCGTCCCATCCTTTTCTCAAATAAGATATTTGTTGCTGCCCACGATGGTTTTCTTTACCTTTTTGATGTGGACCCCAAATGACCCCCAAAGAAATTCATTTTTTAATGAGCCCCAGAGGGCAAAAACTCTTAGATAAAACTCACCAAGAAAAAGACTTAGCAAAACGAATTCGAATTTTACGCAAGGAGATCTCTTCTGATTATGCTGCCCTTGTTTCTCGCCAAGTTCACCTTCAGGGCAAAGCCCAGAGAAAATTTACCCGAGCAAGGGAGATGCTCTTCGACTCTGAGGGATTGGAACAAGCGAGTGCTGAGGTAGTATCCCTTCATGTAGGAGAAAGATACCAAGAATACACAAGTGTCGTTGATCTTACTTGTGGAATGGGAGGAGATGCCTTAGGATTAGCTCAGGCCCAAAGTTTGGCCGTAATGGACATAATGCTGAGTAAAGTAATGCTTTGCCAACATAATCTCTCTGTCTATGGAAAAAATGCGCTTTGCTTAGTTTCTGATGCAACCCTTTGGTTTCCTAGGGGAGCCCAAGCTTACTTTATGGACCCCGCCAGAAGAATTCAAGGAAAACGAGTAAAACGCTTAGAGGACTCTGTTCCGAGCATAGCTACTCTCCAAAGAGTTTTAAAAGAATCTCCTAATGTAGGAGTTAAGGTATCTCCTGCTTTGGATTATGAAAAGCTGGATTTAGATTGTGAAATTGAAGTCATTTCCGTAGGCGGAGAGTGCCGAGAGATTATGTTGTGGTTTGGTGATTTAGCTACCACAAAAAGACGAGCGACTTTACTTCCCCAGAAAGCTTCTCTTTCTTCTGAAAATTTTTCTACTCTTCCCCAAGAAAAAATTTCCTCTTTCCTATACCAAGTCGAGAAAGCAGCTTTGCGAGCCAAATTATTAGATGTTTTAGCTTCAAACTTTGAGCTAGCTTCTATCGATCCTACTTTAGGATATTTAACCGGAGAGAAAGTAGTTTCCTCTCCTTGGCTAACTCCCTACCGCGTTTGCCATGTAATGCCTTTTTCGGAAAAGAAAGTACGGCAAGAACTTCGTAAGCGAGAAGCAGGAAAACTTTCTGTCAAGTCAAAAGGGTTCGTCCGAGAACCTCTTTGGTGGGAAAAGCGTTTGCAAGTTCCTGGAAAAAACTCTTGCACTCTTTTCCTTTTCCGAGTATCTGGTTCTCCTTTGGCTGTTTTTACTCAGCCAGTATCTCAGGAATTATCATGAAATATAAAGTGGCTTTTCATGCGAGTCGAGGCCCTGAGCAAGGAAACAAATGGCACTTTTCCTTCAGTTCAACAAATACAGTTGTTATAGGAAGATTGCCAGGTTGCCATCTATTACTGAACGATCCCAAAGTATCTCAAAGCCATTGCTTACTACAAGTACAAAAAGACCAACTTTGTATTATTGACATGGGAAGTAAATGGGGAACACAGCTCAACGGCGCAGTACTTCAAGACGTACAAGGTCTTTCTGATGGTGATATTTTAGAGTTGGGACAAAGTACCTTAAAAGTTGAGTTCCTTCATCCAAAAGGATATAGAGTCACGGATTCTCCCGATCACTCTTCTAATCAAGGCGCAGAAGAGGACAGTAAAATCCTCGCCACGAAAAAACAAGAAGAATCCCAAGACAAAGAAGAGAGCTCAAACTGCTTGACTCCCCCTACTCAGGTAAGCCACCCCATAGATCGCAGGATGAGTGAAACCACAAAACGAAAAGAAGAGTTTCCAGGACATAAAGACATCTCTCTAGCTCGTCCTTGCTTTCTCTGTCCTGAAGAAGCTCCCCTCTCTGCCTCACCTCTGGGATATTTCTTTTGCTCTAAGTGCCGCCCACTCTCCCAATTTATTGATAAAACTCTAACTCTTCGCTATAGCTTTATTGATATTTTTCGCAAAGATAACTTAGGAGGCGTTGTTTTTTTAGTCCAGTTTCAAGAGAAAAGAAAGCTACTCTACATTTCCCGAACACCTACCTCCCAAATCCCTAAAAATATTTGGAATCAACTAGAGCTAGCTCAAAGGCATTCCATCAAGAATGTTTGGCCAATTGAAGAAATTGTCCGAGGAGAGTATTTAAGTATACGTATGCCCTTTAGCCCAGGAGAATTTCTCTCTCTAGAACTAGTTTCTCGCTTGTCTTTAAAAGAAGTTCTCCAGATAGGCGTGACCATAGCTAAATCCTTAGAAGAAAATCACAGCCCAGAAACGTCCTATCCATTAGTGAAATTTTCTTCTATATACTACCGCTATGATGGACAGGTTATCTTTTTTGGTTATGGACTACCTAACTTTGGACCCTCCAAAGATAACTCATTTCAAGAAAGTTTGTTCTCTTTTCAAAGTTTACTCCGGGAGATATTTATCTATAGAGGAGACATTGTTCTCCCTAAAAAATTCTCTGAAGAAGGAGAAGAGGAGGAAAAAGGCAGGAACATTATAGAGCAATTCATCTTGGACTTAGTGGATGAGAACTCTTTAGGAAAAAGATTTACAGAGGAGACTTGGGTAGATTTTTTGTTGATGGGGTGTTCTTTGTTAGATTGAGAGAAATGAGAGAAATGAGAGAAATGAGAGAAATGAGAGAAATGAGAGAAATGAGAGAAATGAGAGAAATGAGAGAAATGAGAGAAATGAGAGAAATGAGAGAAATGAGAGTAGGGATAAGAGATGTGTCACAAATAAAAAAAGAGCGAAAAATCGCTCTTTTTTTATTTATTCGTAATTCAGATAACAGGTTTCTATTTTTTAGAAAACCTAAGAAAACCTATCATAGCCAGAAACATAAGTGCCAAAGAGTTAGGTTCTGGAATAACTGCATTTGCGAACACTATACTATCAATAAAATCTAATCCCTGAGAAACTCTACTGTCAACACTGACTTCACCAAAACTAGTTTGAATTCCTGCAACAAGGTCCGCACCGGCAGCTTCTGGAATCGTAAAGCCATAAGAAGTGACTCCTGCGATTTGACCGTTAATGAAAGTCGGTCCTCCCGAATCTCCAGGAGCAGCAGCAACTTCATCTACTCCAAACCCTAAATCACCCGCCGAGACAGGATTACTGGTAAAAAAAATGTTGTTTGCTTCTGTTCCATTATCAAAGTCATAAATCAGTTGGCGATCAGGAGCTTGGATAAACCCATCATTGATAGCGTTGGCTATACTAGTTGCTCCGATAAAAGCTAAATCTAACATGGTCACTTCATAGCGGTTAAGTCCTGCTCGTTTTGTTCCCGAGGTTCCTGATATAG
Organism: Planctomycetota bacterium; assembly: GCA_029260735.1. Classification (GTDB taxonomy): domain Bacteria; phylum Planctomycetota; class Uabimicrobiia; order Uabimicrobiales; family Uabimicrobiaceae; genus JAJDCR01. Next base: position 127,707 of record JAJDCR010000081.1, read on the forward strand.
CTCCTGTTGTTCCGATACCGGCGTTTCCGTACCCAACCTTAACGGAATCCTGAAGGAGTTCATCGGTTTGACGAAAAAGTTCGTATCGAGGAATATTAGCGGGAGCGGCAGAAATTAACTCTAAAATGGCATAGTCATTGCCCACAAAAGCATTTCCGTTCCAGAGAGGGTGGGCAAAAAAATTGGCCACGCTAAGAGTGACATTAGGACCAACTAATTCAAACTTAGCAGTTGCAGATGTAATATCAATATTACCATTATCATCTGTGATACAATGAGCCGCTGTCAAAATATGGGTGTCAGAGATAAGAGAGCCTGAACAACGAGTAGCCCCGTTGAGGATAATATCGGCTACCCCGTCGACGTTGATTCCAAAAGCTGTTACTCCCGGAGTAGTGGTATGGGAACCTGAAAAATCAGAGGTCACCAAAGCCCAGTTGTTGGGAGAAAATAGCAATGTCAGCAGTGCTCCCCAAAGAAGTATTTTATTTATTTTCATTAGCCCCTACTTTCTAATAAACTCCATCATTTGTAGAATCGTGAGTTGCTTGTTCGTGAATGTGAAATATTTCGAATAAATTTATTTTTTCTATTTGACTTAAGTCTAGAAAAACAGGCAAAATTACAGAAAGATAAAATGTTTTTGTCCTTCTCCAGAAAGACCCTTTTTTTTACTCTTAAATATTCCGTCTTTTATAACTAGTCACTATATCCCACAAAATAGCATTTAATTTTTATATATATTACCTCTTAGAGAGGAGAAGTACAAGTATTTTTTGGGAATTTTGAAATAATTTCATTAAAATATTTCAAAATTATATTTTTTTTAGGAACTTTTCTTCTTCTAAAGCAACTTAACTTAGTAAAACGTAAACTTTCCGCGAAAATGTACCGGATTTCAAATAAAACTTTCACAACGGAGTAAACATGAAAAAAATCTTTCCCATTCTTTTGTGTGGTTTCCTGGCCATAGGTCAAATCACTGCTCAAGACCAAGAAATGCAAAACTACTACGAACACCAGAAGGTCATCGAAAAAACCGCTGACATGGTAAATAATTCAAAAGCTACTTCATTGGTAAATGCCCATGGAATGAATATTGTCAATGTTACTTGGGAAGACACTGGCCGCTATAAAGGCTCATCTGTAGGGCCTAACATTAGTGATGTAACTATACAAGTACAAACAATGAACCCAAAAGATGAGAGTTTTCAACTCACCTGTATGCCCGTCATCCGCTACCCTAACTTTTCTGATAAAACAGCGGACTTGTCTCCCAATGACTTTTTTCTTTTGGTTGGCAACGAAAAAGGAGAGACTGCTCATCAAGTAAGCTTAACAGAATACCTAGATAATTTTCGAGCTTACTTATCGCAACCTAGCAGTTGGAAAGGAAAAGAAAAATCTCTTTTAGCCGCTCGTGACAGCCATGTTCTTGTTAGCGCTCAAGCTTGTTTTCTCCCCATTGCCAAAGGAGAAAAAGCCGAATTCAACCCGGTTATTTTTAACTACCAATCTTCCCAAGAAAATCCGGCAGTGCTTACTATTTTAGCTACTCGAGAAGGTACCAGTGCCACGATTATCGACAATGTTCGAGATGGTTTTCCCGCGGGTCCCACCTGGGGACAACGCTTGTTCTATAATAAAAAGGGAGAGCGAGCTGTTCTCACAGGACAACGTTTAAGTGACTTCAAAAAAGAAGTTTCCAGTAACTTGGAAAAAAACAACTCCACCCAACCAGTCGTTAAAGCAAATGACGAAAGTGGTTTAAACATGGTTCTTCTCATCCAAGTCCCCCTTAAGCACAAAGCAATAGAGAAATACTATCTAGAAGATATGCCCACAGATGAGTTTTATGACTCTGTCGAAATGGCCGCAGAGGAAGATAGTGATGTCGAAGAAGCTGTTATTGGGACAGGACGAGTAGAAGGGCCTTTTACAGAAGTGGATAACTTAGAAATAGAAAGAGACTCCCGCTTTCCCGTTCGAGTTACCGTTCAATTCTACAAAGCCACAAGCAACGGAGTTGTTTCCACTAAAGATATTCTTGAGATCCGCCAGCAAATTGACAAAGTTTACAAAAATGCTGACTACGTAGGTAGCTTAGTCACAGAAGGAGAAACGGGTCGTCCTACCGAATACGAAGGAGAAAAATTTGAGCCACCCATGTGGTGGAATCAATTTTGGGAACGTCACCAAAAAAACACCCAACAAACCCCAGAGCAAACTATTGCCATGCTAAAAAAACTCTATGGCAAAGCCTGGGTTCGAATGGCCGAAAGCGAGGATAAATTCACCGAAGCTGTTCAACTAGCACAATAAAATATAAAATGGAGGGCTCTAAAGAATTTCACAAAATTTGTGAAACCTTTAGAGCCCTCCATTTTATAACTTTTGAATACCAATACCGGAAAACTTTTTTTTGTTATATAAGGTGAAAGTCTATTTTGAAAACTTTTGTTTTCTCGCCTATCCTTTTGTTAGATAATAGGGAAAGTCTACTCCGGAGACTTGGGCTTCTTTTTTCTCGAAGATTTTTTGTTGTTCTTCGGTGAGCTTAGCGTAGGCGGCTTCGGTTAGAAGAATCTCTCTTCCTTCGGCGGTGTCTTCTCCCAGTTTAGAAGCTAAGTTCATTTCATCTCCAAAACACCCATCGGAAGTTCCCGAGCGTAAAACCAAGCCATAACCAATTCCGATGCAAACCTGAAAAGGTTCGTCTCCCATCAACATCAGTCCATTTTCCCTCAAAGCTCGGTTTGCCTCCAAAGACGCTTCCAACGCCTGGCGAGGAGAATCGAATTCAGCATATATATTATCTGCCTCGTAACGATACGTATTACAAGAATGCTCATGAAAAATAGGACGAATGATATCGCGCATTTGGACAATACAAGTTAAAAAATGAAGAATCCCTTTTTCGCGCGTCACCCGAGTAAAACCAGAAGAATCTAGAACAACCAGCGCTTGCATCACTCCATACTCTTCCCAAAGTTCATTTTCTCTCATTTTCGGATTAATTCCACTTATAGTGAGTTGACGAATGGCTGTGAATAGATCTTTTTTATGATTCATGATCTCCCTTTCCCTCATAAATAAATACCAAGCAAAATCAGTAATTTGAAATATTATAAGAATTTCAGGGAGAAATTCAAAATTTTTTTCGATGAAATACTCAAAACCCGATATAATTTAAGAAAAAGGAGTGCCGCAAAGTAAATTTGGTCAGCGATGTAATGTAAGGACAACTACGAGGGCCGTTCGCAAGGACCCTCGTGGTTGTCCGTTACGCCGGGCAAAACCTAGTTTCCAAGAAAACCTAATCTGACTTTTCTTTATCTCAGGTTATTTCCTGCATCTTCCCAAACAACTCATCCTTCATCTTTCCTCCCGGCATTAATTCATACACATGCGAGTACATCTCTTTCAGAAAAGAAAGATCTATCTCAAGGGAGATATCTTCTCGAAGTTGGCTGAGTTTTTTTATCGCTTTAGCCCATTGCTTTTTTAGAAGCAGTTCTTCTATTTTTTTGCGGATGTTTTCTTGGAAGAGTTCTTGGGCGGCTTGGTTGTTGGGATCTACTTCACAGATATACTGGACGATGGGCTCTAGAATAGACTGGTGGTACTCGGCGCGGATTTTATCTCTTTGGTAAAAGTACCGTTGGTGAAACTGGGTTCCGATGAAAAGAACGACATCCGCAAGGAGACGGAAGCGTATTTTTTGGAGAGTTTTTTCTTTGGCTTTGCCGGCAAAAATCTCTTCCTGTCGTTTTTGGGCCATTTCCCAAAAAAGAGGGTTTTGAATAAACTTTAGCCACAGAGGGAGAGATTTTTTCCAGGCCTTATCGGCTTTTTTGAAGATCTTTTTTTGCTCCCACAGAATGGCTTTTTGGTGGGAGAAAATCGCTTCATCGTGGATTTGAAGTATTTTTTCGTTTCCCAGATGAGCCCAAGAAGAAGCAAGAGGAGAGAGAATTTCATACCACATTCTCTGCGGTGCCTTAACTAGAATATCTTTCGCTTGCTGAACGTCTTGGAATGTTTGCTCTTCTCTGGTGTAGGTAAACTGTATTTGGCGACAGGCTTCTTTTATTTCTAAAAGAGAGAAGTGGAGGGGGATTTGTAAGGTGGCAAAAGGATCTAGTCTTAGATAGGGGTTACTCAGTTCCCACTTTTCTTCTTTTTCCTGGGCTAATTCCGCCATTATTTGAATACTCGGAGGAACCGTTATTTCTTTTTGGCAGCGGAAACAAGTTAGTTTTTCCTCTGCTCGATCCGCTTTGACAATGTGAAGTTGTCCGCAAAAGCAGGAAAATTTTAGGGGAGTTTTTTTGTCTTCGCTTAAGGGGCTAGGGACAGTCCAAACTTTATGGCATCCGGGGCAACGTCCTTTTTGTCCGGCGCATTCTTTTCGAGAGGTTAATATTTTACCACAAGTACATGCCATGCGGATGTACTCAGGAGGAATACCTACTTTGTGAATTTTACTGCAACTTAGGCATCTTACCCAGCCTACTTTTATCCCTTGAGGAATATCAATTTGTTGCTCGCATTGACAAGAGAAACTAGCTTGTAAAGGAGATTTTAAAGAGTCTATTGAACCCAAGCGGGGAAGTCTTTGAGTCGAGAATAAAGGTTTTTTGGGAGGTAGTTCTTTCATCATTAATACGCCCAAATCAGCTTACGAGTTTCGTAAACTTGATTTTTTTCATCAACCGCTAAAACAATGATCGTCCAAACTCCTGGATTTGGCAGGCGAAAAGAAATTTTTTCTTTTTGAGCAGATGATTGCCAATCTTTCCAAGATACAACAGAGTAAAGATTGGGAGAAGAGAGAGATTTAGAAGAGAGAGAGAACAAGTCTTGGTCTAAGTTTTTCCAGGAAGCTTCTATATTATTAGAAGAACTTGAGTCGCTACTTTGGGTGATAAAGAAGGTTCCTTCTTTTATTTTGTAAACCAGACGTAGCTTCAATAAAACATAGCTCAGAATAGAAAAACTATCTGAAAAAGCAGGCATTTTTTCCAAAGATACTTTTGTCTGAGAAAGCTCAGGAACAAGGGAAGGGTCTAGCTCAATATAAACAGATGTTTGAGTAGCCAAATAATCTATAAACTCTACAAACCCTATTTCAGGGGGTTTAGCAATCTTTGTCTTCTGAAGTCTTTCCAGTAGAAACGCACCTACTTCAGTATTTTTTTTCCAAGCTTCTTTTTCTTTTTGAAAAGCTTTTTCTAAAAGTCTGCGGCTAGGTTGATGAGAGGGAGATATATCGAGTATTTCTTGGCATTGTTGAGCTGCTCTCCAATATTGACCATTTTCCCACGTCGTCATAGCTTGGGCATACTTTCGCAAAACTATTTTTTGAGCCCACTGGTGATAGAGTCCTTTGAGTAATTGGGCTTCTGCTCGAACCTGAACAGGAGAAGGTTTGGATCTTTGGGCCTCAACAGACCAAAGATGATTCCCCGCAAGAGCACGGACTAAGAGAAAACGCTCTTTTTCTTTTGTAAAATGAGTTCTCCATTCTAAATCAAGATAAAATTCTTCTTTTGACTTTACTTTGACAGGAGCTTCTAGAGTAACTTCAGAGTGGGAATTAAAGCGCCAGCTCCAGGAAAGTTCTTCTCCCCCATTTTCTAGTGAAAACTGAGATAGAGATGCTTGTTTTCCTTTTCCTTCTGAGCGGAAAGTCATCAACTGAGGCTTTTTGCTGGGAGCGTGCCAAGTAGATTTTACAATATGGCCGTCTTCTTCAAAAACAATTAATCTATCAACATCACTAGAACAAAGCCAAAAAGGAATTTCTTCCTTTCTTTGAAAATTTTTTTGGACAACTTGGCTTTGAAATTTTTTAGAATAAGGGGTCTGGATGGAGAATTTTGCTTCGGCAACCCCCACTTTTACCCTATACTGGCCAAGCTCGCTTAAACGAAAGAAAAATTTCACTTCCCCCTCTTGGCAAAGTCGTACTTGCTCATCGAGAAGGATTTCTTTTTTTTCTTCAGGGTCGTAGTAAAACAAGTGAAGAGAACAAGTTTTTTCGGGATGTGAGTAGACCAAAAGAGAAATGTCTTCTTGAGGAGAAAAAACCTCCTTAGACATTGAAATAGAAGGGAGAAAGGACGTCTCTAAAGTTTTTTCTGGTTTTACCCAAAAAGTAACTCGGTTCTGTGGTTGATCAAAGAAAAAAAGGATATATTCATCTGGTTCCAGGAGAATGTTCCAGGATAGTTTTTTTACTCGCGAAGAAGATGGGGCGAAAGAGCGTTTCTCGATTAATTTACCAGAAGACTTGGTTAAAACTAAGGTACGAGCAACAGAAGAATACCCATTTATCCATGCTAGCTCCAGAGATTCTCCTTTTCGGTAGACAAAACGATCTAACCAAACTTTCGGCTCTAAGCTATGAGACTGGGGGCTTAAAGGAACAACTTCGATAAAGGGAGGTTTCCAAGGAACAAGCCAAGGAGATCCTTCTTTAGGCAAGGAGGCTATTCCTTGAGAGGACCCTAGAATATTTTCCCAACGGCCATCACGAGAACGGTAAAAAACGGGTATGTCCCCTAAGCCACTTTTGTTTCTGGTTAACCAAAGAAGGTTTTCTTCTTTTCCTTCTTGTAAAACATATTGCGCCGGAGAAACATAAAAGGGAACAAATGCCGCTTGAGGGCCCAAATGTGCTTCCAGTAAGTAGAGCCCTGGTTGACGAGGAATAGAAAGTTTTAGAGTATGCTCTCGCCACTTGTCTTCTTCTCCCATAATCCGATGATTTTCTTGCCGGATAAACCTATATTCTCCAACAGGAACTTCAGGAGAAAAAACCCTTTTAGTTCCCCGAAGAGGAAAGCTTTGATCCAAAGCAAATAAGATTCCCCGACTAATTTTTGGATTATCCACAGTCTCTACTTCGTCCAGAAAAACAAGAGGAGTTTTCACTTCGTAGACAAGAGTTCGAAGATTTCCTCTAATACGAGTTTGTAAGCGAAAGTTTTTCTCTCCTTCCATCTTTCCTGAGAAATCTGCCGAAATATAAAATAAAGGAGGAAAGGAAGGAGGGTTTTCTAGTTTTTGTATAGGATCAGAAAGAGGGCGTTGTTCTCCATCAAAGCGGATTAAGGTAGCATTCTCAGGTAATGATTTTTCTGTAGGAGTAATTGTTTTTTTTTGAGGAAGAGAGTCTTGGCATCCAAGTAGCTCCAGGACGAAAAAACTCCACAGAGTGCAACCAAAAACGAAAGAAAAATTGGATTTTGACATAATTTTTTGCTTAAGGTAAAAACTTCTGTGTAATAAATTGGCGTGAGCTCTCCCATAGATCAGCTGCTTTTCCAAAATCGACCTTTTGAACAGATATTTCATGGGGAGTAGGAACAGAAAGTTTCATTTTCACTTTCGGATTTAAAGGAATTTGCTGAGAAGGACAAAGTGCTAGCATTTTCTCGACCTCAGGAGAAAGCAAAAAGTCGATTAGTTTTTTCCCATTTTCCTGGTGAGGAGAGTTTCGAATTAAAGCGAGAGTATTAGGTATAAAGAGAGTCCCAAACTCCTGAGAGTCGCGATCCAAATAAATTATCGCCACAGGCTTATTTTCGAGTATCTCAATCATCGCATCATCGGTGTCAGTAAGAGCCATAGTTAGCTCTCCAGAAGCCACTTTCCGAGCACATGCTTTGTTCCCACTTTCAATATGAACTCCGTTCTCCCTCAACCGAAGAAGAAAATCTTGGGTATTCTGGACTCCCCAAGAGGCAAATAAGCAAGCGACATGACTGGCTGTAGTTCCTGCGATGGGACGAGCGATACCACATTGCTTAGCCCACCTAGGTTTGGATAGTTCCTTCAGTGTTTTAGGAGCTTTTTCCAAAGAAATTTTTTCTGTATTCACTAAGAGAACCCTAGCACGAGCAGCAAAGCCTGTCCAATATCCTTCAGGGTCCCTATATTGAGGAGGAATAGCATTGGTTGCTGCCGACGAGTGAGCCTCCAAAATTCCCAGTTTTTGCAATCGAATCGTGTTGATAATTTCATTATTCCAAAAAATATCACAGATCGGCCGCGATTTCTGCTCCATAAGAGCAGCAGTCAAACCTACAGTTTTTGTGTTTTCGGTGTCATACTTGGCCCGAACTTTAATTCCTGTTTGAGCTTCAAACTTCTTCAAAATTGGTTCCGAAAACATACGATCTAAAGCTGTGTAGATAACTACTTCAGAAGAAGATTCATTTTTTTGACAGCCACAGAAAATATAAAGGCTAGCGAGAGCCCAGATAAATATTTTTTTGAATGACATAGTAGACCTCAAAAGACCTTGGTCATAACTTCGACCACTAAATTTCCATACACCGAAGGTGTAATACAATAGTAGCCCGGGGTAAAGTGAGCCAAAGCGAACGAAACCCTGGGTCACGGATGGGCCTAAAAATAATATTTGGTATATCCCGTCAGGAAATACTCTAGACTAGGAAAGACAAAAAATAATATAACGTCCTTTCAGACAAGACATGCCCAAGCTTTATAACTATGTTGCCACCGTCATAGCCAAAAGAAATCTTTTTATTTTAACCGTTTTTCTCGGTCTTGAGTATTTCCTCATTAACTGTACAAATATTATTTCTATGCTCATCCGTGACCCAGGGTTTCGTTCGCTTTGGCTCACTTTACCCTGGGCTACTATTGTATTACACCTTCGGTGTATAGAACTTAATAGCAGTCATTTCCGCTTATGATAATGCGTGGCCCAAGAAGTGATCACCCCCCCCTCAAAACAGTAGCATTAAATAGCTAGAGTGCACAATCAACTCAAGGTAAGCTCAATAACTTTGTCCCAGTCATCATCGGGAAGAACCTTATTTCGTTTTACCATTTTACAACTGGTACAGCGGTGGACTATGCTAAAGCCCTTCTTTCCATCTTCCAACTTTATCGGCTCCATTAACCCACGACAAGAGCAAGCCCTGTCTCCCGGAATATCATCAACATGGAGGCTCCAAAGACAAAGAGGACAGTGATTTCGACAAGTTTTTTCTGCAGGAAGAACTTCTTCTCTACAATTCAGGCAAATAAAGCTCTCATTTTTTTTGATGGTTTTTGCACACATAAATTCAGTTCTTTGTGTATTCCAAGTGCCTAAAGCACTGCTAAAGAAAACTCTCAACAAAGCAAACTCTTCAGATTGCCTTATTGTATCAGAAAAAAGGACAGATAAACAGCTTTTTTCAGGGAGAAAGATGGTTGCATTTTCCCTCTCATAAAGTTATGATATATGATCAATAGGTACTTAAAAAAAAAGTAATTAACCCGATTCATCTTTTGGGTATCTTCCGCGATATTGATTATAAGTAAGGCCACCCTATGCTAATTCATGTAAAAGACATCCCCTCTTCAGGAAAAGAAATCTCTGCTCAGTTTGGTGAAAAAGATCTCGACTGGGGTTCTTCTGATACTGAAATTGAAATTCTTCGCCCCATTATCTTCCAGGGAAAAGCTTTCAAAAGTGGCGAAGATATTTTAATTAATGGACATATTCAAGCAGAGCTAAAGGTCGCTTGCCATCGTTGCTTAGAGCCTTTTGAAATGAATATAGAGAGTGATTTAGATCTTTTTTTCCAACCATTGACTTCCAAAGAAGAAAAAGAAGATTTAGAGGACGTTAGTTCGGAAGAACTAGAAATTTTACATTACCAAGACAACCAAATAAATCTATCAGAAGAAGTTAGAGACACCATCATTTTAGAAATGCCCATGAGGCTGCTTTGCCAAAAGGACTGCCAAGGACTCTGTCTCAAGTGTGGTGTTAATCGTAATTTAGAAAGCTGTAGTTGTCTTCAAGAAAAATCTAAGAGCAATCCTTTTAAAGAGTTTTTTCAGAAGCAAGAGTAAAATACAAGAACATGACCCCGCAGAAAATACTTATAATAAAACCGAGTGCGTTAGGAGATATTATTCATACCTTACCTCTCGTTGCTGCCATAAAAAAGAAATACTCGGGAAGTCATATCACTTGGGTAGTGGGAAAAAATTTTCAAGACATATTGGCAGGCAACCCCGACATAGATGAACTGATTATTTTTGATCGCCAACGCTGGGGGGGAGGAATACTCCGCTTTTTTCAATCTATCCAAGAAATCTGGATCTTTTTCCAAAAAATTCACAGTGGACACTATGATGTAGTAATAGACTTGCAGGGATTGTTTCGCAGTGCTGCCATGACCATAGTTTCTCGAAGTCCCGTACGTATTGGTTTTTCCAACGCCCGCGAGTTGGCATTTTTGAGTTATAACCGAAGAGTAAAAACTCCCCCAAATGTCATTCATGCCGTAGACCGATACAAATTACTCGCTCATGCCATGGGAGTAGAAGAAGTAGAAAATAGTTTCCCAGTATTTCTAAGTAAAAAAGAACGAGACTTTGTTCGCGACTCTCTGGTAAAATACACTTTAAAATGTACTTTTATTGCTATCGCTCCAGGGGCTCGTTGGCTAACGAAAAGATGGCCCAGTGAATACTTTGCCCAAACAATGGATAAGTTTGCAAAAAAGCAGGATAAAGTCACTTTTGTTTTGGTCGGAGCAAAAGGAGACAAAGAAATCGGAGAACAGATTATCCAGCATTGCCAGACAAATGTCTCTATTTGCAATCTAATTGGGAAAACTTCTTTGAAAGAACTCGCGGCAATTTTAGAAAAAGCAAATGTAGTTTTAAGCAATGATTCAGGACCAATGCATTTATCTGTAGCGATGGGGACTCCCACTTTAGGTATTTTTGGTCCAACATACCCAGAAAAAACTGGCCCTTATGGAAGCCAACACTACGCAATAAAAAAAAATCTATGTGATCGAAAATGCAAAAGATCCTGCGATCATAATTTGCGGTGTCTTCATGCTATTACCCCTACAGAAGTAAGTGAATTTCTGGAAACAATGTTAGAACGTTCATTAAATGGTTGTAAGGTTGTAAAAAATGCCGACAAATGAAGATCTTGAGATACTTTTAAAATCCCTTGGAGATTGTGAAATTGAGCGTGTTTTAGGGAAAAGTCGCTGGAGCACTATTTATCAAATTTCTCATCCCGATTATGGAGTCTGTGCCCTCAAGTACTTTGAAGGCAAACTCGCCGAAAATAAAGAGTATTTTAAGCAAATCTGTAAAGAAGCAGAAATCGCAAAACGCATCGATCATCCGTATGTTGCAGATGTATATCAAGTTTCTTTTAAGCCTTTCACCTTCATTTTACGCGAAATGGTTGAAGGAAAAACTCTCAAATCTCTCCTTCGTAAAGGCGCTTTGCCTTCTTTGATCGCAACAAAGATTATGACTCAAGTTGTTTTAGGAATGCAAGCCTGTTACAATTTTGCTTTAAATCACAAAAACCTTAAACCCTCTAACATTTTTATTAACTCAGACAATGATGTTCGCTTAGTCGATTTTTTTACACCGGCTTTTGTCCCCTATTACTTTTCCCCTGAGCATTGCAATCGAGAGCCTTTAGATTGCCGTAGCGATATTTATTCTCTAGGAGTTATCTACTATCATACTTTAACAGGGCAAGTTCCTTTTGAAGGGTCTTCCTCTGAAGTAAAGAAAAAGCATAACCGAAAGAAATACCCTAGTATTCCAGATCTCCCAGAAGAAATACAAGAGGTCCTAGATAAAACCTTAGCCAAGAAAAAAAAGCATCGCTACCAAAATTTTATGGAGCTTCTCTTAGCTCTTCGAACAGTGGAAAAATTTTTAACCGCTCCTTATGAAGAAGAAGGAAAAGCACTTAAAGAAAGTGTTACCTTTAAGCTAAAAACAATGAAGCCCTTAAGAAAATCAGACAAAAAAGAGGTTGATTTGTTAGAGCAAACGATGCCTCTTGACTTAGGAGATGAAAAAGAAGTCACTCAAAACTTGGTAGACATAGACAAAGAAGATGACGAAAAAACTGGGGATGATGTTGTTGAAGAAATTGCTGACAAAGAAGACTCTGATGAAAAACAAATAACGACACTTGAAGATCTCCAAGAAATCATTTTTAGTGAAGATGCTGTTACTCTAGAAGATAAGCTGGAACCTATCCCAGAAACTCTCCCTGAGGTCGTAAGGGAATGTCTAAAACGAGCTATTGATCCCAGGAAACTCTTTCGCGATGGCACTCTCCTTGCTTTTTTAAACTTCACCTTTTCAAAAGAATACAACAACGATATCCAAAAGTACTTAATTCAAGCACTAAGACGTGAATGCTGGTTGATTAAAGAGGAAGCAGACTCAAACTATGTAGAATGTGTTATTGACTTAAAAGAAGCAAAAGCTCTGCGCTACTTCAATTTTTATGACGATCAAATAAACAGTGCCTTAGGGAAACTGCCTCGGATGTCCACTGTGCGCAAAACGATTATTACGCGAGTAGAAGATATTGATCCTCAAAATCTTCTCGTGGAAGATGAAAATGAATACCGAGATAAAGGTAGTGGTAACTCAGCTTATTCTGTTATTGATACTTTAATGAGCATCACAAGTAAAGAATTACCAGAATTAGTCGAAGAAGACTATTTGCAAAACCAAGTGGTGGAACCAAGCGACAGCACAATTGAAAAAGTAGAAGATGAAGATGGAGATTGGCTAAAGAAAGCAGATAGTGCCAAAGTACAGGCAGGAGAAGATTGGCTGGGCTTAGGTAACGAACATGAAGAAGGAGCTCTCAAATCTGGCATTCCTGAACATTTAGATGTCGATAACACCATAGACCTTTTTGTTAACTTCAATAATCCCTATGAGACAAGAGCCTGGCTAAAATTAATCCGAGAAAACACCTTGGAGCAGGGAAACCATTTTCGTCCTAAACCAGGAAGAGCAAAAAATTTAAAAAACCTTTGCTTTGAAATTAATTTACTTGCTTTGCACGACTACCAAAGACAACGCGCAGGACTTTCTTGTGTCAAAGAGTTTTTTGAAGGGGACTACGAAATTGCCCGCCTAGATCACGGGGGAATGGCCACGGTTTTAAAATTCATAACAAAAGACGTGACTATTATATTCATTCGTCCTGAAAATTACTGGGCTCGCGATTATTTTGCGGAACATCTTCAAATTCGCAAAGGAAAAGATGGCAAAGAATGTGTTTACGCCGAAGTCCCCAAAGGGCATGAATTCGTCGTAAAAATTGCTTTTGAAGGACGAGAAGAAGCCCTCGTCTATGAGTCTCGTTTGCTTTCCATGCTCGCAGCAGATAAAAAAATAAGTAAGTATATCATTGGAATTGTTCAACAAGGTACTTTCTTAGCTTCGACCGATGCTAATTTTGACCAAGAAAAGCTAGGTTATTACCTAATGCTAGAATACGCATCGCAGGGAAATGTCGAGCAGTTTAGTAGTCACTTTCCTTTTCGTCGCTTACCGGCAAGTGTAGGTTTCTACATTTTATGGAGCATGTCACTAACTCTGCAACATTTAAAAACCAAAGGTATCATTCACCGAGATATTAAGCCCCAAAACATTCTCATCAGCGACAGTACTGTTCCCAAACTGGGAGATTTTGGCCTTTCCATTACAGTAGAGGAAGCAAGCTCTCAACTAAGTGATGAGCGAAGAAGACTCCTTCGTCTAGTCGACAACGAATTCTTGCACGTGAGCACAGAAAAAGAACAACGAGAACGACAGCTTCTCAAACTACAAGAAAAAATTCGCCAAATCGACTATGCTGCTGACGGAATGAAAGAATTTGAAGAGCTCTCCATGGAAGCTATTGAGCTTCGTAAAGAAATCCGCAAACTCAGTAAACAAGAGCAAGATCGAGCAGAGGGCTTAAAAACAAGGTATCGCCCCATGAGCGCAGAAGAAATTGCCTTAAAGGGAGAATTTGCCGGATCTTTGATCTATGCCGCTCCGGAGCAATTTTCCCCGACCAAGGTTTTGACCTTTCAATGCGATGTCTATCAGCTAGGAGCCGTTGCTTATACCATGTTCACAGCTCGTCCTCCTGTTACAGGAAAAAACATTGCTGCTGTCATGGGGCAAATTTTAATTGGGGAAAAACCTCAAGTTTCTGACTATATAAAAAATAGTTCCGCAATGGACGCAATCAGCGATGTCATCTATAGCATGATGAAAAATAATCCCGAGCAACGCATCAACATCGAAGATGTTCAGAAGCAACTAGAAAAAATTATCCTAGAGCACTTTGAGGAGATGAAAGAAGATCTTCAGTACGCTTTGCCCGAGCAAATTAAATCGGAGGCAAAAATTAAACGTTGGGGAGAAAAAGTTGCTTTGGCTCAAAGAATGCACTCAACTTGTCTTGCTCATTTAGAAGAGCTTTACCAACAAGCCAAAGAAGAGCAATCTCATCGTCTAAAGATGGACCAAGAGGTTCCTGAAGTGATTTATCTTTGGTGGGATAAACTAGCAACTTCACAAACCTTTCGTTTTCGTTGCCCTAAGTGCACGAAAAAACTTGTCATGCCCGCAAGTATTGCTGGAAAAACGATCCGTTGTCCTAGTTGTCATAAACGACTAGTAACAAAGCCTTTATCTGATTAAGAAAAAACTAGAAAAACTGAGAAAGAATTGATTTATGAGCAGTAACCCCTCTATGCCCTCGCGCTCCGGTCTATTATTAAACCTATGCTATTCGATTGTCCCTCTGATTGGGTTTGTCCTGGTAGAAGCGATCTATGGTCTAGAAGCGGGTGTCATTGTTGCTGTTATCCTTAGTTTACTCGAAGTGGCTTGGGTCTACTGGCGAGAGAGGCGTTGGGAACCTTTTGCCATTTGGAGTGCTGTACTTATTGTTGGAATGGGAGCACTCAGTTGGTACACCTCCAATGATGTCATATTGCTTTTAAAACCTGCTATTTTTGAAGGTATCTTCGCTTTGATTTTACTCTTTTCTTCTCTCATGGGAAAACCTTTTATCATGGTAGTGGCACGAAAGCAATTTGGATCAGAGGATATGTTCAATGATTTCCAGAAAGAATATTTTTATGGAGTCAACTGGCGCTTGGGCATACTGTTTCTTCTTCACACAATAACAATTATCTATTCTGCTTTTTACCTCTCTAATGAAATGTACCTCCTAAATGTGGGAGCTGGCTTCTACATCTTTTTTGCTGTTTTTTTTGTCGGCGAATTTATCTATTCTCGCTGGCGTATGAAAAAGCAAATGGAATACATGAGTCGGCAAGCGGCTTTTCTAGAGCACCAACGCAATATCATCGAGCAAATGAAGTACTCTCCAAGAGAAGGAGAGCAAAAACTGTGAAAGCTATAGAAAAAGAAACTCCTCAAGATTTTATAAGGAAAAGACTTAGCAAACTCCAAAGCCAAGAATTCCGACGTTACTGGAGAGAAGAATCCTTAAACATCTTTTTCTTTCTCGGCCTAAAGTATACCATATTCCTTCTTGTCTTGATCACCTTTTGCTTTTGTGGCTGGTTTCGCCCTGGCCCTCTTTTCTTTCTTCCTGAGTACATTCTTTTTTTAGTCGTGCTCACCACTCTAAGTTATGGCTTAGTTCGATTACTTTTTTTTCGTTTTCCTCTATCCAATGTAGCTAGCCAAGTGGATAGAAAAGGAAATTTTGATAATATGATTATAACAGCTTTTTACTTAATGGAAAAAAAAGAGAACGATAGTTTTAGCCGTCTAATTATTGAGCAAGCCGCCGACAAGCTCAGAACTTTCTCTCCAAAGGAAAAGTTTTTTTCTGATCGTCGGCTTTGGATGCTTCCTCTTGTCCTCGGTTTATTTTGTTTTTGGCAAAGCGGCTTTTTTGAAACTCATAAGGCTTTTCCCACAGGGATTCTTCTTAAAGAAGAATCACCCGAGAGTTTTGCTGCGGAAAAAAAAATAGAAGCCGTTTCTAAACCCAAAAAAGAGGCAGAGAGAAAAGACAAAACACCTACTTCTCAAAAACAGGAAAAACAAGAAAAACAAGAGAATTTAGAAGCCCAAAAACAAGAAAATACCCCACAGACTTCTTTAACCTCTCCTGAAAACAACTTACAAGAGTCTCCTGAGACACAAGCACCTAAAGAAAACCCAGCGATAAACTCTTTTCCAGAAAAAAATTCTCCTGAAGCAAATTCTACTCCGCAAAAGAGCCCAAAAAAGCAACAAGAGCAAGAAGAGCAAGAAGAAGCAAAAGAAATTCCCTTTGAACATTTGGCAGAGAGAGGCAAAAAGGGAGAAAAAACTCCTCCTCCCAAACTAGAACAAAAACAGCCAAAAAACAAAAACAACCTAAACAAAGAGCCTGGTAATCCAAAGCAAACGCGCCCTCTTTCTCAAGAAGAGCAACAAGAACAGCAAGAGCAAGAAGAACAACAAGAACAGCAAGAACAGCAAGAACAGCGAGAGCAAGAAGAACAACAAGCCCCAAGAACCTCTGAACCTAAACAAGATAAAGCTCTCGACAAAAAACTAGCTGATCCAAAGCAAAATGATTCAGCTCAAGAGCCCGAACAAAATAGGAATACAAAAGAAGCTCTAGAACAAGAAAATTCAAAGAAAACTCCCCAAAAGGAGAAGCCTCCCAAGAACAAAAAAGACTCTGAGCTTCCTAAAAAAGAAACAGAAGACGAAAAAAAAGAAGGTTTATCCCCCGATTCCTTAAAAGATTCTTCTAAAGAAGAAAAAGAAGACGCTTCCGGAGATAAAGAAGAGAGCAAAAACTCTTCCTCACCAGAAAAAGAAAATTCTCCCAAAAATGACCCAGAAAAAACTCCTCAAGAGGAAGATTCCTCAGAAAAAAAGCCGAGCGAAGGAGTTTCTGAGGATAAAGAGAAAAAAGAAGAGTCTAAAGAAGAAAACAATGGAACTGGGAGCGATAAGAGCGAGAAAAAAGATTCTCCAAAAAGCAAGGAGGAAGACAAGAATACTTTGATTAAAGAAGGACAAGAAGAAGAGAGTGAGGAAAAAAAAGAGGAGAACATATCCTCTCAGGGAGAACCTAAAGACTCTCCTCTCAATGAAGAGAAAAAAGTTCCTGGCTTAGGCCCTCAAGGAAATGCTGAAAAATTCTTGCCGAACAAGCCTGTAGAAAAGAATATAAAACCTCTTTTTGATCAAGGAGATTCTTTTTTTCTAGAACAAGCTCAAACATCTTGGGGAAACAAAGAAAGCCTAAGTTTACGAGAATTTTACAATTTTAAAAAACAAGCAGAAAATTTCTGGAGCCAATCGTTTCTTCCTTCAGAAGACAAAGCTGCTATCCAACGATATTTTACAATCATACAACCAGAAAATATCACAAAAAGTAAAAACTAATCTTATTAAGAACAGGTACAATAGGTAGGTAAAACTATGAATTTAGACGAACTATTTGACATTGGAGAGCAACTGGAGCTACGAAATGCCAAAATGTACGCTCATTTTGCTCTAATGCATGGAGAATGGGACGAGCGTATTGCTTCTTTCTGGGAACAAATGAGCACAGATGAGTGGCAACATTTTATTGTTCTCAATTTTTGCCGAGGACTTTGTGCCAACAACAAGCATTTGGATAAACCCGCTCCCCCTATTGATCACAAAGCTTTAAACGCTACTTTGGAAATTTTAGATCAGCAAGAAAAAAAAATCCGCGAAGGAAAAGAAATTTCCTTACAAGAAGCCTTTGAGGTTGCCATTACAATTGAGAAAGGAGAAACCGATGCCATCTTTGACATACTGGCAGAGATTTCTGCTGAAGTGATCGAAGCTTGCGGTAAAAGTTACCTAGGAGAAAGGGTCGATAAGGCTCGTAAACAAAACGATCAACACGAAGAACGCCTAACTCTAGCCATACGTCGTTTCTCTCGTGACCCTGCTTTAGTCCGAGAAGCTCAAAAACTGGGACCTCAAAACTAGGTTATTTTATGCCAGAACTAGCAGAAGTAGAGTACTACCGAAAACAATGGAATCCAGGGCTTAGTCAAACAATAGAGAAAGTTCATCTCCACTCCCATTCTAGAGTCTTTCGAGGGCAAACTCCCTCTGATATACAAAGGGGGCTACAAGAGAAATCTCTACAAAAGTCTTTTGCCCATGGTAAGCAAATGCTCTTTCAATTCAAGAGCTGTACATGGCTAGGAGTTCATTTAGGAATGACAGGTAAGCTCTTTACAGCAAAGCCTGATTTTATTCCTCAAAAACAAAGCCATCTTGTATTATATACAGAAAAAAATGCTTTGGTTTTTGAAGATTTTCGCCATTTCGGAAAAATCTCCTGGGAAGAAAGTAGAGAAAAACCTCTCTGGTGGACTTCTCTCCCTCCTTCTATCCTTTCCCAGAGTTTTACCCAAGAAAAACTCCAAGCTTTTTTGAAAAAAAGAAAAAATTCTCCCATCAAAGCTGTTCTCTTAATGCAAGAACAGTTTCCCGGCGTAGGAAACTGGATGGCGGACGAAATAAACTGGAGATCAGGTATTCACCCCACAACCCGAGCAGGAAAAATTCCTCCTGACAAAGTTGCCGTGCTCTATGGGGAGATAAAAGAAGTATGCCAAAAAGCCTTAGATATTGTAGGGGAAGATTGGGGAGATTTTCCTGACTCTTGGCTTTTTAACCACCGCTGGCGAGAAGGAGGTATCTGTCCTCGATCAGGAGAAATCCTTACCCGAGAGAAGATTGGGGGAAGAACAACCTGCTATTCCCCCAGTGTTCAGGAGCTGTTTTGAGAGATATATAACGTTTGCGTATCGATGTAGGGACGTGCGGTAAGCCTCTTGTGGGCGTCCGCAACGTCTTCTAAATACTACGTAATATTTAAATAAATCGCTCATCCACTTTCATCACTTCCCCCGTAACAGGACACTTCCGACTTTCTTCCGAGGAATAAAACCGTTTAAAAACAGGAAAGAAGTCTTTTTCGATGTTCGTTAGATGAAAATATTCCTCGTAAAGCTTAGCATTGGCTGTATCAGAAAACCACATCAAGCCATCTTTATGCTCAGGTTGTCTTTTATACTCTATCACTAGTCCTACTGTATTGGCTGGACGAATAGGGGAGTGAGGTACTTTCGCCGGAAGAAGAAACATTTCTCCTTCTCGAATAGGTATTTCTACAGCTTTACCATCTTCCTGAATTTTGACTGTAATGTCTCCCTGAATTTGGTAAAAAAGCTCTTCTGTTTCATTGTAATGATAATCTTTTCGAGCATTCGGCCCTCCGACAATCATGACAATATAATCGCCCGATTCGGTATAAAGATTTTTGTTTCCTACCGGTGGTTTCAGTAAATCACGATTATCTTCGATCCATTTATTAAGATTAAAAGGTCTTCGAATAGCCATAGAATCTTCTCCTTATAATAAAATAGCAACAAAAAGTTTCTCTATATTTTTTCAAAAAGCAAATCCCAAACTTCGTGCCCTAGTCTCTGTCCTCTTTGCTCAAACTTAGTCAAAGGGCGATTTTCAGGACGAGGAATAAAACCCTCTGCCCCGGCCTTATTTTGCAAACTTGGTTCAACACTAAGTACTCTCATCATTTGCTCTGCGTAGTCTTCCCAATCCGTAGCCAAGTGAAGATGGCCACCCTGTTTTATTTTAGGCAAAAGCTTATTTAGAAAACTGGCTTGGACAAGCCGACGTTTATGATGGCGCTTTTTATGCCAAGGATCAGGAAAAAAAATTAGCACTTCGCAAAGAGAGTTGTCCGGAATGGATCGATCCAAAACTTCCAGGACATCTTCACTGTAAATTCGAACATTTTCTATTTTTTTCTGAACGACAACTTTGAGAAGTTTACAAACCCCAGGTAAATATACCTCAACTCCAATAAAATTCTTGTCTGGATTTTTTTCTGCCATAGTCCAAAGAGCATCCCCTCGGCCAAATCCAATTTCCAAAACTAAGGGAGCCTCTCTCTGAAAAACTTCGCTCGGATGGATCATACCATCTTTTGTTTTCAAACCTATTTGAGGCCAATATTCATCATAGGCTTTTTGATCGTTGTTTTTTAACTGTCGACTACGTAAAGTAAAGCTTCGAATAGTCCGAAGTTTTTTCTCATTTGTTTCATTCATTTTGAGATCCTCCTTAGCATCTCGATAGCAAATAGCTTATCATAATGTTGTCTACTTTGGTGTCTTGGGTCTCATTTTGCGCACATAGAGAAAATAAAGTTGGTCTGCGATAGGTCGGCAAAAATGATAGCCTAGGGAAGATAGCCGAGAGCGCAAAGAAGCGTACAAAACTGCTGACTTGGTACGGCAACTAAAACGAGCAATATTCTGAGCAATGCACTCTGGAGTATCAATGAAGAGTTTTCCCCACTTCAGCAACCATTTAGGAAAAGGAAGTCCTTCTAGCGAGTCCATGAATTCAGTAGCAACAGGACCAGGACAAACAGTTAGAATAGTTACTCCTGAATCTATTAGCTCAAAACGAAGAGATTTTCCGAACCCAACTAAAGCATGCTTAGTTGCACTGTAAAGAGTATGCAAAGGCATAGGAGTAAACCCCGCCACGGAAGCAACATTTATTATACAGCCTTTGCTTTCTCGTAAATAAGGTAAAGCCTTTTTAGTAGTATTAATTGTTGCAAAAACATTGACTTCAAAAATCTTTCGAAGCGAATCATCACTGGTTTCCTCCACTAACATCTGTTGCCCAAAGCCCGCATTGTTAATTAAGAGATCTATTCGCCCAAAGTTTTTAATCGTTTCCTTAACGATCAATTCACTAGCGGACGGCTCTGCTAAATCCAAGGCTAAAACCAAAGGTTGGGCTCCTTTTTCTTCTACCTTTTTAGCTAACTCATCCAAACGCTCTCTGCGCCGAGCAACTAAGACAATTTTGCTACCTGGTTTGGCAAAAGCTAAAGCAGTGTAATAACCAATTCCACTAGAGGCTCCTGTTAAAATGATAACAGAAGAAGAAGAAGGATTGTTGTTCATTTTTTTTTCCTAACATGTTCCACGACTGACCCTCTTTTAAGTTGACAATCTTTTTTCTCTATAGTATAATTAAAGGCTATTTCAGAAGACTAAAAAATTTCTCGGTTCTATCCGAAAAGGTAACCTCTCATCCAAGGACGAACTAGTATCATGTTTACCATATCATGCAATAAATGCCAATTCGAACTTAATATCTTGAGCCCCGTCTCTTATAGTGATTGCGAGCGCTGTGGATATCGAAATGCCCTAGAGCCAGAGAGCTATTATAAGCCTAAATTACTCGTCATTCAAGACCCAACTGGGACAGAAAAAGGAAAAGAGTATTGTGCAGACGACGAAATAACTCTCGGAAGATTGCAAGATAACAATATCCAATTGCGAGATTCAAAAGCTTCTCGTAAACATGCTCGCTTAATTTATACTGATAACGGATTCATTATCAAAGACCTCGGAAGTGGAAACGGCACTTATGTTAATAACATGCCCATTCAAGAGCAGCCATTAGAAGATAAGGATTTATTGCGTATTGGCGATACTCACTTTATGTTTCGCAATAGTTACTCCTACTTACCTCAACAAGCGACAAAAGCGGTACTGGGAGATTCTTCGGCTTTAGAAAGAACAAATGCGGAGTTAAAATACAACTCCCAGCATTCTTTTCTAACAAACACAAAAGAACTTCTCAGTAAAGCTGAGATGGAAAAGGCTAATGCTAAACTTCGTATTTTATATGAAGTGAATCATGCCATTAGTTCGACTTTAGAACTCCAAAAGCTTCTGACATTGATATTAGAAACCGTTTTTAAATTCATCCCTGCTTCTCGAGGTGCCATTTTACTCTATGATGAAAAGGATGATCCTCCTTTACAAATTGCCGTCACAAGAAACATTGATGGAGTTGAGGGAGGAACGATGACTATATCCAAAACTCTTATGGAGAAAGTCATTAGAGATAGGTCTTCTATTTTAACTCAAGACACTCTCCTAGATGATAGTTTACGCAATGTTCAGAGTATCATCAGCCAGGGAACAAGAGCTGCTATGAGCGTACCTTTGATGTCTAAAGATGCTCTTTTGGCAATTTTATATGTTGATACGACCGAAAAAACTTCCCAATTCAATGAAGATACTCTGGAGCTTTTGACAGCAATTGCCGGTCAAGCCGCTGTTGTTATTGAGAATGCCAAACTCATTAAGAAAATAGAACTAGAAGTAGAAACTCGCGGTCATCTACAACGTTATCTCTCCCCTGAACTTGTCGAACAAGTCGTTAATAAAAAAATTAACATTGATACAGGCGGGCAAGTAAAAAAAGCAACCGTTCTTTTTACAGACTTACGTGGCTTCACCAAGATGACTGAGAATATTGGAGCGGAAGCGGTTGTTGGCATTTTAAATGACTACTTTACTCGTATGGTGGATATTATCTTTGGAACCAATGGAACCTTAGATAAATTTATGGGAGACGCCATCATGGGAATTTGGGGAATCCCTGTGAGTCATGTAGAAGATCCTTATCTTTCCGTAAAAGCTGCCATTGAAATGCAACGAGAACTCTTTTACTTCAATGTATCTCAGAAAAGAGCGGGCAAAAATACCCTTAAAATGGGGGCAGGAATCAATACTGGAAACATTGTCGTAGGTAATATGGGGTCTCCTAAACGTATGGAGTATACAGTCATAGGCCCTGATGTCAACTTAGCCTCGCGGGTAGAACACCTAACCACTCGCAACCAAGTTTTAATCACAGACAACACCTACAATGAAGCCCCTGAATTAATCCAGTGCATTGAACTTGAACCTACTAGAGTAAAAGGAATTGACCGAGACATTCAGGTCTATGGAGTTGTTTCCGTAAAGAAAATTTCTCCTTCTCTAGACAATGAGACTGTTCGTTTGTCTGTGGATAGCGTAGAATATATTAAGTTTGTTCCCGTTTTAATCCAAGATCCTCAGAATCCAGAAATAGAATATGAAGGTCTCTTACAAAATTTGAGCCCTCAATCAGTATCTATTGATATGGAGTTCCTCAAAGAACCTCATAATCTCTTAGAGGGAACCACCATCACTTTCTTTATTGATATGCCAAAGATTATCCCCGATGATCCCGTCACCATCACTGTAAGAAGCCTTACTAGTCAAATGCACAATGATGATGAATACCTAGATTTAAATGCTGATATTGTAGATTTACCTGTGTCCGTGAAAGATTTTTTTGATAACATGTTTAGGGATTGATGCACTAGCCCATGAAATTTAGCTTTAAACGCACTTACAAAAACCTAATGCGAGTGAAAGAAATTCTTCAGGTTTTGAGTAAGCATGGTTTTGGACATATCATTTCGCAGTTGAATTTACCTCATTACATACCAAGTTTACGACATTTCAAACCGTCCAATGCTTTGCCTCTCTATATTCCTGAAGATACTATGGCACTGAGAGCTCGTTTGGCTTTCCAAGAGCTAGGCCCCACCTTTGTCAAGTTGGGGCAAATTTTCTCTGGGCGTCCTGATCTTTTCCCAGATGCATTCATTCAAGAATTCAAAAAACTACAGGACGATGTCCCTCCGTTTCCTCGAGAAGAAGCCTTTGCAGTTGTCGAAAAAGAACTAGGTGCTCCCGCTCATCAAATATTTCCCTACTTCAATGAAAACGTCTTAGCTTCTGGTTCAATTGCTCAAGTTCACGAAGCTCGCTTACCTGACGGGCAAGAAGTCATTGTCAAGATTAAACGACCCGGCATCAACAAAATAATTGCCACCGATGTTGCCATTCTCCGTTTTTTGGCTGATTTGATTGAGAAATACGTAGAAGAGTTAGAGTTCATGCAACCTGGAGTTATTGTCGATGAATTTTCTAAAGGAATACGAAAAGAGCTAGACTTTATCCTAGAAGCCTCCTACTGTGAAAAATTTTCTGCCCTTCTAAAAGACAACCCCAAAGTCAATTCTCCCGATATCTTTTGGCAGTACAGCACCTCCAACCTTTTAACTTTGCAAAAATTAAAAGGGCACAACATAGGAGATCTTGCCAATATTCAGAAAAAGGGAATTGATCCTAAAGGGCTTGCAAGAGACTTAACCTCCATTTTCATGAAACAATACTTTGTTTGGGGACTCTTTCACGCAGATCCACATCCTGGAAATATTCTTGTCTCAGACGATGGAGTCATCAATCTTATAGACTTTGGTTCCGTAGGCCATCTTTCCAACGAGCTCAAAAGCCAACTTTCGACCACAGTATTAGCCTTAATGGACACAGATTTAGATCTTCTAATTGAAGTTTACGGCGATATTGGAGTCTTTACTGGTAGTGTCAATACACGCGAGCTCAAAGCTGATATTTTGGAAGTATTGGATAAATATTTCTACACCCCTTTTGAACATTTGAATTTTAAAAATGTTTTTGAGGATATTGTTCAGATTTCTTGGTCTCATAAAGTTATCTTACCTCGAGAGTTCATTGTCTTTGCCAAATCTTTAGTTACAGTAACCGGATTGGCCCAAGAGCTAGACCCTGAGTTTAACCTAGGAAAAGCAGCAGCCCCCCATATTACTTCTATTCTCCAAGAAAAATTTTCTCCCAAACGAATGTTGAGTTTAAGTTGGGTTACCTTATGGTCGCTGACCTCTCTTTTGCAGCGTCTTCCCTCCGAGGCAAAAGAGTTTTTGCGTCGATTCAAAGAAGGTAACCTTAAAGTCACCATAAAACATGAAGTCTCCGCAAAATACTTTTCCCAAGTCGAAAAGATGTCTAATCGTTTGGTTGTAAGTATAATCATGGGTTCCATTATCATAGGGGCATCATTACTTAGCATGGCCCAAGTAGGCCCCACTTTTCACGGGCTTTCTATTTTGGGGATAGTGGGCTATGTCATGGCCACCTTTTTAGGTCTGTGCCTAACCATCTCCATGATGCGATCAGGAAGACTTTAGAGTGCTTTAAAGTGTTCTAGAGTGATTTTAGGCTGCTTTAGAATGCTTTAAGGTACCCAAATGAGAGAGAGGGTAACAATGAAATCAGAGAAAATTACCTTACTTTTCTTTGTATCACTGGCAATCTTTTTTGCTATACAACAAAAAACTCCTCCTCAAAAACTCGAACCGATATCAAACAAGACAAAAGAAAAAAAAACCTCTCTCCATTTTCTTAGTGTAGACCACTCTACTCAAGAAACAAAATCTGTAAAAAAAACTTCCTCTCCCCTAAAAAACCCTACCTTAAAAAGTCCCTCTCCTTTAGAGAAACTATTACTCCGCAATCCCAAAGAAAAAGAACTTCTCTTTGCTCTTTTAGATCTAAAAGAAAAAAATCACTTTATCCCCGATGATATCAAGATCTTAAAAAACCTCTATCAAAACTATTTACAAAATACCTCCCTAAGAACTTTAATCATCTCTTGTTTAGGAACTCTCAAAAAAGAAGAGGTTTTTTTTTGGCTCCAAGATATATTATGGAATCCTTTTGAAAAAATGGATCAAATCTCTATCCTCGGAGTTTTGGGAAACTACCCCCAGGGCAAAGACCTCTTGCAAACTTTCTTTCATCGTGAAAATGATTTTTCTCTTCTCTCTTATGCTTCTTATGAACTAGCCGAAATGGCCTTGGATGACCGAGAAGTTTACAACACTCTCTATAATAAATTCCAAGAAAGCCCCAGCAGCGACTTACAAAAACATTTAATCATTGCTATGGGGAAAATGAATATCCCCAACCAAGCTCCTTTTTTTGAAATGATCATCTCAAGCCCTCGTTTTGATCCTCCTGTCCGCTCTTATGCCATCGAAGCTCTTTGCATTCATCTATCACCCCAAAATGATCTTCTTCGCCGTATCCTCTTGCGAGTTCAACTGAGAGTCTCTAACACAAGATTAAACGAAAGGATTACCGAAATCCTAGAGCGCCTGCCCTAAGTTCTCTCTTTCCTTTTTTCTTTTTTGTGCTATGATAAAAGTATTCTGTACCATTTTTTGAAAGTACAAAATATTGGGCGTGTCCCAGGGAGGTTTATTATGTATAAGGCTATTATTTTTCTTTTTGTTTGTGGGAGTTTTTTTTCTTCCAACTGGGCAGAGGATGCTCCTCTCTCTGATTTGCAGTGGAAAATCCTTGATCGTTTCGAAATGGAACTAGGCCAGAAACAACCCAAAGATTGGAAGCTAGGAGAAAAAAGTTTTTCTGAGCTAAACTTTGCTCCCCACAAAGAAGGGCTCGAAGTTGTTCTCACTCAAAAACCAAGCAAAGAAAACGGCCGCTTTGTCCTCGAAAAACATTTCTCCGATTTAAGGCTGGGAGAGCATTTTGGCTTGCAACTTCGGGTTAAAGCTAAAAGCACGGGAGGCCGTCTTACTCTACGCGTAGGAGAAACCAGCAATGCTGTTTATTGGTACTCTCAAGAAAAAGACGATTGGCAAATACTACGCATCGCCTTTAATGTCCACAAGCCCAGCTTGACTTTAATTCTGGAAGGAGAAAATCTAACTCGTTTCAGTAAAGAAAGCCGCTTCATCTTTGGTGAACTTAGCTACGCTCTAGCCAAAGAGCCGATCCCTGTCCCTCAGCCCCCCCTCAAAGAAATTATTCTCTGGGAAGCTTATCGTAACCTAGGGGAATTTCTCGATGATGAATGGGGAGTAAAAGAACATACCCTTGTTCACTTATCTGAGCCTAATGGAGACCCTAACTCACAAGTAAAAGTACAATTCTCTATTGATTTACTTAAGGGAGGTAAGTCGGTGAAGTGGGGATGTCGCTCTGTCAGTATCCGTCGTCTACCTTCGGAACATTGGGTTCTCACCGAAAAAACCAAAGTTGAGCTTATCGATTGGATTAAGCAACACTAGGGCCTGTATTCTCATTCAGCTTTTTTTGCAATTTTTTGGGAATTTAGATGTATAACTCTTGATTCTAGTTCTAATTGTATAACGTGGTTAGCTGAATGAGAACACATGCCCTTATATGCCCTTGCGGGCTAAATCGAAAAAATAAAAGAATAAGCTGAATGAGGACACACCCTATTTGATCATGCCTTCATAGCCCTCTGCAACCAAATTCCACTGCTGTCCATAAACATGAACTTGTTTTGTTTTTCCCTCAGAGTTCACTAAATCTTGCTCGGCGTGAGTCCAGGCCAAGATGCTTCCGGCTAAATTCTTTACCCTAAATTTTTCTTTTTGTAATTCTTCTGCATATTTACCACTGCGGTAGCCGATCGTGCAGTAGGGAATAATAAGGTGATTTTGGTAATCTTTTTTATTCTGCTTAAACTCCTCTTGGGTAATAGCTCCGGGAATCATGGAAACTTTCTGCTCACGTTTTTCCCGAACATCCACAATAACAACAAGCTGAGTAGAAGAAATTTCCAGAAGCTCTTCTACTGTGATATCCTCTACCGCAGAAAAATCTTTCTTGTACCCTTGGTACATCGAGAATACTTTCTCTTTTTTTTCCTGATTTCCCCAACCAGAATAGGAAGAACTTTGGCAACTAACCCAGAAAAAAATTCCTCCAAGCAAGGACAACACTCCTAATAACTTCGCAAAAAAACTCCATGTTTCCAACATCATCTATTTCCTTATCAAGTCTTATTGAATGAGTAAACTTGCACAATCTCTGTTTAAATGGTATCATTAAGGATGTCAAAGTAAACTAAAATCTTAAACCCCACCACGGGAGATTTTCTCATGTCTCATAGCCATCACTGGGCCATAGCATTCGCAGTGGTTTTCTTATTTTGCTTCACCCAAAAAGCCCAAGCCGGTTTTATCACTTTTGACAACGAAAATGACTTTCTTTCGGCCGCAGGGCCTGTCTTAGTCGAAAGCTTTGAGAGTTTTTCCAGTATCGCAGGCCAAAGCCAAGTTCGCTCTTCTCTGAGCACAACCAACTTCGAAATCAATCACTTTGGGGGGAGCAATTTCTTTGTCGCAGATGAACCTCTCTTCGGAGGATTTGCCACCGACGGAATCCACTACCTAGAAGAAGTCAGCACCGGTAGCCCAAACACCTTCCACTTTCATAGTTTCCAAGAGCCCATCACCGCATTTGGACTTTTTATTACAGACTTTGGGGACTTTGGCAACCAATCGGTTCCTTTGGAAATGACAATTAATGACAGCACCACACTCTTTATCGCCAATCCAGGAGACCCTGATGGAAGCATCAGGTATTTTGGAGTGATTGCAACAGGCGGAGAAATAATTACCGATGTAAAATTGACGAATGCAGATGCTCTTGCTTTGGATGAAGTGAGTATATCGGCAGGTGTTCCCGAACCCAGTGGCATATTGATGTTTTTCTTTGCCTTGGTTTTGGGAACAGTGAGGTTTTCTCGTTTAAGGCTAGGCTAGGAATACCTATCGAAATAAGCGAAGGTGGAGGGCTTTGCCTCGACTACTGTTGAAATAAGAAATTTCTTTTGGTTTATGGTCGCGTAGCGACTGAGGCACGTAGCCAGGGCATTTATGCCCTGGAGCAATAAGAATAAACAATAGCGTGCCGTAGGTACAAAGGACATAATTTCCTTGGTACCTACGGCACCAAAATTTTCTGTATGCTTTTATTTCCAGGGGTTAAAACCCCTGGCTACGTTCCCACTGCTCCGCAGTGAATACCTTCTTCATTCTAAAAACTAGTCATTGTCACTAATCAAAATAGTAATGGATCGTCCCTTGACTTCAATACCAGGCCCAGCATCAAGATTGCTTTGCCAGTTATCGAGGTCACCAAAATCAAAGCCATCTCCGTACCAAGATCGAGCCAGCACTTTCCAATTCCCTTGCGACCAATCTCCTAGGTTAGAAACTGAGAAATTATCCCAGTGTTCGTTATAAATAACCATGAGATCTGGCTCTCCTGCTTTTCCCCACCAGACAGCTGCGAGTTGAGTAGATCCGCTTTTGGTACCTTGCCAAGAATAGGTGTATTTTCCGTTGTTGCGCGAACCGGAGTTTTTGCCACCAATTTGGGCTTCATTGATGTACTCGGGGAAATTGTCACGGCGAAAGTGAGTCCATTTTTTGCGTAACTGAATAAGGCTTTTTGTCCATTGAAATAGTTCTCGGCCATAGCGAGGACCATTGGGGGATTGGCTATTATTTCCGTCTTTTAGATCCCAGTCAATCCAGTTAACGTTGTTAATACTCTGGTCTCCGTTTTGCGACTCATAGTTATAAGTATTATGAGCGTCTTTCTGGACTAAAGCCGATGACTTGGTTCGTCCAAACTCATCTCCTTGGAGAATAAGAGGAACTCCCTGTGAAGTGAGAAGAACTCCCATCATTAGTTTTTGACGCTCTCGTCTCAAGTTCTCATCATTGTCACTATCCCAGCAGTTGTGTGATCCATCTTTGTCGTTAAAATAAACAACGTCTCGCAAAGTATAGCCATCGTGGCAAGTAAGCATGTTAATAGAGCGCCAAGGTTTAGAGGAAGCTGAAGTTCCTGCATCGGTAGCTCCTTGCCCTTCGATTAACTGCTTAAACAAACGAGGATTTTTCATTCCAGAGGCCGAAAAACGGCGCATATGATCGCGATAACGTCCTAGCCACTTTGTCCAACGATTGTTTTGGTAGTTCCATCCTCCGCTGTCCATAAAGTCCCACCATTGGCCTCCCATATCCCAGGGTTCAGCATGAAGATGGGCCTTAGCAAAGCGAGGGTCATTGTCAATCCAATCAGCGGCATCGGCAGATCCGTCGGCTAGTATTCGGGCCAAGTCAAAGCGAAAACCATCGATCCCATAAACTTGATGCCACATAGACAAAGAATCGTTTACCCAACGTTTGGTAAAACGGTTGCTTCCGAAAAAAGTAACGTCATTACCTGTTCCTGTATTGTTAAAGTAATAACGACCATCCGGGGTACTACGATAAGTTTCCGTGTTAGCTAAACCCATAAAGTTATAGTACTTTGCCGCCATCTTACCTTCACTTAGCCAAGGACTTTGCTCAGCAGTGTGATTATAGACAACATCCAAAAAGACAGCAATCCCCTTATCGTGAAAAGCTCGTACGAGTTCTTTTAATTCGACCACAGACTGGTCTTTTTTCGAAGCATAGCGCGCTTCAGGAGTAAAAAAGTTGGTCGTCATGTAACCCCAATGATTGTAACGATCATCGGCATTACCTGTTTCTTCATCATACTCAATTATAGGCATCAACTCAACCGCATTGACACCTAGCTCAACTAAGTGATCAATTCCCGCAGAAAGGCCACCTGTCGTCTTCAGTCCACTTTTAGCTAAGCCTAAGTAACTACCTCTGAGCGAGGGGTCTAAGCTTCTTAAGCGAGCGGTATAGTCTTGGACATGAAGTTCATAGACAATAAGATCCTTACGAGCTAGATTAACATAGCCCGGGTGACTGTCTTTCTCATGTTGATAGACAACGCTCTTACCTCCGCCAGCATAGATAGAGGTTTCCTGCTTAGCATAGGGAATGCTACGAAAAACTTCTCTAAAAGTGACGTTTTGGTTTTTGTAAGCATAAGGATCATTTAAATAGTAGTTCGGGTTAAATATCAAGGCGTAAGGTTGGTCAGGAGAAATATTATTTTCTCCCTGAGCTTGATACATATAAAAAGTGCCTTCTTTTACATCAGGTCCCGAAACACGCACTTTCCAGTCTGAATCTGTTCGGTGCATCGCAATGGTATGCTTAGGTGTAAGATCTTTTGCTTCGGCAAAAATAAGCAAAGAGACTTGGGTAGCTTGGGGCGAATAGACAACAAAGTGAACACCCCCAGAGCCATCAATGTGCGCTCCATATCGCGTCTCGTTCGAATTAGTCGCTTGGATACTCTCCCCGGCCAAAGTCCAAGCAAATGAGCCAAGAATAAGAAAAAAAGCCAGAAGAAAAACCTTGTTCATAAGACCTCCCAGTCTTCGAATAAAAAAGCCCCATAAAAAATTAGGATGTGGGCTTTTCAAATATATTTACAGCGTGTCAATTTTTAGGTATCAATGGAAATCTTTAACAAAACACAGTTTTCAAAACTGTAATTCTTAGATTTCTGATAATTTTTTATTTAGGAAAAGTTCTATTTTAGTTATTTTTCCACAAAATGACAATATTTTTCTGAGGACACCCTGTAATTTTTTCTCTCTCTGGAAAAGTCTTCGTGTTATAATTGTTTTGCTCAAAGAAATTTGATGTTTAGTGTTTTTTTAGGAAACTCAATATGTCCTTAGTGAACGTTTTGGTTGTGGACGATGATCCGAGCACTCGAGGCATTGTTTCTTGCTACTTACAAATTCTCGATATGGATGTGAAAGAAGCAGAGGACGGTCTAGATGCTTTAGAAAAAATTTCCCAAGAGATTCCCGATGTAATATTGCTAGATTTAGATATGCCGAAAATGGATGGCTTTACTTTGTGTCAAAAACTCCAGGAAAACCCTCGTTTAAAAGCAACCTACATAATTATTCTATCTGCGACCTCTGATATCGAACAAAAAGTAAAAGCTTTCGAAATAGGGGCACATGACTACTTAGTCAAGCCTTTTCATCCTGCAGAACTGAAGGCTCGAGTCCAAGTGGGAGCTCGAACCGTCAACGCTTTAAAAAATACGGTCATTGATGATCTAACCCAAGCTTACACTCGAAATTTTTTCCTGAGCTACTACCAACATGAGCAAATTCGCTGTTACCGAGAAAAAATTCCTTTCTGCGTAGTTTTTATAGATATAGATCACTTCAAAAACGTCAATGACACATATGGACATAAGATGGGAGACAAAGCTCTCTGTCACTTTTCTCAAGAAATTCTGAAAGGAATTCGTCGGTCAGATATTTTTGCCCGTTGGGGAGGAGATGAATTCATCTTGTTTCTTCCCAGCACAAAGAAAGAAGGGGCAGAAATTCTTTGTCGAAGACTGCAGCAGCGGGTAAGAAATTTAAAAGTAGGACCAAAAGAAGTTTCTATTACGGCCAGCTTTGGGATCACCGACAAACTCTCTGAAGGCATAGATTTGATTCAAGTTGCAGATGACTCCCTCTATAAAGCAAAAGAACGAGGTCGTGACTGCATTTACACTCGAGCACCACTCAAATAGAGAAAGAAAACATGGAAAAAGAATTTACTTCCTTAAAAATAGCAATTTTAAAAATCTCTGATACCCGAACAGAGGAAACCGACACTGTAGGCTCCATGTTGATAGACTTAATCAAGGAAGAAGGACACACTCCCACGGAGAAAATCATCGTTCCCGATTGTATTTATCAGATTAGAGCAGCCCTTTCTCATTGGATAGCCAAAGCTCAAGTCCAAGTAATTATTTCAACAGGAGGAACGGGAGTAACAGGACGAGATGGCACTCCTGAAGCAGTTAAACCTTTACTAGACAAAGAGATTGAAGGGTTTGGAGAAATTTTCAGAATGACATCTTATCAGAATATTGGAATGTCTACGATTCAATCACGAGCTTTAGCTGGAGTCGCCAACGGAGTTTATCTTTTCTGTTTACCTGGTTCTAAAGGAGCCTGCAAGGATGGATGGGGATTAATTCGCCAACAACTGGATTCGCGCACTCGTCCCTGCAACTTAGTTGATTTAATGCCCCGTTTAAAAGAAAAATAAAAAATCCTAAAGACAAGTAGAAAGAGAAATATGGATATTCATTTTGGTTACACAAAGACAGAAGCTCTATCGCTCAAACTAGAAACATTTCGTCGCCATATGGTTTGTTTAGGAGCATCGGGTAGTGGAAAAACAGTTGCCTGTAAAGTGATTTGTGAAGAATTTATCCGGCAAGGAGTTCCTGTTATTGCCATAGATCCTCAAGGAGACATCGCAAGCTTGATGGAAATTGAAGACCCAAAAGTTTCTGTTTCCAAAGGAGTGTCCACAAAACAAATCCAAGATTATGAGAAAAATGCAGAGGTAGTTGTCTGGACTCCGGCCAGTACAATTGGAGTTCCCCTTTCTCTAAACCCTATCGGCAACGCCCAAAATACTCTTCAGAAAAAGCAGAGCTACGAACAAGTTTTAAGAACTGTTTCTTTAGCGGCAGATAGTATCACTGCCCTTCTCGACTATGAGCTGTCTTCGGAAGAAGGTCGTTTGGTGTCAGGCATTCTCAATCTTGCCCTAACTTTCATCAATGAAAACGAACTCCCTATTTATGACTTCACCTCTTTAGCTGATTTTTTAGAAAAACCAGATGAGGATCTCCAAGAACGAATAAAACCTATTGCTAGCAATAGTAATTTACAGAAGCTCTCCAAGAAACTTCGTCTTCTTACCGTGGGAGTAAAGAGTCTCCTTTTTGAGTTAGGCAAACCTTTAAACATTGAAGCTCTCTTAGGGTTAGGGGAAAATGCTTCCCAAAAAACGCGCCTTTCTGTTATTTACTTAAACACTTTAGGTTCGCAAGAAGAGAAAGAGTTTTTTATCGCTCGCTTAGCCAGCTCTCTTTATCAATGGATGATTGCAAATCCTAGCGAAAAACTACAAGCTCTCTTTTATATTGATGAGGTGGCCCCCTTTTTACCTCCTGTGCGCAAACCCGCTTGCAAAGACATCCTAAAACTCCTCTTTAAGCAGGCAAGAAAATATGGTGTCGGTTGTTTAATTGCCAGCCAAAACCCAGCTGACATTGATTACATGGCTTTATCACAATGCTCTACTTGGTGTTTAGGGCGACTCATTTCCCCCCAAGACATCAAAAAAGTAGAGAAAGTTCTACGTTCATTAGCAAGCGAAGACTGCGATGGTATTATCGAAAAACTTCCTTCTCTGAAGCCAGGAAAATTCATGCTTTTTGCTCCTGATGAGTTCAAAAATGTAGTTGAGCTACAAATTCGTTGGCTCATCACCAAGCACAAAACCCTTGATGAAGAAAAAATCCAAGCTTTAGTTCCAGATAGCCTGCGCCAAGCCTATCTTCTTAGCTCTAAACAAACACCTCCTCAGACAAAGTCTCTTTCCAACACAACAGATTCATCCCATTGTTCTGCTGAAACAAAAAAAGAAACCAAAAAAGAAACAGAAAACTTTACGCCAGAAGAACGTATTCTTAAGTTTTTAGAAGAAGAGCCTGGTTGTTTTACAAGTACCGAAATTGCCGATCGCCTTGAAGTGGCAACTTCGACCGCTCGTCGTTACCTAAGCCGTTTAGAAAAACAAGTCAAAAAAGTCAAGCAAGGAAAAAACTTCCTCTATTGGCATAAACGCTATTCTTTCCTTCCCGAGCATGGTCTAACGTACTGCGTTGACATTGCTAAACTCCAAGTTTTAGAGCGAGAAGCGATGCGCCTTGCCCAAAAGCAACTCAAGCGACAATTGGTCTTTTTTGAAACAGAAAAAATTACCCACACCGATCTCTATTATCTTCCTCTATGGCAAGTGAATTTTACCGAAGAGCTGGAGAAGTCCTTTCTTTTCTTTAAGACAACCTCACACAAGCAGGAAAACATCTACTTCCACGCCATTACAGGGAAAGTCTGTGGCTATGAACGGGGAAATGGATTTTACTTTGTTGATACGCCGAGAGAAAGCCCCTCTCTTCTCATCGACCTAGATGATGTTTGCACCTTTGACTGTATTCCTCCAGGAGAAATTGACCTAGAACCTGGAATTTGGAACGATATATTATCAGAGCTAGAGATCGAAAAGCGTATCGCCCGAAAGTTTAAAATCGATATTCACAAAATCCGCATGAGTTTTTTGCCTGTCTGGCGTTTTGAGCTAACACGAACAGATAACCCTCCCAATGAAAAAGATAAAAAGAGAACTCTCTTTCTGGACGGAGTAACGGGAATGCCCATTTAAGTTAAGCATTGCCCAATCAAAATATAGATTGAACCTCCAATGGAATTCTTGATTTCTCTTAGCTTTTTTGTACAATGACGAACAAATTGAATTTTAGAATATATTTTAGGAAAACATCTTTTCATTGAAAAGGAATATTTTTATGAGTGATCTACGACAAAAAACTTGCCGTCCTTGCGAGGGAGGTGTTTCCCCTATGACCGACTCGCAAATTCAAAGATATTTAGAACAAGTAAATGGTTGGGAATACAAGGAGGGAGAAATCGTTCGTAATTTTACTTTCAAGAATTATTATGAGACTATGGCTTTTGTCAATGCTGTAGCTTGGGTTTCTCACAAAGAAAATCATCACCCCCTCTTAGAAGTAGGCTTTCGTAACTGTGCCATCAAATATAGTACTCATGCCATCCAAGGGATCTCTGAAAACGATTTTATCTGTGCCGCCAAAGTCGATGCCCTTGTTTCTGACTAGAAAGATTTTTCCATGAATTTCTCTAACTACGATTTTGAGACTTTTCATCCTCAGAAAAGAAAAAGTCGTGAACATAATCAACAAAGATTAAAAGTAAAACGTAAACTACAAAAAATAGGAGAGCTAATAAAACCTTCTTTAAAAGAGGTGGATTTACCAGTTCTCATTAAAACGAGTCTCCATCACCCTTTTATTCACAACAATTTTTATGTAGATTCTCAGTGGCTTTATTTTACTCCCGCAAAAAAGCTCATCAATCCACTAAAAGATATTCTCGGCTCTTCTTTTCACAAAGAGTTGAACTCTAGCTATACTCATCTTGTTCTTATCATTAGCATTGATTTTGAAAAAGTCACCCTCTCCTTAAAAATCCATGCTAGCGCTTGGTGGGATGGACAAAATATCAAAAATAAGTGCGCTCAAAAGGAAAATCGCGAAGAGTTTTGCGCTCTGCTTCAGAAAGCGCCCGAATTTTATCTAAAAGTCCATGATTGGAAAAAGCTTTACCCTTGCCAAGACATGAAAGAGTCTGAGCTTGCTAGTTTTTTCCATTATTATACTCCGGGAGAACATTGGTTTCACATGGATCATGTTATTGGGCGAGAAGATCCTCTCGCAACCAGTCCCGACCTAATCGAGCACGCAGAAAAACTATTCACGTCTCTTACAGAAGTTTATCGTTTTATGCTCTGGAGCCCTGAGAACAATTTCCTTTTTAAGTAGGGTATTTCCCTCAAAAAAGTATTAGAAAGATAGAATATGCGTATTTTAATTTTAGGGGCAGGTGTTGTTGGCTTAAACTTGGCTCAGCAACTCTCTCAAGAAGGCCATGATATTCGTTGTTTGGATAAAGACCATGCTCTTTTAAAGGAAATCCAAGAACGAATGGATATTATGGTTGTATATGGAGATGCCGCAAAACCCTCTGACCTTAGAGCCGCCGATATTGAAAAAACGGACATGGTGATTGCTGTCACCAGCAGTGATGCTCTTAACTTACTCGCCTGCCAAATTGCAGGAAAATTTCAGGTTCCCCATAGAGTCGCCCGCATTCGCAACCCTGAATTAGTCGGAAAAGGGGGATTATTCACTCCTCAAGACCTCGGCATAGAAAGAGTCATTAGTCCCGAAACAATCGCAATGGATACAATTAATCGTTTTATGGAAACTCCAGGAGCAATTGAGGTTGCGGATTTTGCTGACGGAGAGATCCGTCTATGTGCTTTTAACGTCCAAGAAAGCTCTCCTTTTGCCGGAGTTCAGTTAAAAGATGTGCGAAGCACAGTAGATTTTCATAATTTTCTGATTGTTGCCATTGAAAGAGAAGATGGGGTTATCATTCCGAAAGGGGAAGAAGAGGTAAAAGTAGGAGATCTAATTTTTGTTATTTTAGAAAAAGAAAAGGTTCATCAATTTTTACCTTATGTCAGTGAAGGATACCACAAAATAAAAAAAGTGGTTATTTTTGCCGCCACTCAACTAGGAAAAAGTTTAGCTATTACTCTAGAATCGCAAGTGGAAAAAGTTATCCTTGTTGAGCCCAATATGAAAAGAGCAGAGGAAGCCGCATCCACTCTTTCTGCTCATGTTGTTTGCGGAGACATTACCGACGAAGAAATTCTCAGTGAAATTGGTATGAAAAATACCGATTATTTTATTGCTCTTTCGCCTGATGATGAAATTAATATACTAAGCTGTCTCTTTGCCAAGCAACACGGTGCACACTACGTGATTACTTTAGAAAACACAAGTAAATACAGCTCTCTCATTCATTACATGGATATTGATGTTGTTATTAATCCTAAACTTCTCACTGTAGGCAAAATTTTAAAAGATCTTCGTCGTGGGAGAATATCTTCCATCGCAAAATTATATGAAAGTGAAGCTGAAGTAATTGAATTAGAAGTATTAGGAAATTCTCCCGTAGTTGGCCATCCATTAAAATCCGTTAATTTTCCTAAAGATGCTCTTATTGGGGCTATTATCAGGCACGGCTCTATGATTATTCCGACAGGAGAAAATATGGTTTATGCAGGAGATAAAGTAATTATTTTTGCTCTACCTCATGCCATCTCTAAAATTGAGAAGCTTTTTGATCGCGCTTAGGGCGTGTCAGCATTTAACCTTTGCTTATTCTCTAGTTTTTATAAAATCTAGGAGCGTTGCTCCTCGATTACAGAAAAAAATTATGCTCACTCGTCGCGCCTTCCTATATTTCACAAAAACTTAGATACTAAACAAAACTTAAATACCGACACGCCCTAAAAGAGCTTGCAATTTTTATATTTCTATGGTACCGTAAAACGAAAGTTAACTATCGACTTCCCTGGATATTAGCAAGTAGTAGAGGAGAGGGGAATGGGCAAAAAGGAAGATAAATTTGTTGCCAAAACGGCCCTCCGACATGACTGGATCACGGAAGAGCAGTTTGAGGAGTGCTGGCATTTTCGGAGCGATGAGAACCCACTAGTAGATATTTTGGTGGCACGAGGTTATCTCTCAAGATCTCAGAGAGACATGGTGTTAAAAGAACTAGATAAAGTCAAGGCTCAAAAGGCCAGAAAATCTGAAGAAATGGGGGTCTGTCAAAACTGCGGAGCTGAATTTAATATTAAACTTTTAGCTACCGGTCGTCGCTTAAAGTGTGGCAAATGTGGTGCTCCTCTTTACTCTGATAACGCAGACGAGGAAAACTCTCCTTGGGCAGAGGATATCCAAGAAACTATAAATAGACCTGCCCCTCCCGAGATATTTTTTAATTCTGTCGAAGAAACAATAATTCGGCAAACTCCCAAAGATTTATATTCTCCTCCTGCGGGAAGTAAAACCGTACGCCGAGAAAAACACAAGTATGTTATTCCAGGCTATAAAATAATTGACCTTTTAGGGGAAGATGCTTCTGGGCCAACCTACAAAGCAAGATCATTAGAGCACGATAATAAGATGGTTATCGTCAAGATTTTTGACAAAAAAAGCTTAGAAGACAAAGAGTACATCCAAGATCTATCCAACTGTTTTCGAAACTCCATTGAGTTTTCTCATGAAAATATCAAAAAAAATTATGCCATTGAGTTTCACAAAGATTTTGTCTATGCGGTTTCCGAGTACATAGAAGGAGATAGTCTCCAAAAAATTATGGCCAGAGGAACGCAAATTCCCATTAACAAAGCGAAAAAAATTGTTACTCATATCGCTAAAGTTTTACGAAGTGCCCACAAGCAAGGCATTATTCACGGCGACATTTGTCCTTCTAATATCATTATTGCCAAAGGAGGTCGAGTTGTTCTCAATAACTTGGGAATCCCTCGTAAAGTAACAGAGAACATCCAGCATATCATTGAAGTGAGTGGAAGCTCTCCTTTTTATCTCGCTCCTGAATGTCTTGCCGAGGGAACCGAAGCTGACTTTAGAAGAGATATATATTCTCTGGGAGCTTGCTTTTATCATATGCTTGCACGAAAACCCTCCTTTGAAGGAACCTCCCCTTTCGAAATACTAGGACGCTTTGCTGATAATACATTGCAATTGCCTCCTCTACAAATTTACAACCCCACTGTTCCGAGCGAAATAAATGCTATCATTGAAAGAATGATGCAGCCTGATCCAGACAGTCGATATCAAGATTACAGCCACTTGCTAATGCACCTTCAAGATCCCAGCAAAGTTTTGGAAGAGAAATTTGATTCTCATCCAGAAATTATCCCTTCTGGAGGAGAAGAAATGATCCAAGTTCCTTCCCCTCAAGAAAATTTTGAAAAGCTTTCTTCTTTCGAAAAAATGTCCCAAACACAAACCCGTAAAAACACAATTGGTCTGGGAACAATGGAGAGTAAAGTCCAAGAGAACAATAATATGGAACAGTCTAGCCCCCGAAGAAATCGAGAAGACAAAAATTTAAATAAAAAAAAGCCTTTCCCTTTTGCACAAATCATTGGTTGGGGCGTTATTATTACGATAGCGTGGACCATCTATCAAACAAACAGCGAGACCAAGGCACAATTGGAAAAGGCTCAAAAAACTTATCTTAGTCTTCGTAGCTACCATCGAGAACATCGTAACAACTCTGACAAATGGCAAGATCTGGAAAATAAACTCGCAGACTACCAAACTAATTACAAAAAATATGAAAAATACACCGACGAGGTAAAAAAGCTAAAAAGAGAT
This sequence comes from Planctomycetota bacterium, assembly GCA_029260735.1. GTDB lineage: Bacteria > Planctomycetota > Uabimicrobiia > Uabimicrobiales > Uabimicrobiaceae > JAJDCR01. Next base: position 166,973 of record JAJDCR010000081.1, read on the forward strand.
TTAGACACTCGTAAAGATAAACAACTGCGAAATATCTATGCTGACTTTGAAAGGGAAGTAAAAGAACTTATAGATGAAGGAAAATATGGGCAAGCTTTGGAAAAACTCGACTCCTTCCCCTCTAAATTTCAAAGCAAAAGAAATGTTGATTTGATTGATAGAAGAAGAGGAGATATTTACGCTCATGTTGAATCTGTTTTTAAGGGTGCCATGGAGTCTTTTGAAATAGTGACTTCAATCTATCAAAAGTTCTTTGATACACAGCAAGAAGCAGAAAAGCTCGATCAAGTTATAAAGAGATATGGAAGTACAAAAAATGACCTAAGCAATGTTATTAATAATTTCAAAGGAGAAAATGAAGAAGGAAAATTCTCCTCCTATGTTCGAAAATCTGAGTCTGCCTTAAAAATATTAGAAGAAAAGCACCAAAAATACCAAAAAGAGGCCACTCGATTAGCTCAAGAAAGATCTCAGGCCATAGCTGACACAGCAAAAGAGGAATTTTCGGAAGGAAGAGAAAACTTTGATTTTAATAAGGCTCGAACAGCCTGTCAAAAAGCTTTGCGCTCCAAAGATTTAGTAGAGAAAGATCGAGAAAGGCTAAAAAATCTAGAGCTTTTCTTTCGCGAGGTAAATGAAGGCAAAAGTTTTTTGGAGCGATATTTCAAAAGCCAAAAAGATCGACCCAAAGTTGTTTACCAAGGACGTGATGTTGCTATTTCTAAAATCTCCCGTGAGAACATTCAAGTAGGAAAAACAGTTGTTTCTTGGGCTGAAGCTCCTAAAAGTTTATTAGCTAGCATGATTCAAGTTGCCCTTCCCAACGCAAAAGACAAAGAATACTTATCTCTCAGTTCTTTTGCTCAAGAAATAGACAACCTAAGTCTGGCCTATCGAATTCTAGGACAAAAGGTGGATAGTTATCCTCCTGCTAAAAAAGCTATTGATGAATTAGAAATTCTTCTCAACGAAGAAATTGAGTCCGTTATAGAAAAAACGAATAAAGATATCGAAAACGAAAATTGGAACGAGGCGTTAATCTCTCTTATTTTAATCAAAAACCGTTATCTTGTAGCCCCCAAAATGCAAGATAAATACGGCGACGAAGTTGAGCAAAAATTCAATAAAACTTTAACTAAAACCATCAACCCAGATAAAAATAAAAGTAGATTTCTCTTTGCTAATTTTAAATCTTCATCTCAAATTAAAGATTGGCAAATCGGCCGAAGTAAACTAGAAGTACAGAGTGGACAACTTCAAATTCAAAAAGCGTCTATAGTTATACCTGCACCAAATGCCCAGGCTTGTGCAATTCTCTTTCGTTTTCAAGATACAGGAGACAAATTTCAACTAGAGTTTGGTCCCTATGTTCTCAAAATGAACGGTCGAGGAAGATTTGGACATTTAGTATACTACCCTGGTCGTCTCCAAACAAAAAATGAAGACACCAATATTGTTCCTGGTAAATGGTTTCTTTTTCAAATTATTACTCGCGAAAAACAAATTGAGTGGTACCTGAACGAAGAAAAATATTTTTCTGCTGATTTAGTTTCTGGAAACTCCTTAGACAAAATCACGATCAAAGCAAGTAGTAGCTCCAGTATAGATCTTGATTTTTTTGCTGTGAACTCAAAGTAGACTCCTATGAGCGATATTTTCCAAATCATTGTGGGAACTGCTGGGCACATCGACCATGGGAAATCCAGTCTTGTTCGTAAATTAACCAATATTGATCCAGACCGACTCAAAGAAGAAAAAGAACGTGGCCTAACTATTGATTTGGGTTTTGCTCCCCTCGTTCTCCCCTCTGGACAAAAAGTTGGTATTGTCGATGTACCTGGCCATGAAAAATTCATAAAAAACATGGTCGCAGGGGCCAGTGGAATTGATTTTGTTATCTTAGTTATTGCTGCTGACGATGGAGTCATGCCGCAAACAAGAGAGCATCTAGAAATAATGCAACTGCTTCAACTTCGTTCAGGTATGGTTGCTCTGACAAAAGTAGATTTAGTTGATGAAGAATTGGTGGAGTTAGCCCAAGAAGAAATTCAAGACTTTTTAGCAGGAACCTTTCTAGAAAATGCCCCCATTTGTCCCCTATCTACAATAACGGGGACAGGCTTTCCAGAGTTTCAAAAAATCCTTCATCAAGAGATCTCTCAAATATCTCCTCACTCCACAGACGGCCCCTTTCGTATGCCCATCCAGAGAATTTTTTCCAGCCATGGATATGGCACTGTCGTTACAGGGATTCCTATTTCTGGGCAAATCAAGGTAGGAGAAGAGGTTGAAATCCTTCCCCAAAATTTCTCTGGACGAGTTCGCAAAATCCAAGCTTACGGAGAAGATATAGATCTTGCCCAAGCAGGGCATAGCACTGCCTTGAACTTAAAAGACGTGGATTACAAAAAGGTTTGCCGAGGGCAAGTAGCTGCAGTCCCTGGTTATTTCACAGCTGCACGCTTTATCCAAGCAAAGTTTACCTATTCTTCCCACATCAAGCGTCCTCTCACCCACCTAACTCCCATCCGTTTCCATACAGGAACCGTAGAAGAAATGGGAAAGATTGCTATTCTCGGAGAAGAAGAGGTTGAACCAGGAAAAGAAGCGTATGTCCAAATTCGATTAGTTTCTCCTGTAATAGCTATACCAGGAGACTTTTTTGTTGTCCGTCTTTCTTCTCCTATGATTACAATTGGAGGAGGGGTTATATTGGAGTGTGGGGAAAGAAAATGGAAACGCTTTCGATCAGGAATTATTCCTTCTCTACAAAAAATGGAAAAAAGTCTGACAGGAAAAGAAGAAAGATTAGAGTTCCTTTTGGAAAATGCTCCCGAAAAAATTTGTAAAGAAGATGACTGGAGACGTCGCTCCTTTCTTTCCCCAGAAGTTTTTTCTAAAACAGCTCAGGAACTAGTGCAAACAAAGCGGGCTATTTCTCTTGGCATTTCTCCTGTTCGTTATGTTCACCCAAAGGTTCTTGAACAGAATAAAATTGACCTTATCTTACAAATAAAAGAATTTTTTCGAAAAAATCCATATAAGAAAAATATATCTAAGCTTTCCTTAAAAAATCTTTTATCTTGGGACGGAAATTTTCTCGACTTCATTTTAGAAACTTTATATTCTCAGGATAAGCTAAAAAAAGAAGAAGATAACATTAGCTTAGTTGGCCATGATGTTCAACTCAGCTCTACCGAAAAAGAGATTTTCCAAAAAATCATCGAATTGTATGAAAAAGCAGCCTTTACTCCCCCTCTTTTTTCTGAAGTAGAGGAAAAATGTGCCCCCCTATCTTCTTCATGGAAAGAGTTGTTCTACTTTGTGGAAGAAAGCAAAAAAATTATCAAAGTCTCTCCCGAACTTTATTTTGCCAACAGTGTTTTAGAAAAAGCAAAGCAAATCTTAGTGGAGCAAATCCAAGCCAAAGGAGAACTTGCTTCGGCAGACTATCGAGATGAACTAAAAACTACACGTAAATACGTAATTCCTCTTTTAGAGTATTTTGATAAAATGGGAATTACCATCCGCCGAGGTAATTTTCGCATACTGAAAAAAGAAAAAAACTAAAGTTTTTTTCTTTTTTGTCAAAGCGTGTCACTAATACTTTTCCGGAGACAACAATGTCATTTAAAGATGAACTACTAAAAGCTAATCTTATAAATAAAAAGCAGTTGAAAAAGGCCGAGCATAAAAAACGAGTTAATCGAAAAGAACTCGGTAAAGAAGGATTAGCCCAAGAAAACGCAAAAAAAGAGCAAGAAAGACAAGCTCAAAAAAAAGTCCAAAAAGAACGGGATATAAAGCTCAATAAAGAAAAACAAAGTAAAAATCTAAAAAAAGAACTCTTCATTACAATTCAACAAGGAAAACACTACCCAGGACAAAAAGGAAGACGCAAGTTTTATTTTATTGCCCTAGATGGAAAAATTCCCCATATGCTAGTGGACGAATCAGTTGGGGAAAGACTGGAAAAAGGAAAAGCAGGCATTTTAGAATATTCTTTTGAAGGGCAAGAGTTTCTTATAGTAGACAATAAAACAATCGATAAAGTTTGCACTCTCAACAAGGAAATAATTCTCTTCTACAATGACTAAACTAAATATTTTGGTAATTGGAGGAAGTGGTTTCATTGGTTTTCCTTTAGTAAAAAAACTCCTTGAGGCAGGTCATAAAGTGACCAACCTGAGCCGAGGTAAAAAACAGTCTAAAGAGCAGAGCAATTTAATAGAAATCCAAGCTAATCGAAAAGACAAACTTAAATGTAAAAAGATTTTAGCCCAAACTAGGTTTGATGTTGTTTATGACTTAGCCGCTTTCACAGAAGAACACATCCGAACTACCTTCGAGATAATAAACAATAAAGATACTTTATATATTTATGTTTCCAGTAGTGCTGTTTATGGCTCAGAGAATTCTCATTCTATTTCCGAAAAAACACCTCCCACTCCTTTAGAAAAACATAAGTATGGAGAAAATAAAAAACAGGCAGAAAAAACCTTACAAAGTTTAACAGAAAAGTATCTTATTATACGTCCTTCCTTAGTTTACGGGCCTTACGATTCTCAAAAACATTTAGCTTACTATTTTTTTCAACGCATTTGGCAACAAGTCCCCTTAGTTATCCCCGGACAACTTGAAGTGCAAAATAATTTTGTTTTTGTTCGAGACTTAGTTGAGCTGCTTTTCTTGAGCCTAGATTTTTCCTCCTGGTCTAGGACGATAAATGTCGGAGGCCCAAGCTTTTCTTGGCAAAAGTATTTAGAAACTTTAGCCCTAGTTATGCAAAAAGAGCTACCTCCTGTCATTTGTGCGAATCTGTCCTTAGATGAATTTAAAAAATCAGATTACAGCAAAAAGTTATGTTTTTATCATAACTCCTTTTATAACTTTGTTCTCGACACTCGGCTAGCTCAAGAGTCTGGCTGGCAAGCCCAATACTCTTTAAATGATGGACTTAGTGATACTTGGCATTGGCTTCAACAAAAAGAACGACAAAAATACCTAGTTCTTTCGGAAGAAAGAAAGATTATCGAGCAAAACATTTTCGAATCATTTTCCAAAAATAGAGACATAAAATAATATGGGCAGTGATACAACATACACAACTGTAATCGTACTAAATGTAACGACTGAGCAAAATTTTTTCCGTTTCGAAAGAAAAGTGGAACTACCTTTTATTCCTACGCGAGGCTGGGAATATCTGGAGAATGATGTTTTGCTTCGCACCGGTAAAGTGTACTGGAGCATTTCTCAAAACTGCTTCGAAGTTCATTTAGTTCCTCATAAAATTCAACGAGACAAAGAATCTTCTTTCTTGAAGAAAATGAGTGAGCTCGGTTGGATGCTTATTTCGAGTGGACGAGGCTTTTTTTAAAGTAGCTCACCAAATAGCAGTGGACCCCATTACATTTTGTAACAACATTTTGAATATAGAGAAAAAAGGAAACGTTTCTCTTTTTCTCGGCTAGAGCAAAAAATCTTTTCTTTCTAAAAAAGTATTTTTTTTCTCCTCGGTTCCCCTTATTTTTATTAATTTAGTAAAAAAAAAATAAAGTATGAGAAGAAAATGGTATTGCTTTTGCATAGAAAGAGGAACAGAAAACAATTTTGTTTGTTTAGGGAGAATAATTTATGACTTTTAAGAAAACAAATTTTCTTTTAATGGCTTTTCTTTTTCTTACAACTGTTATGGTTAGTCAAGCCATCAGTGAAGAAGTTGAAAAATACCATTTGGTAGAGTTTAATGTAGACGAAAATAATTTCATGGCATTACAAACATTGGGTCTTCCATTAGACTGTAGTGGACATGCAATAACCGAGGGGCATAGGGGAGAGGTAGAGCACAATTTTCAAGTGGCTCTAACAGAGCGTGAGTTGGCGATGCTAAAAGGCCAACGTATGGAATTCGAAGTTATCCAAGAAGATATGGCTGCTTTTTACGAAAACAGAGCCAAAGATGAAAGCATTGCAGACGCAGAAGCAAACAAACCTCGTGGAACAGAGATGAAACTCGGTTCCATGAAGGGTGTTTACAAGATGGAAGAAATGCATGCTGCCATCGATGGTCTTTTCAACAAGTACAAAAGCAAAGGTATCATCACGAAAAAAGCTTCTATCGGAAAAAGTTTCCAAGGTAGAGATATTTTCATGATTAAGATATCAGACAACGCCAGCACTAGTGAGAGCGAGCCAGCCGTATTATACACTGCTTTGCATCACGCTCGTGAAGGTGCTGGAATGATGACTGTTGTTTACTTCATGCACTATCTTCTAGAAAACTATGATACAGATGCTCGCGTCAAAAACATAGTTGATAACCGTGAGTTGTATTTTGTACCCATGGTAAACCCTGATGGATTTGCTTACAATCAAAAAAACTACCCTAATGGTGGTGGAATGCAACGCAAAAACATGAATGGTGTTGACCTTAATCGTAATTACGGCCCTCAAGAATACTGGGATTACCCGAATAGTGGTTCTAGTACATCTCCTTGGAGCCAAACTTACCGAGGAAAGTCAGCTTTCTCTGAGCCTGAAACAAGAGCTCTTCGAGATTTCATCATGGGAAAACAGATCCGCACTGCTCTTAACTATCACACCTACAGCGATCTATTGATCTATCCACTTGGCATTCGCAATCAAATTGCTCACTCCATGTTCAAAACCATGGCAGTTCAGATGACCAAAGAAAACAACTATCGCTATGGAACTGCTGAAGGTCTTCTTTACGCAGTACGTGGTTGCTCTGACGACTGGTTCTACAAAGCAATGGGAACCAAAGGAAACATTTTTGCTATGACTCCAGAAGTTGGCGATAGAGGTGATGGTTTCTGGCCACGCCCTTCTCGCATTTTCCCTCTAGCTCAGGAAAATGTTGAAGCTAATCTTCTTCTAGCTGAATATGCTTCTAAAGTTGGCGGCGACAAGTAATCATTAAATTCTAAAAGAATTTAATTAGACAATTCCCCTTGGCAAGAGTTTCTTGCCAGGGGGAATTTTTTTTGCTTTTTTCATCAGGTGATAGTAGATTTCCCTTGACTTTTTCAACAAAATTGCTAATCTATGTACTCTAATTAACGGGGTGTGGCGCAGCTTGGCTAGCGCGCTTGAATGGGGTTCAAGAGGTCGCTGGTTCGAATCCAGTCACCCCGACCAAAAAAAGGCTGCTGACAAAATTGTCAGCAGCCTTTTTTTTGTGGGCTTTTTGAGGGCAAAAGACAGACAAGGCATTTGTAGCAATTTAAGGCGATAGCCTTTAGATTTCCTGTCCCTCCGTGGTAATTTTTGAGAAGAAAAGAATTTCACGCAAAGTCGCAAAGATCGCAAAGAAGTAGAAAACTGGGAGAGGGAGAAGTTTCATTTTATTAACAGGAACTTTTATCTTCTTCTTTGCGATCTTTGCGTCTTTGCGTGAAATTCTTTTCTTCTTTCCATTTTCTTTTACGACCTTCGGGTGAGCAAAAAGTTACAAAAATTATGTGTATAAAAGTTAGGCATTCATGCCCAGAGAAACGATGTCTCTCCAAATACTCTAATCACAAATAGGTATAGGCTTGTGATCTTCATCAACCGCAACATAAACAACGATTGCTTCGGTTACCTCTACTGTCTTTTGAAACTTTTCTCCCATCCGATCAGCATAAACATCTACTTTAATAGTGATAGAAGATTTTCCAGTAGAGAGAACTTCGGTATAGCAAGTTAACAGATCCCCCACAAAAACTGGAGCAATAAACTTAACCTCTTTCATCGCCACTGTCACAACTTTCTTCTGTGTGTGTTTACGAGCTTCCATTGATCCTGCTAAGTCGATATGACTGAGAATAACGCCTCCAAAAATAAAACCGTGAGCGTTCGTGTCTCGAGGCATCATCGCAACCCGAATAACCGGTTCTTTTTTCCCTAACATAAGATTCCTTTCTTTGCTTCACTTCTTTGCTCTCTTGTTACAAAAAGTAAACCGGAGAGATAAAAAGAAACTCATTAAATTTTCCTCGTTCATTTTTAGAAAATATTTTTTTTACTGCTTCCCCCATAGCCTTTATAAAGTCTGATCAAAAAAAATTATATATTTTTCCTCAAAATTTGTACTTTTGGAGGATTATTTGCAGTATATAGAAGATAGAAAATAATCTTGAGAGGAACAGAGGATGAGAATTATACGAACTTTTTTCTTAATTATCGCTTTCGGTGGAGTAGCTGCTCTTGGCTCACAGCCTTCTCACGAAGAGATTTTATCTGAATGGTTAGAAGAAAAAGTTGATTCTACTCAAAATTACGACAAGAAATGGCAAAACTCTTCACTTTCGGCTTCTAAAGCACTCATCTTTTTGCTGCACAATACACAAAAGAATAAAGTTTTACAACAAAAAAGGGAGGCTCTCATCCATCAACTCCTCCTTCAAGTTCCCGAAATTTTACCCGCTTTAGTTTCTTTGGCAGGGGAAAAAAACAATCTTGAGCTAGCTTTTTCCGCCTCAGCTTTTTTAAACAAACTAGACTCTGTCCATCCTCAAGCCATTAAAAACCTCATCCCCTACCTAAGTGCAAAAAATTATAGCTCTCAATCTTACGCCCAAACGGCCTTAAGACAAATAGAAAAACAGTCTCTTTTCATCCTTATTCCTTATTTAAAAACAGCCTCTCATCTTGAAAAAGAAGCTATTCTTACTTTTTTAGAAAAAGCTCAGCAAATCCCCCTCTCTCTAGCCAAGCCATTTTTGATCCCTCTTATAGAAGCAAAAGAAACAAAAGAACAAGCCATTGGTGATAAAGCTCTACGAACCCTTGCTTGCTTAAGCCCGTTTCCTCAAGAAATCGAAACATTAGTTCTCTCCAAATTAAACTCGTCCGAAGAATCGACCCAAAGTGCTGCTATTTTTGTTTTGGGAGCGCAAAAAGCAAGTTCTCTTGTGACACTAGAAAGTTTAGTGAAAAAACTATTAGAGTCTCATTTGTCTCTAGACAACGAGATAGGACAAGCTCTCAGGAAAATAGGCGAACCTACCGTGCCTCACCTGAGAAACCTTCTCCAAAAACCTCAAGTTCCTGACTCTGCTCTGATCCTCGCTTGCTTTTGTTTAGGAAATATTTGTCCTCCTGGCACAGACTTACCAGAGCTTAAACCTCATTTATATTCCCCCAGTGCTCAAGTAAGAGCAGCAGTCGCATGGGTCTTTGGGCAAATAAAAAGCTTAGACATTCCCACCTCTGACAAACTTATCAAGATGCTTGCTGATCCTGATAAACAGGTGCGCAATAATGCCATTTTTGCCTTAGTCCAGGCCCCTCTTACCTTAAGCTTTTCTCTAGAAAAAGCTCTGCAAGACAAAAACTCTTTGCGGGTAGCAAATGCTTCTATCGTCTGGGCAAAAAGGTCTGAAAACAGTGAAAAAGGGCTTTCCCAAATCAAAGAAATGCTCCATTCTCAAAACCCATTGCTTTTAAGTGCTGCCTTACAGGCTATAACAATACTGGGCCCTCAAGCAGAGCCTCTCATTCCTAGCTTATTACCTTTGATTGAGGTTGAGACAAATGAAATCTCTCTTCAAGCAGTAAGAGCCTCCATAGAATTAGGCAAACTTGTTGTTCCTTCTTTAAGTAAAAGATTCCTAGAACTATCAGATCCACTTCAAGAACGAATTCTATTCATCTTTCACCAGCTAGGAAAAAAAGCAGAAGACGCTATACCTGTTCTTCTCAACAGCATATCTCACCCTAACCCTCTTATTCGACAAAGAAGCATCGAAGTTTTAGGAGAAATGGACATATTAGCTTTGCCAGCAGCAGTACTTTTGGGAGAAAGATTAGAAAAAGATAATGAGTGGCGTGTTCGTCATAGAGCATTTAGTGTTTTACGCCGCATCTATCCTTGGGAAAAAGAGCTCATTCGGCCTTTCTTAGAGCGCGCTCAAAAAACAGAAGAAAATACAAGTTTACGTCATTTAATAGATGACTTTTTAAGTAAAAACAGTTAAAATTTCTATCGTTCTGGTGCTAAAAAAAGCTATCAAAAAATAGTTTTTTAGCCAAAATTATTTTTTGGATAGGCTCTAGTGCCTAGTCAAACAAAGGAGTTATTTATGCGTATATGGACACTTGTTCTACTCATGCTTATTGCCGTGACAGGTTGGCTTGTAGCAGAGGACAAAACTAATCCATCCTCTCAAGAAGAGGAAAAAGGAAAATGGTATCATAAACCCATCGAAGATTTAGATGGCGATGCTTTCTCCAAAAATCGTTCTTTTCGTGGTGCCAATTGGCGAGGAAGAGATACCGAAGATTGGGATAAAGATATCCGTCCAGGTGTAGGTGAAAGTCGTGACGGCAGAAACGACAACAATTGCAATGGAATTTCTGGCTGGTCAGGAAGCAAAGGCAAAAGCAACGAAGAATGGCTTTGCGGAGGATCACAAAGCCGTGGAGTTGTTATCTTTGGTGATAGTGCCGCTGCTGGTTTTCACATCCCTGCTGAATGGGTCGAATTCACTGGTTTAACAGAAAACTTGGGGAAACTACTCGATTTCGACTGGATCAGAGAAAATGCTCTAAAAACAAGAGATGGAGTTCGTTCTAACGACAGTTTCTTAAATGGCTTAGCTGCTCACCATAATCAAAAAGAGCGAGGAGATGACTTCTGGTCAATTTTGCTACATGAGTTCGATTGGCCTCATAAAACCTGGGCAACAGGTTTCTCTGATGATATTAATGGAGAATCCGTCTACTCTCAAATGCGAGCTCGCAATAACTGTAATCACAGAGATTACCAAAATGTAGCTGTTAATGGAGCCGATTCTCAAGATTTGGCTGATCAGGTTGCTGTTTTTTCTCGCACAACTAGCGACAAACCAGTTCTCGGATTTGTCGCTTACATCGGCAACGATATCTGCAGTAAAACTCTAGAAAGTATGACCACTCCTGAAAAATATCGAAGTGGTATTTTAGAAGGTCTTGCTGATTTAGATAAAAAGGTAGCTCCTGGTAGTAAAATTGTTCTTCTTGGGCTTGTTGATGGTCGAATTCTATGGAACACTATGCACGACCAAACTCACCCCCTAGGAGTGACTTACGCTGGACTTTACCAATTCTTAACCGATATCAAGAAAAACCCTTGCAATACTTGGCTAACCTCTAACGAAGAAACTCGTAATCTTGCTTCTGCTCGAGCCCGTGAACTTTCCAACGTTTTAAAGGAAATTGCGGAAACTCGTAAGTACCAAAATTTCGAAATGATCTACATGGACTTACCCATGGAAAAAGTTTTGAAAAGTTGGAAAGCAAAAGGAAACAAACTTTCTGATCTAATTGAAACCGTCGATGGTTTTCATCCTAGCCACACCTGCCACCGTGAACTATTCAAAACGGTTTGGGAAAAACTAGAAAACAGCCATCCCTCTTTCATTGGCCCAGTGAATTCTCACAATGAAACTATCGTCGAAATGTTCCAAGACCAAGGCGGTCATTAGGAATTTTTGATTTGAAGTTTTAGTGTCTTAGATGGTGCTAAAAGCACCATCTAAGAATCCCCACTTTTATTTTCTTCTTTTTCCGCCATCACATCGTCTAAGATCAAAACCCTTTCGAACCAAATTTTAAGTAAAGTCGAAAGATAACGCCGCCCCATATTTCGCAAATTCAAATTCGACTGTCCCCAAGATCTTCCATTCCAACCAATAGGAATCTGAGCAATCTTGTAATGCCGAATTAAAGCAGAGAGAGACATTTCAATAGTAATGTTAAAGTGGCAAGCTTGCAGTGGCATAATAGACTGAATCACATGTCTTCGGTAGGCTTTAAAAGCATTTGTAAGGTCGTTATGAGGAGTCAAAAAAAGTATTTGCATCATCCGATTAACGATCCGATTGACAACCAGCTTTAGGCGAGGATATTTGGTAGCATGGCCTCCTCGGATAAAGCGAGAACCAAAAACACAATCGTAGCCTTCTTCAATCTTTCGATAGTAATGAATGACATCCTCTGCTTCTTCCGAAAAATCTGCCATTACGGGAATAATTACATCCCCCTCACAGTGAGTCAATCCATCGCGAACAGCACGCCCAAACCCTCGCGGAAGAGTGCGATTAATTAAAACAATCTCAGGACTTTCCTTTTGTTTTTCCTCAACAAGCTGCTGAGTACCATCAATGCAACTATCATTCACCACTAAAATTTCAAAAGGCATTTTTTCTGCTCGTAAAATCTCCAACAACCCATCTAAAGTTTGTCCAATATTCATTTCTTCATTGTAGGCAGGAATTACTATTGAGAGCTTGAGGCTATTTTTTGTATTTTCGGAGTTCAACTTAACACCTTATCTTTTCCAGTTGGTCAACAATCAAAAGACTAAACCAACCATAAATTTCAACACCTAGTATTATTAGTAGGTTATAAACCAAATTTTTCCCATGCTAGAATGTTATTACCTAGAAACGAAAAAATCAAGGCAAATGTCATTTTAGGCTTTCGAAGTATAGCGGTATTCCCAAGGAGTCTGCCCTAAAAAAAACTCAAAGAGTTGTAACCCACAGGCAAAGCAATCACAAGAACTTCTAATAACAATCAAGATTACATTTATTTATAGCCATGGGGATTGGGATGTAATATAAAAATATCATCATCCTTCAATTCTGCCGCAAGCGAACTTCCTTTAGACCAATCGACATTAAAGCTTTTTTCGGCAACGCTTTTTACTCTAATCACCAATCGGCCTTGGCTTTTCTTTTCAACCTTCATTTTAATGCAAGCGCTGTAAGCTTTTGACAATTTAGAAAAATCGACAGGAATTCCTGTATAAACTATTTTCTCGTTGTAAGAAACCTCCACTTCTTTTCCTGGAAACCCACCTTCTAGAAAAATAAGAGCGTGTAGTGTTGTGTCTTCTGACTTAACAGGAGTTTTTTCATTTGTACAACTCACTCCAAAGTAAATTATTAACATCAGTGCCATATATTTCATTTGAGTACTTCCTTTACAATTGTCTAAAAACTAGATTATACTACTCCTACTATCAAATTCAAAAAACTATCAAGTTCTTTTACTTTTTCTAACTAGGAATATCTTCGTGAATTGGATTACAAAAAATATCGCAATAGGCAATTATCTAGATGCTAAAAACGTTCAGTTATTGAAAGAAGAAAAGATAAAAGCCATTCTATCTCTGGATGGTAGCACTGAAATATCGAATACTTCCGACTTAGGTGTCAAAAAAATTGAGACCTATCGTTTGATTGATGGAGCTGGAAACGATTTGCGAATTTTTCAAAGAGCCGTTGATGAACTAGAAAGGCTCGTGGAAAAATACAAAAAAGTACTTGTTCATTGCCATGCTGGCAAAAGTAGGTCAGTAGTTATAACCGCAGGATATCTTATGAAAGTAAAACATTTAGAAGCAGATGAAGCCCTAGCCAAAGTAACTGCTCTTAGAAAAAGCCAAGTTAGCCCAGAGCTCGTTGATTTGCTTTATCTTTTAGAATAATTTCCAAATGGTCGCTTTCAGACAAAAAATTTTCTTCCTTGCTGAAGATTTCACGTAACTTTCTTTTTATAAAGTGGTCTGTCGAAAGTCTTTGGACAAAGAAAATTAAAGCCTTGAGAGCAATGGCCAGTTTTCCCAAATGCCAATGAGTTTTTTTCCTCGTTATATAATTTTTGACCTTGATCATAACTTCGGCCACGGAGTTTCCATACACCGAAGGTGTAATACAATAGTAGCCCGGGGTAAAGTGAGCCAAAGCGAACGAAACCCTGGGTCACGAATGGGCCTAGAAATAATATTTGTACGTCCCGTCAGGAAATACTCTAGACTAGGAAAGACAAAAAATAATATAACGTCCTTTCATACAAGACATCATATATAGTCAAAGTATCAAAAAGTTGTCGGCATTCATGCCCAAGCTTTATAACTATGTTGCCACCGTCATAACCAAAAGAAACCTTTTTAGTTTAACAGTTTTTCTCAGTCTTAAGTATTTCCTCATCAACCGTACAAATATTATTTCTCAGCCCATTCATGACCCAGGGTTTCGTTCGCTTTGGCTCACTTTACCCTGGGCTACTATTGTATTACACCTTTGGTGTATGGAACTTAGCGGCAGTCATTTCCGCTTTCACGGGAATGATAATGCGGAAAGTTTTATCTGGAACATTGGCCGAAGAAGTGATCAAGAAGTGATCAACCCAGTTTTTAATCACTATCTGCTAAGCAATCTCAATATTACAACTTTTCTTCTCAGACCCTCTAAATACATTGCCCAATGATTTTTGGCAATTGACTTGATAATATTGTTTATCATTTTTTCCCCTTTAGTATAATGTTTTCAGTGTTAAACACCGTGACATTTTTTCATCTTGATCGACACAAAAATAAAAGGGAAACAATGAATAGAGAGCAAGTATTGCAAGAGCTAAAGGCCATTATTGAGGAGTATTGGTCTAAAGAAAATCAAAGCAATGTAGTAAACTATGTTCCTGCATTTGAACTGGAGAAGAAAGAGAATTGGTCTTTAAATGCTCCTCACCATGAACAAGAAATTTTAAAAGACATCGAAAAATATCTTCACTATGCTGTTAGAACTGAGCACCCCTATTTTATGAACCAGCTTTTTGGTGGTTTTGATTTAGCTTCTTGGGTAGGAGAAACTATTGCGGCTCTAACCAATACTTCTATGGCTACTTACGAAATAGCTCCTCTAGGGAGTATTTTAGAAAAAACCTTAATCAAAAAACTTAACACAATGATTGGTTTTCGAACTTTGGACAATCCTGGTGAGGGGATTATGCTCACAGGAGGTAGTAACGCTAACTTAGTAGCTATGCTTTGCGCTCGCCAAAAAAAGTTTCCTAAAATGAAAAAAGAAGGCCTTGCAGGAAAAAAACTCAGCTTATTCGTTTCTCAAGACTCTCATTACTCTTTCTCCAAAAATGCTTTAGTTATGGGGCTAGGAACAAATAGTGTCATAAAAGTTGCCGTTGATAAAAAAGGACAAATGTTACCCGAAGCACTGGAAAAAGAAATCCGCCACTCACAAGAACGAGGCGAAGAACCTTTTTTTGTTTGTGCTACAGCAGGAACAACTGTCTGGGGGGCTTTTGATCCTATAAAAGAGCTTTTACCTATAGCCAAGAATCATCAGCTATGGTTTCACATTGATGGGGCTTGGGGAGGAGCAGCAATTTTATCGGAACGTTTTTCTTTTCTTTTAGAAGGATGCGAGGAAGCAGATTCGTTCGCTTGGGATATTCATAAGTTGATGAGTGCTTCTCTAATTAGTTCTTTTTTCCTGTGTCGTCATTCTGGGATACTTAGAGAAACAAATTCCCTTACAGAAGGAAGTTATATATTTCATGAATATGAGAATACTAGCTACGACATGGGGCCTTACTCTCTCCAATGTGGACGAAAAGTAGACTCTTTAGGAGCTTGGTTAGCTTGGCGTCATCATGGAGACGAAGGCTACCAAAAAATGATCGATCATTTAGGAGAACTCGCCTCCTATTTAGTAGAAAAAATTAATAGAACCCCCCAACTAGAACTTATCAGAGAACCTCCGTTTCTCAACGTCTGCTTTCGCATTTTAGATTCCTTAGGCAAACACAACCAGCTCAATCTCAAAGTCCGACAAAAACTCATTGAAACCGGCACTGCCATGATTAACTATTACTCTGATAAGGGTGTAGTCTTCTTCCGTTTAATACTCACTAACCCGCAGGTAAAAAAGTGCGACTTAGATCAACTTCTCACAAAAATTATAGATATGGCGGAATAAAGACAGCTCTTTTAAATTATGGGTTTCCATTGAAACAATTATTTTTCCCTAGCACCTTACTTCTTTTTTTTGTTATAAATTTTAAAAAAGACCCTAGGTAATCTCGACGAGAAGGTGCAGAAATGACAAAAAATTCAAATTCATGCCTGGTTCACGGGCTCTTTGAAGAACAAGTAAAGCGGACCCCTACTGCTCCTGCCTTAATTTATCAAGACACAGAACTCAGCTATCAAGAGCTGAATAGACAAGCCAACCTATTCGCTCGTCACCTCCAAACTCTAGGAGTGAAGACAGAAACTCGAGTCGGAATTCTTATGAACCGGTCTTTTGAAATGATTGTGTCGATACTTGCTGTTCTTAAAGCTTCTGGAGCTTATGTTCCAATAGATGTTTGTTATCCAGAAAAAAGAATTCGCTTTATTTTGGAACATAGTGAGGCAAGGATTCTTTTAACAGATAAAATCTTTTGTCCAGGCCCATGGCAAACGGTTTTTCCTAGCCAAGTTTTAGCAACAAACCATCACCAGGGAAAAGATAATTTATCTTTAGAGCTGGATAGCAAAAATCTTTGTTACGTAATGTACACATCTGGCTCCACTGGTCAGCCAAAAGGGGTTTCTGTCACTCACCAAGGTTTGGCAAATTATATAAAGTGGGGACAAAGTCGATTCGTCAATACAGGACCTAGCCCTCTTTATGCTTCCATTGCTTTTGATGCCACCATTTCTGGTACACTTCCCCCTTTATTTAGTGGTCATCCTATTAAAATTTTTCCTAACGAAGCTATCGATGTTTTCTTTCGAAATTTAGAAAGCGAACCTATCAACATCCTCAAAGTTACCCCCTCTCATCTCGTGATTATGCGAAGCCAAGTTGATCCGAGCAATATGAAAATAGGCTCTCTAGTAGTAGGAGGAGAAAGCTTTCCTCCTCTGGAAGCCGCTTATTGGAAAAAAAATCTACCTAAAACGAAAATAATCAACCATTATGGCCCGACAGAAACGATTGTGGGTTGTTGCTCCTATGAATTGCTAGAAGAAGATTTCTCCACCGTACCAATTGGTAAAGCAATTACCAATGTTCAAGCTTATGTTTTGGGAGAGAATTTAGAAAAACAAGAGGCTGGAGTTGTCGGAGAAATTTTTATTGGAGGAATAGGTTTAGCCCGAGGTTACCATAACGCCCCTGATTTAACCGCTGAGAAATTCATACCAAACCCTTTTAGTGAAAAAGAAGGGGAACGATTATACAAAACCGGCGACTTAGCTCGTTACCTCTTTGATGGAAATATTGAATTTTTAGGCCGACGCGATGAACAAGTAAAAGTACGTGGCTTTCGTATTGAGTTAGGAGAAATCCAAGCGGTTCTTCAAAGTCATCCCTTTGTAAAAAATGCTTTTGTTATGCTCTATGAAAAAAATGTAGGAAACAAACAAATCATAGCCTACGTTATCATGGAAAAAGGAAAATCCCCCGAAAGTAAAAATCTTTTAGAGCATCTGGAACAAAAAATCCCTGATTACATGATCCCTTCTCAAATTCTCTTTTTGGACAATTTTCCTCTAACCTCCAATGGTAAAATCAACCGCCAAGCCTTACCCTCTCCTTTTGCTACGGAGAATCTTTCCGCTTATCATTACGAAAATGATCTTCAAAAAGAGTTAGCCAAAATTATCGAAAAAATCATGGGGATTGCAAATTGTCCTCCTGATAAAAACCTAACCGAGTTAGGACTACACTCCATTGCCGCTGTTTTATTATCTGCTTGGATAAAACAGCTATTTCAAAAAGATATCCTAATGCAAGATATTTTTCAATATCCAAGCATTCAAAAACTTGCCCAGTGCATCGAAGAAAAAGAAATCTGTAACGAAGTAATTGTTCCTTTTTTCGCAGAGCGTAGACCTAAAAATATCCCTTTGAGTTTCCAACAAAAACAAGTTTGGTTTTTACATAAACTCAACCCTGCGGGAAATGCTTACAATTCCCAATGTCTAATTTCGTTAAAAGGAAACCTTCAGGTTGATCTTCTGGAAAAAACTCTTGAGGAAATTATCTCTCGCAATGAAATATATCGCACCACTTTTGAAGAGAGATCTAAGGGAGAACCAGAGCAAATCATCCACCCTCCTTGGAAAGTATGCTTGCCTCAGATTGATCTAAGGCATTTAAAAAATCCTAAGGAAAGACAACAAGAATTAGATACTCAGGTCAAAGAAATCGTTGTTAACCAACACTTTGTTTTTGAGCGTTTACCCTTGATAACATGGACTCTTTTTCGTTTAGAAGATAATAATTATCAGCTTCTACGAATTGAGCATCATTTTGTTCATGATGGATGGTCAGTCGGGGTTTTCTTTAGAGAATTAAAAACGATTTATGAAACACTTTATCAAGGCAAGAAAGTCGCAGACTTACCTCAGCCTAATCAATTCGCAGACTATGCTTTATGGCAAAAACAAGTTCTTCAAGGGGCCTATTTAAATAAGAAAATTTCCTTTTGGAAAACTTATTTGGCAAACAGTCCCTCTGCGACCACTTTTCGTAATGATAAACCACGGCCTAAAACACAAAAATTTCAAGGTGACGCGATTCGTTTCGAAATAGATTCTAGCACATATGAAAGTTTAGAGGAGTTTAGTCGCCACAGAGGAGTCACTTTATTCGCCACCTTATACTCCGCCTTCGCCATTTTACTCTATCGTTATACCCAGCAAAAAGACCTTGTTTTAGCAACAGGAATGGCAAATCGAATTCATCCTGCTTTAGAATCTATTATTGGTATGATCGTTAACTCTGTAGCTCTCCGTTCTCAAATTGAGGAGGAAGAATCTTTTGACCAGTTCCTCCAAACCTGCCAGAAAAATATTTGGCAAGTTCACGAGAACCAAGATACTAGTTTTGATAAAGTTATCGAAGAAATAAAACCCCAACGCTTTCCTGGAATGAATCCTCTATGCCAAATTCTCTTTAGCTTTCATGATAGCTATAGTCCTATTTTAGATTTCGGAGGCTTGGAAGGTAAGTTTATTCATGTTCATAATAAAAGTGCAAAATATGATATGAACATCATTATGATTCCCTGGGCTCGCCAACATGTCAAAGAAAAAAAAATCAAAGACAAAAGTATTTTTGTCATTTGGGAGTACGATAGTTCTATTTATCACCACAATACAGTTGAACAAATAGTACACCATTACCTTCAATTATTGAAAAGTATTGTCCAGTTCCCTCAAGAAAGAGTATCTCATTTAAATATTCTTTCCGAACAAGAAAAAGAAAATCTTATCCAAAAAAACTTTTCTTCTGTGGATTATCCCAGAGAAAAATCGATTATAGAACTGTTTGAAGAGCAAGCCGTACGGAATCCAGAGTCCATTGCTCTGATCGAAGGAAAAGACTCTTTAAGTTATCAAGCACTCAATGAGAAAGCAAATCTATTAGCTCACTACCTCGTCGAACAAGGAGTTGACCAAGAAGAGCCTGTCGGTCTTATTTTAGATAGTTCCTTTGAGTTAATAATAGGCATATTAGCAATTCTTAAAGCAGGTGGAGCCTACGTTCCCCTGGACCCCTCCTATCCTCTAAACCGGATTCATTTTATGCTAAATGAAGCTCTCGTGGGTAGAGTGCTAACTAATTCTTCTTTTCTGGGTAAATTCTCTTCTTTACCCACAACATTAATCCCTTTAGACAAATTGAACCTACCCGCAAAAACCATAGACTTCTTCCTCCCAACAAGGGGAGCAAATTTAGCTTACATAATGTATACTTCTGGTTCTACTGGATTCCCTAAGGGGGTAGGAGTAGAACAACGTTCTATAATCCGTCTAGTTAAAAACACCAACTACATCCAAATCTCTTCTGAGGATATTTTTATTCAAGCAAGCTCCCCTTCTTTTGATGCCTCCACTTTTGAAATTTGGGGAGCTCTTCTCCATGGGGCTAAACTATGCTTAGTCCGTAAAGAACAAACTCTTGATCTCAATAGATTTACTCAGCTTGTCAAAGAACATAAAATAACGATTATGTGGCTCACTGCGGGGTTCTGTCATTTACTGACGGAGAAAAATATAACAATTTTCTCCTCCTTAAAATACTTGCTTGCAGGAGGAGAAAAGCTATCTCCTTCTCATTTTGAAAAAATTCATCAAAAATTTCCCGACTTAATTCTCATTAACGGATATGGCCCTACAGAAAACACTACCTTTAGTACATACTATGAGATCCAAGAAGAATTTTCAGAAGATATTCCTCTTGGCAAAGCAATTTCTCACTCTCAAGTTTATATTTTAGATAATGCTATGCAGATTGTCCCCATTGGAATACCAGGAGAAATCTATGTAGGAGGAGATGGCTTAGCACGCGGTTACTGTAATCAACCAAAGCTAAGTGCAGAAAAATTTCTTCCTCATCCTTTTAGCCAAAAAGGAGGAGAAAGGTTATATAAGACAGGGGATCTAGCCTACTACGACAAAGATGAGAATATAATTTTTTTAGGCCGTGCAGACGAACAAATAAAAATTCGTGGTTTTCGGATCGAACTAGGAGAAATAGAGTCTGTTCTTTTGCAAGACTCCCAAATATCACAAGCTGCTGTTATTGCGCAAGAAGACAGCACAAAAGGAAAATATATTATTGCTTACTATGTTGGACAAAGAAGCATAGAGTCCATACGAGGTCAGTTGAAACTGGCTTTGCCTCCGTTTATGTTGCCTTCTTATTTTGTCCAAGTGCAAGAGTTTCCCAAAACTCCTAATGGTAAAGTTGACCGCTTAGCCCTGACTCAGATATCTCCTCTTCCATCTTCTCCGAAAAACTTTGAGCCTCCTCAAACAGACACTGAAAATCAACTAGCAGAGATCTGGAAAGAAATTTTAGGCCTTCCTTCTATGGGTATTTATGATAATTTTTTCCATCTGGGAGGCCACTCTCTTTTAGTAATAAAAATGGTTCATCGAATTCAACAAGCTATGAAAAAGGAAATTCCTCTCCACATAGTATTTGAATCTCCTACCATAGAAGAGCTAGCGAACTATTTAAAACTAGGTGATAACAAACTAGAGAATATCCCTAGAGTAGAGCAGAAAAAATACCCTCTTTCCTTAGCTCAACAAAGGTTGTGGTTTTTAACCAAACTGGAACCAAAAAATCCTTTCTACAATATATCTTTAGCTAAATTACTTGTGGGAAAACTGAACATAGATAACCTAGAGACAGCTTTTAATGTTATCTTAAAGCGCCAGAAATCCCTGAGAACGCAGTTTCGCGAGGAAGATGGTGCGCCCTACCAAGAAGTAATTCCTTTTAAGCATAAAAAAATACCATACTTAGACTTAACTATCTATGAAGAGTTCAAACGCAAAGAAAAGATCGAACAAATTATCCGCGAGGAACCTCAAAAAACTTTTCGTATAGGAGATGCTCCCTTAATTCGCACAATGCTCATTAAGTGGCAAGAAGAAAAGCACATTCTCTTTCTTGGCATGCATCATATTATTTCCGATGGGTGGTCCTTAAAAGTTCTATGGGAAGAATTGACCTTAGTTTACAACTCTCTTCAGCAAAGAAAAGAAGTCGACTTGACTCCATTACCTATCCAATACACGGATTTTAGTATTTGGCAACTTGATCAGCTAAAGGGAGTTACTTTGCAAAAGCAAGAAGAGTATTGGAGAAATCAATTTTCGGGAGAAATTCTGACTTTAGATTTGCCCACAGATTGGCCTAGACCAAAGATACAGAAATATTCGGGGGCAAGCGTTTCTATAGACTTAGAAGAGAACCTTTCTTTGGCCATTGAAGAATTGGCCCACCAAGAAAATATCACAGCCTTTATGGTTTTACTAACGGCTTGGAATATTCTATTGAGCAAATATAGTGGCCAAGATAACATTGTTGTAGGAGCTCCTATTGCCAACAGAGAACATAATCAAACGGAAAACTTAATTGGTTTTTTTGTAAATACCTTAGCTTTACGAACAGATCTATCTAACAGCCCTACATTCTTGGAACTTTTACAGCAAGTAAGAACTACTTGTCTAGAAGCCTATCAGCACCAGGACTATCCTTTTGAGCAACTAGTAGAAATAATCAATCCCTCTCGAGATACTAGTCGCCATCCCATATTCCAAGTTATGATTAATATGGTGGAATCTCCACTTGATTTGGATTGGGAAGGGATAGAAGTAGAAAAAATACCTTTGCAAATTGAGACTTCCAAGTTTGACTTAACCTTATACATACAAAAAAAGAAAAACAACTTTTGCCTCACGTTAAAGTACAGTACAGCTCTTTTTCAGCCATCTACCATCGAGAGAATGGCAAGCCATTTGCGAGTACTTCTAGAAGAAAGTATCAGCAGCCCCCATTTACCGATCACTTCATTGAACATCCTCACAGAAAAAGAAAAAAAACAATTCAAGGAAGAGTATAGTTCTGTTCATACGGAGTTTCCTCATGAAAAAACTACCGATCAATTGTTTGAAGAACAAGTAAAAAGAACCTCTTATGATTGTGCATTAATCTGGCAAAAGAAAACGATGATCTATCAGGAGTTAAATGCTAAGGCCAATCAGCTAGCTCATTTTTTAGTCGAAGAACTAGGAATTTCTCCCAAGGAAAATAGTCTTATTGGAATTTGTTTAGAGCACAGCTTTGAGTTAGTGATTTGTACATTAGCCGTCTGGAAAACAGGTTGTGGATATCTTCCTTTAGATCCTGATCTCCCGAAAAGCAGACTATCGTTTATGACCGAAGATGCAAGTTGCATTCTTATTCTGAGCGAAGAAAAACACCAAGAAACGCTTTCTTCTTTCTCTCAGAGAACTATTTGGATAGATACCCAGTGGTCCAAAGTAGAGCTATTTTCAGAGAAGAATTTGGAAATAGCAAAAAACAGTAAAAACTCTGCTTATGCTATTTATACCTCTGGATCAACAGGTAAACCAAAAGGAGTAAAGATCTCTCACCGTTCGTTAATCAATTTTATGATTTCGATGGAAAGAGAGTTGGAGTTTTCTTCCGATGATACAATCTTAGCCATTGCGACATTTTCTTTTGATATCTCTCTTCTAGAGTTATTTTTACCTTTACTTGTGGGAGCCAAAGTTGTTCTGGGAAGTAAAGAAATTAGTATGGATGGAAAACTGCTCAGCAAATGTATAGAAGAAAATGGAGTAACAAAAGTACAGGGAACTCCGACCACTTGGCGTATTTTACTAGCAAAAGGTTGGAAAGGAAGTCAGTCTTTAACCATTCTTTGTGGGGGGGAAAATTTACCAGAGGATTTAGCCAAAGAGCTTCTTAGTTGTGGGAAAGAAGTTTGGAACCTCTATGGGCCAACAGAAACTACCGTTTGGTCTAGCTTGGGTAAACTAAAAAATCCCAAAGAAATAAGTGTCGGAAGAACTATTTCCAATATGCACTACTACATTTCTTCTGCTCATAACCAATTACAACCAATGGGAATACCTGGAGAAATATACATTGGAGGAGAAGGAGTCGCTCAAGAATATTTAAATCTTCCTGAGCTTAGCCAAGAAAAGTTTATTAAAAATCCCTTTCAGGAATACTCTTCTCTTTGGAAAACAGTCTATAAAACCGGAGATATTGCTCGTCGTTTACCCAATGGAGAAATCGAAATATTGGGAAGGAAAGATCACCAAGTTAAAATACGTGGTTTTCGAGTGGAACTAGGAGAAATTGAAGCCGTTATTTTAGAAAATGCTCAAATTAAAGAAGCGGTGGTGATGCTCCGAGAAGATGAGGTTTTGGGTTCTCATCTGGTTGCTTACTTCGTAGGAAACGAAGATACTATTGCTCTGCAAGATGCTTTACAAAAGAAACTTCCTGCCTATATGATCCCTTCTCGTTTTGTAAATTTACTAGAGCTGCCTCTTACTCCCAGCGGAAAAATAGATCGAAAGACCTTAGGCTTAATAGAATTAAAAGCTCATCTTCGGGTAAATTGGGAAGAGCCAAAAACAGAGATCGAAATAAAGCTTGTTCAGATATGGCAGCAAGTTTTGCAAGTTGAACCCATAGGGGTCTACGATAATTTCTTTTTTTTAGGAGGGCATTCTTTTTTAGCTCTTCAAATTATCGCTAGAATAGAAGAAGAAATGGAATTAGAACTACCTTTGATCGCTTTATTTGAAGCTCCCACAGTTAAGAATTTAGCTCAATATATAGAATCCAAGGGAGAGATAAAAAAAACCAAAACAGATTTTTCGCTACGAGTATTTCATTCTTTGAAAGAAAATCAAGACGATATCATTTTCCCCACATCCCATCAGCAAAAGCAAAATTGGTTACTCCAGTCTTTTTATCCAAAAAATACGAATCAGATTGGGAGTGTTTCCTTTTGTATAGGCAAAGAGATTGACCTAATCTTTTTAGAAAAAGCTTTGAGGATGGTTATTGAAAAAAATGATATCTTACGAGCGCGCTATACTTTTTTTGCGGGAGAGCTGCTGCAGGTAATATCATCAAAAATTCCTGAAACTCTTTGGGATAAAAAAGATAATCCTATCGGAAAGCAAGAAATTCCCCAATGGATTACAAATGAAAAACTGAATTACAACATCCATTTACCTTGGAAAATCTTACTTAAAAATTTAGAAAACAAAGAGTGTTTGATTCTAATTTTCTTTAACAAAATAGCTTTTGATGAAACAACTATTTGTTATTTTTGGAAATATTGGGAAGAGCTCTATCTTTGTTTAATCGGAAAAGATAAAACATTTCCATTGTTGCCTCAATACCAAGATTATGCTCTTGGACAACAAGAAATTTTTCGAGAAAAAAATCGTCTCTATTGGGAAAATAGATTGCGAAAGATAGATTGCTTTTTAGAAATTCCCTCTGACTACCCAAGGCTCAAAGCAAGTCAGTTTACTCTAGGAGAAGAATCTTTAACCTTATCGATTGATTTGTCTACTTCTCTAGTCGAACATTGCCAAAAAAATGAATGGTCTTTGTTGACCCCTATCCTAGGAGCCTTTCAAATTATTTTGAGTGAAGATAGTGGAAGAGAAGATATTGTTGTCGCTAGTTCTTTTTCTCAAAATAGCCAAAACACAATAGGGAATTTTTCTAATTTACTACTTTTGTCTAGTCAAGTAACAAGAGATACTTCTTTGAAAGGTTTTTTACAAGATTTAGATTTAAGTGTTAAAGAAGCTCAAGAATATGCGATCCCTTTTTTAGACTTACTAAAAATACTAAACCCTCCACGTCTAGTAGATCGTTTTCCTTTGGCTCAATTTTTTTGCCAATTCCTTTCTTGTGAGAATAGCACCTTTTTAGGAAAAGACTCTTCGTTTTTTTGTGAACCTGTATATCCCTTTGATATATCCTTGTCAGCCTCTTTTACAAAAGAAAAAAAGACAAAAGAAAAAAGATTCAAACTCAAGTGCTTTTATAATTCAAGACTCTTTCTACCTTCCCGAATGCAAGGAATGCTCTCTCGTATGTTGAGGTTATGGGAAGATATGCTCTGTGCTTTTGAAACGCCCTTGGCCTCTTTAGTCTCACTAGAAAAAAAGAGGCAATTTTTGATTCAAGGAGTAGAAATTGATTTAGCAAGAATAGAGAGTATTCTAAATGAACACGAGAAAATCACTGAGGCGATTGTTCTTTTAAGAAATAAACAAGAAAAAAAAGAACTCATTGCACTTGTTGTTCTCAATGAAGAGGAAAAAGATAAAGCCATAGATTTACGGCAGCCTTTAAAAAGATTATCTATTCCTCCCTTCCCGATCTTCTTTATTAGCATGAATAAGTTTCCTCGTAAAGAAGGGGAAGTTGATAGAGAAAAATTACAGAATCTAGTGTCTGATTATGCGACAAAAGAATTTAAGCAAAATTTGAGAACAGCGAAAGATCCTCTACAATTTACTTTGCTTGAAATCTGGAAACAAGTGCTGAATCAGGATTTTTCAGATATAGAAGAAGATTTTTTCCATTTAGGTGGTTCTTCTATACAAGTGATAAAAATGCTCAAGGAGGTAGAGCAAATCTTTCACTTAGAAATAGCCCCTTCTGATTTTATCGAAGCTCCAAGTATAGAAGGGCTCTCTAACCTAATTGTCCATGATTATTACCATCCAGAAATTATTACAGAAGTAACCTCTCCGACAAGTAAAACGCCATTCTTTTTCTTTCACGGAGATTTTAATGGACTAGGGTTTTATGCAATGAAGCTAGCAAAGACTTTGAAAACTCCGCGGGCTTTTTATTCCATTTGTCCTCATGGAGTTATCTCTTCCAAAGTCCCCAGTAGCATAGAGCAAATGGTCGATGAATATATTCCATCTATAATCAAACTTATCGATGGACCATTTTACATTGGTGGTTTTTGTAACGGAAGTTATGTTGCTCTGGAGGTAGCTAGAAAACTATCTTTAAAAGGTAAAGACGTAAAAAAGATTTTTTTAATCGAGCCCCCTATTGTTAGAAAAGATAGATTTCATCTCTATAAAATTATCATGAAAATAGCTAAGCTACTAGGAAAAGAAAAGCAAGGAAAAGAGTTTTACTTAGAAAAAATTAGAAAACTGTTTTATCAGAAGAGTTTACCGTGGACAAAAGAACATTTCCATCGTTTAAAGGTTTTAGAAAATCAAGAAAATATAGAGGATCAAGAACGTCGTCTTTACTTAAGAGAGAAGTATCGACAAGTTATTGCAACATATTTTCCTTCTCCTTTAGATATCCCTTTAGCAATTTTTTTTAGTGAGGAAATGTTTGAAAAGCAAAAAAAAGATGACTGGGAGACGCTCTTTCCCAAAGTGAATTTTGAGAAAATCCCAGGAGAACACCTTACTTCTATCACTTGGCATTTAGATGATTGTAGAGAAGCCCTAGAAAAATATTTAGACGATTAATATCTTTTGGGATTTGAGAAGAGTAAAAGGCAGGCAATTACATTTTTAGGCCTTTCCACTTTTTTATTTTTTTTATCAAGATTAAAAAAAATAAAAAAGTGGAGACCGGAAAATGTAAAAGTGGAGACCAAAAACATTTTTTTTGATACCGATTACAAGTGGAATTTTGATCGGCAAAAGCAAAGGCAGGAAATCATAATCATTATCCAAGTCGAAGGCTCAGGTACAGCATTTGTTTCAAGAGTAATATGCCCCCCGCCAGTAGACCCACACCAGATTAACTCATCAAAACCATCGCTCCAGTCAGAAAAGCCTGATCGCTCATCTGTGGCAATAGATCCAGTAGGGTACAAACCAGGAAGATCATCAATATCACCTGTGAGATTCCCAAAACCTACTCCAATTTTATTAATTGCATTGATATTTTCAATTGTTGCGTCACCATTGCCAAATAATCCAATACCATCAACAGCAGAACGATCTACGATTCTAATAAAATCATTAGAACCTGCAATATGAGTAAAAGAGCCTCCATTATCGCCTGAAACAGTCACGACAGTAGTTGCCCCAATCAAAAACCTATCAACCCGATCTGACCCAGGGTTAAGATCGGGAGCATCTCCTGGTATAGTAACTTCGATTGTCAAAGTTTCTCCATCTACATCTTCACCGTTAAATTCACTACCCCCTGTAAGAGTATCGGTGAAAACTATAGTCACATCTGCAAAAACTAGTTGCGAGAAGAGCATAAGTATTAATACTAGTAAATTTTTATTCATGAAACCCTATCCCATTTTAATATAATTAAAAGAAGCAAAAAATAATTACATTTATATTCTAATATTAAAATAGATATTTGTCAAATTTATTAAAAAGGTTATTTACTCACTATTTCTCACTAAAAAATTATAAAGCAATACAATGACCTTGTTGAAAAATCAAAGAAGCATTTGAGAATAGTTGATGAATCATTAAGAACGCACTATTTAGTGGATTGAAAAGAAAAAGTTCACGCAAAGACGCAAAGGAAGATGTAAAAAATCTTTCTCTTGATAAAATTCTCCGAATTTATCTTTTGTCTTGATTCTTTTTCTCCTTGGCGCCTTTGCGTGAACTTTTTCTTTCTTCAACTTTAAAACGCATTGAGCACCTTAAAACAAGCAAATCCAAATGCATGTTTTTCACTCTTATTTTTTCTAGCCTTTAGCTTTTTTTCGTCCCTATGTGTGAGAAGCCTGTAAGAGGTAATATTTTTTTAATTCTTTTTCAATGTTTAAATTGATATAATTAAGGTCTCTCGAAATGTCCATAAAAAAACCCAAAGAGCAAAAAATTTGTTCTTTGGGTTTTTTCGTAAAGTTTTGGTAAAGAGAGGGTAGCTTAGTTTTGCACCTTAACGGAAACACTTTTACTACTACTGTTACCATTAAAATCCGTGGCGTAAACCGTAATAGTATAATCTCCGTTGGGAAAAATTGATTTGCCTTTAGCATTAGTGCTTTTTGTTTTCCAGGCTCCTTGAGGATTTATTTGCTGAGCTTCTCGGTTTGTTAAAACAAAGTAGAATTCACGTTGGTGGTAATTCCCAGAAGTTCGTCTCTGTTTTCCTCCGTCTCGAAAAGAAGATTTATAGATGGTATGGACATGCTCATGAATGTCATTGCCCTTGGGCAAACTGTCAAATTGCCATAGCGCAGTCCGAGGAAGATGAATTTTTCCTTGAGCAGAGCGCACTTCGTACTCCAGCTTGTAGATAGTCAACTGATAAGGCTCTTTATCCATAAGATCTTCGGCTTGCACAACAATATCTATATCTCCAGAAAGAGTTTGAGAAGATATAGTCGTGTTACCTTCGTTGCGTAAGAAGAAAATTTCTTTGATTACAGGAGGAGTTAGGTCAAAAGGAGCGACTAAAAAACGAAGAGGATTAATATAGTTACCATTTCCATCCAATACGTTCACATGAATATGATGAAAGTTCATTCCATAAGCCTTCGCTGGCCAGTAAACAACACGCCCCAGTAAAGTCCCCGAAGCAATGAAAACTCCTGTCTTGTGTGCCTGAAAAATTTCCTGAGGAATCGTCTTTCGGTCTACGTGGTGGTATTGCCAAAGAAAGCCGTTCTCATCTAGAATAGCTATTTCCCAGTAAAGGTCATTTCCAGGAACATAGTTTTCAATATTAACGACTTTACCTCCTGTCGAAGCAAAAATATCGCTATGGGCAGCTCTACGAATATCGATTCCATGATGAAAATAGGGCTGTCCACCATAGTTTTGATAACTATGACAAATATGGCCTAAAGGAGAGGGCTTATCGACAGGAGCAATGGGCCAATTATATTGTGTTCGAAAGTTTTCTAACTGATAGTCCTTCACTCCCATTTCGAGATAAGGCAAGTCCCTTTTTTGAAAATACTCCCAAACAATGCATTCGCAATCTTTTTGAGCCCAGCATAAACTAAAGGAAAAAATAAAAATCAAGAAAAACAAAAAACGCATAATAACCTCCCAACAAGTGCTAAACGAAATATTATTCAAGCACTTATCTTAATTTTCTTATTCATGAGCCAGAAGCATTCATTTTCTTTAAAAAAGCACAGTGGTTACGAATTTCCTGATAACGCGAGTCCTTTGTATGACAATAACGTGGTAAGAGCTTTTGAATGTTTCGAATAACTCCAGCAACTTGTTCCCGAAAAATTCCTCCCATTAGTGCCGTCCCATGATGACAAACAAAATCAGGAAAACCACTTGCTGGCTCAGAACGATTGCAGACATCATAGATTCCATAACGAACCAACTCTTTAACCAATTCTAAATCGTAAGGAAATTGATTAGCTTCATGAAGAGAGTTAATCAACTCCGCTTGCTCCGCAATAGAACCCGTTAGTTTTACATTCCAAAAAGGCTCCAGTCCAGTCAACATATTAAAGTGAACTAAACCCAAAGTGTAGGGATCTTTAGTAAAAACTTTTTTTACTTTACTGTCTTTAATAAAGAGCTCATTGGGAACCATGTATTTGGGGGTAAAGAAGATTTCGCTATCCCCTTCTCGGTTATAGCGACTTAGGCTTCCATAGTCCAATAAAACCGCGCAAAAAGAAGCCGTTTTTCCTGGTTGCAACATTAGTTGCTCAGCAATTAGATCTAGCTTAAGCGCGCTATGAAAATGGTTGGTCTTATTCAATCGATCACGATCTATGAGATTCATATTATTAAAACGTAAGCCTACATTTTCTGCTTTTAAATCTCCATAGTGGTAATTATTTATATTCATAATATAAACAAGAAAAGCAAGTTGCAAAGTAATGTATGAAGTCACCAGAGGGTCCATACAAACAGGAAAATTTTTCCCTTTTAGTTTACAATCAACTTCATAGACAATGTTCGCGTATTTTTCTTGCAAATATACTTCTCGAGATTCTTTTGATTTCTTCTCATAAAAATTGTGAATTATCTCAAGAGCAGAAAATTTATGAGCCACTTTATTTTGATAAATAATTGCTTTAAGGGTATCAACCGTAATAATAAATTCTTCGACAAAATAAGGTAGATTCTCAATATAACCCGACTCGTATATTTTAGGAATGCAGTAAGGAAGTTCTTTGTAGTCCTCTGATTGATGCAATTTTGTCAGCTCTCGGATCGATTTAACTTCATTCTCAATAGCCTTACTGTACTTTTCTCCTTTTGCCACTTTTATGGTTGCGTATTGCCCCTCTTTTTCTGCCAAATAAACGATTCCAAAGCCGCCTTCTCCAATTTCTTTTAAAATAAGGTAATTTCCAACCTTTTTTCCCTCTAATTGGCTTAGAAAATGGGGCAATTCTTCTACGTCAGAACTTCTTATCGGCAAACCTTGGCTAACAACCTGAGCAGCTTGAGCTCGAAGTTCTGGGTCCAACTCTAATTTCCGAGTCTTTTTTTCCTTATCCTCATCGGGAGCAATTGGTTTGCGCAGTCCCTTTGCCCACTTATGAGAAGACTTTCGATTTTCCATAAAGTTTAGACCGGGAAGGCGGCTTTTATTTTCCCACTTCTTTGTGTCGGAAGAAACAATTGGCCGCTCTAAAGGAACCGTCTCCTTTCTCCCTTGAGACAGAGAAATCGGTTCTCTGGGAAAAATATCTGAAGGTGCCTGTATATTTTCCTCTGGCTTAGGTTGCATAGGCCACTTCTTTGTACTACGGTTAGCTTGGATATCTTTGGAAAGGCGGCGCCGAGTTTGCCATCTTTCATCATCAAAATGAGGAGACGCAGAAAAAGGCATAGCCTCTTCGGCTGGACGGACAGTTTTTGGATGTCGTCTGGTTTCCATAAAAGTGGTAGTATCTCTTTGGGCATCAGAAACATTGGTTAAGGTTGAACGAGAAGATTCTACAGGGGCTAAACGAGGGAATCTCCGACTCCGCTGAAAGCACTCTAATATAATCTGATCAATAATTTGAGGAGGAAGAGTACCTTTGTACTCGTAGGCAGCAAAATCAGATTCTATTTGAAAAGGACTTAGCTTATCGTTTTTCACCTCGCCCAAACATTTTATCACGCTATAATTAAAATCTTCGTGAGGTATTACAAGGAGATAATTAGTTTTGTGACTAGTGTTCGTATGAGTGCCTAAAATTAAAGAACTCGTACTCATCGAAAGGACGTAGTTAGTCGAGTTAAAAGGATATAAATTATATCCTTTTCTATATAGTTTATCTGTGATTTCTAAAAAGCGCTGCTGCATTCTATCGCTTCTCTTCTTAATTTTAAGGACTAACAAAAAAATACTTTACGGCAGTTTAGAGTGAGCACCATCACAAAATGGTTCATTTCCTGTGCATTTGCAATTACACATAGCTAATCTCTTCTTTTCTTCCACCTCAAACTTAAGAGGAGAAAATATTGTCCCTTTGTGTGAGCCATCACAAAACGGCTGTTTTTGAGACAATCCACAACGACACCAAAAGTATGTTCCAGCCTCATATTCCATCACTGTAGGCTTTTTACCAGCAATAACCGGCTTATCCATGTTGATTCCTCACTTAATTAATTCCCAAGAAGAACAGGAGTTTGATTTGAGTCAATAGATTTTAAAAATTCCACTATGTCATTAATCTGATCTTGAGAAGCTCCAAAATTATCATGACTAAGCCCATCTTCTTCTAAAGGCAGAAAAACTTCTTCGAGAGTTTCAGCACGTCCATGATGCCCATAAGGAGAAGTATTAGCTACTCCTAGTAAGGAAGGAGGATTAAAAGAAACATTCCCATTGACAGAAGGATTCCCGTTCGCTCTTTTTTCAATAGGATTAGTATTCAAAAAAAGAGTGCCCAAGTTTTGCTGGACAATAGGAGTTTCGAAATTCTTATTTTTGTCTTGGTCAAAAGCAACCACTGCTCTTCCCTGAAGAGTATCAATTTGTACAACAGCACTTTTTTGCCCTTGCTCACTCCCATCGAAAAAAAGAGGAGTATCCCACAGAATACGAGAAGAAGTCCATTTATCTCCCCCATGACAACTTGCACAAAACTGCCCAAAAGCCGCTCTTCCTTTAGCAATAATTCCTTCATTTAAATTAGAAGGACGATTGAGAGTACGAATCCCTTTCTTCGCCCAAAGAGTAATCAAGTTTAAGGAATCAGATAAACCTACTCGATTCAAAGGGGGATTGTTATTTTGGATTAAAGTATTTTCATCCGGCCCATGATTTTCTGAGAAACGAGCATCTTCTACTTCTGAAGCCGCCTGATTATTATCGATAACGGCCAAAGCTCCTGGAGAAAAACCATGTCCGCCTTGTACATTACGAGCATTCTGATTAAAATCTGTAATACTCCCTCTAACGGCATTCCAGTTGAGAACTCGGCGATCATTATCTGGATTATTAGGAGAAAAACTTCCATCTAGAGGAATACTTTGCCTGGGCCCAGTTCCAAAAATCCAAGTAACTCCATCGACCAAACCATCGGGATGACAAGAAGCACAAGAACTCCAGTTACTGTTTGAGGCAACATTACGAAACCTATGTGTGTCAATATTTCGAACACTCTGATCAGCAAGGTTTTCTGCAGGAACTCCCATTCCTGTAAAAAAAGCTAGTTTTCCTAAAAGTAGCTGATGCTCTTCGGTGCCCACAGCAGGCAGCTCGGCCGTGTTTACGGTAGCCAAAATTATATTTTGATTTAAATCAATACTTGTCATAGAAGCAGATACTTCAGAGTAAACGTAAGCTCTTGTTCCTGTGCTATTCAAAACCACTCCCGTAGGTATATTACCAACGGCAAAACGTATCCCTGGATTATCTAAAGTTAACTGATTTTCGCCTGAAAGTAATCCTCTCATAGCATAACTACCGGCACGGCTAACAAAGACAAAGGCATTTCCCCGAATAGCAAGGGCCACAGTATCTCCTGCAAAAACTCGATCTAAACGAGTGGGATTATTTTCATCAAAGGGTGCAATGGGCTCTACCTCATCGCGAATGATATTGTTTAAATTAACATGCTCTTCTCTGAGCTCTTCATTCGTGTCTATATTAACGACCCCAACCAAGGCCTGGACATTAGAATCAAAACGCAAAGGTGCTTCAGGACTAGCTCCCACTGTAGGCAAATAAAACCGATTGTTATCTGGATTAAAAGAGATTGTGTAAAATTGATTAAAAAAAACGTCTTCTCCGTTAAAACCAGCATTCACTGGCCCCAAAGTAATCACATCTTCAACAACATCTTTTGAAGTATCAATGATCGCAATGCGCCCCTCTTTTCCTGCATTCAACCCTTCTCTTTGGTCAATATCACGAGTTTCTATTCCCCGAGCAAAAAAATCTGCCACATAGACCTTTTCGTCATCATCATCTCCGTCTCCGTCATCGGTAATGCCAATGGCATAAGGATTACTCAGGCGTATAGGGTCTTCCACATTATCAAATTGAAACTGGAGATTGATGGTTTGTAAAACGCTGTTATTTACAGCATCAACAACTGTAACAGTACCGTCTGAAAAGTTTGCAACGTAAAGTTTTTCTCCATTAGGAGTTAAAGCCGTTCCGCGAGGTTCTGATCCAACAGTAATCGTAGCAACAACTTGACTGGGAGTCCCATTTGCTCCTACATTAATAACAGAAACCGTGCCATCGCCCCCATTACTAACAAAGGCTTTTGTCTTATCCTTACGAACAGAAACGCTCCGAGGATTACAGCCCACAAGAATTTCTTCGGAAAGAGTATTGATATCTTGTTGATTAACAAGCGCTTGCACAATACTCAAAGAGCCCTTTATCTTAGCTCTTTTTAAAGGAGCAGCTAAAGGATTTACTGTGCCAATTTCATTAACAACAAAAACTAACTCATCGTCTTGAGATATTTGAATGGTTCCGTTTTGGGAAGGAACTCCATTGTTGTTATTATTGCCACCTCCTCCTCCACAAGCTCCCAAAATAAAAGAAAAGAAAATAAGGACAAATGGAAGAGGAAAAGAGTTTCTTTTTTTCATCTCTGACTCTCAAAATTTAAGATAATCACATTTCAAAAAAAATAATAAAAAAAAATTTTTTCGAAATGTGATCCTTAGAAAATTTTTCTTTATTTAAAACAATTATATTGCCTTTATCCTAGCGGAAAAATACTCTTTATTCAACTAAAATTATTTTTTGAAGTAGAGAATAAGTGGAGAAAAGTGAAAAAAAAACGCTTTAGCACATGAATACAAATACAAAATACAAAAAATACATTACGTGGAAAAATTCCACCCCAAAAAAGAGCTAAAGATTTTTGAGGAGTATTCGTCGTCAAAACATTTGCTAAACGCTCGCTAAGCTTTCTCATCCATGAAATAGAACGAGGCCACTCTATTATTTTTTTTTGCCAAGTCAAAGAAATTCCTTCACGGCCGACTCTACTTCCAATGATTCCTCCTAAAATGGCCGCTGTCGTATCGGTATCTCCTCCCAAAGAAATAATTTCCTTTACCCCTTTTTGATAGTCCAGAGGAAAGCGGAGCCAAACGTGCAAAACAACAGGTAGAGTGTGGTAGATATATCCCCCCACTCCTTTTTCTTGGCCAAGAAAGCTCAGAAAATCAAAAGTATTTTCTTTTTCATCTACGCTCTTAACAACTTTCTCCAAAAGTTCTCGAAATTCTTGCCAACTTTCACTGGAATAATAGGAGGAGTAAAGTTCACAGAGATATAAATAAGAAGAGGGGGTAATAGAATCACATGAAAATGAATGGTGGGCAGCTAAGGCAACAGCTAAAGCTCCTAATTCAGCTTTAGGGTCTTTATGAGTAATATAAGTACTAGCCTTTACCAAAGAAACGAGTTTCTCCGGGGAGTGTCCATAGCAAACTCCTAACAAAGCACTTCGCATAGCAGGGCCATTACCAGCAGAAAAAACTCCACTTTTCTCGGGAGAATAGCCAAGCCAAAGCTTCAAAATACTACGTAAAGTAGCAAAGCCTATTCCAGCCGGGGCAGATAAAAGCCAGTACCTAAATTTCCTCGCCAAAGAGTTTTGGAACTTTTTTTTCTCTCCTCCTGACTCGATTAAAGCTTGTGCCAGCATACAGGTGTGCTCGGTATCATCCGAGCACATCCCGTAGCCAAAACAAAAATAGTGTTGATTTAAATCAGGAGCAATTCGAGATTGCTTAGCTCGAGAGATGCCCTCCCAAGGAAGGCCCAAAGCATCTCCCACAGCAGTTCCGACAATGCACCCTTCTATAGAAGCTTTATATTTTTGTTTGTCCATTTTTGTTTATTTCTAAAGTACATAGGCTTACAATAAGAAAGTTAGGGAGCAAAAGTTTGTCCTTCCTTAAAAGTGTTGATATCTTTTATAGAAGGAGTCAGCTCACCTTCAGGATGCTGACTTGCATTTAAGAGATAGCTAATTCGTTTACGAGTTTTTTCAGAAAAAACATCTTTTGATAACTGAAGAACATCTTCGCGACTTACTTTATTTAAAGCAGAAATTTCTTCCTCTAAAAGAGCAAAGTTACTCTTTTCTTTTAAAATAAGATGATAAAAAGTCGTTGCTTTTTCCACAATAGATTTTGGTTTTTGTTTTCGCTCCTCAATAAGACTTCTCACAATAGCCTCAAATTGTTCTTCGGGTAGCTGGGAGATGATTTCTGGAATATTGAGAGTAAAAGCATTCGCTCGACCAAGGAGTTCTTCCGCAGGATAGGTACCAGACTGAATAATAAAAACTAGAGACTGTAAGTGTTCCCGAGCATACGAGCCAGAGAAAACAATATAGCCCAACATTTGCTTTGTGCGCATTTCGGTAAAAAAAGCATTTTTGATAGCACGATCTAAAATCCATGTCGCTGCTTCTGTTTCTCTATTTCTCAAACCAACCTGATAGTCCATACGAAGACAAGAATTGTTTGTTGGTAAAATATTTTTATAAACTAAGTCTTCTGATTGAGTCAGATGCAGTTCTTTATTTTGAAAAGCTCGATGAGCAGGATAGCCGTGTGCCCCCAAAGCTTGAGAAAAATTCTTGATCATTTCTTTCGCTTGGGTTCCCGTAACGTTCCCACAAAAAAGTCCTTCCACATGCTTTTTTTGGTAAAGAGTCCGGTTAAACTCAACCACGTCTCTTAGCTCCAAGCCTTCTGCAACACTCAACTTTTCTTCGGGCATGAAATACTGTTTCAAACTAACTTTGCGGGAAAACTCTCGAGCAACTTCATAGGCAGGAGCAAAAGGAGCATTTTGAATATGTTGAATATACCTCTCCTTCACCATTTGGAAAGTATTTTCAGAAACATTCAGTTTAGGTAACTCCTGGGCAAGCATTCCTATTAGTTTTCTCGCCGACTGAGAATACCCATCTACATTAACGATAATTCCTTTCTCACTACCAAAAACATTGTAGTTAAGGCCCGCTACTAAAGCTGGATAAGAAAATTCATTAAGTTGCTCTTTTATAAGAGTAGTGTAAAATTCTGTTAGGACAATATGCCGTAAACTTTTACTCGCTTCTGGTGTAATTATATGGAGATATAAAGCTAATTTCGGGCGTTTGAACTCTCGCTCTTGGTAATGCCAAAGCGTATAGTGGAGATTACTATCTAGTAGTGTAGGTTGCTCAGAAAAAATTCGTATATCAGAAGGAATAAAAGGGTTAGGGGAAGGTAAACGCAACTCAGGATGTATTTCCATCCCTGCTAAAGATGCAAAAAATTCTTCTTCGTTGACTCCTATTGCAAAACGTGTTTGGTACCACTTTTCAATTTTGTCAGTCATTAAAGATTTTGCGGCTAGAAAAATTTGAGCATTGTCTGGGCGAAGGGCATTCAACACTTCTTGGTACGCTTGCAAATTGGGCTTGGTGTAAATATAAGGCAAGCGATGAGCAACATCTAGTCCAAAACTATTGGCACTGTGAGCAAACTCAATCGCCTTATCTGCTCCTTCTCCTTTGGGAGAGTAAAGCTCTTCCAAGAAGGCCATATTTTTCGCTTCTTTCCATACATAGTCAGGGAAAGGAGATTTCTTCAACAAATTAATATAGGAAAAGCAAAGCTTCAGTACTTCTCTGTACTCTTCCAATCCCTGAGAAGTGAGGGCAACAGTAATACGACAATAGCTATAAAACTTCGTTTCATCACTCACCCCTGCACTTAAAGAAGTAGCTAAACCCTTTTTCTTTAAAAGAGAAAGAAGACTACCGGGACCTTCATCTCCCATCGTTAAACCAATAACACTACTTGTTTTATTTAAAGCATCGCTGTGTTGTGTAGGAACAGGAAAAGAAATTCTCAGTTGTTTAATATCCTTAATAGGAACAACTTTCACAACCTTTTTTGCATTGCTTGTATTAAAAAGGTCTTCCGAAACCTGAAAATTTTTCAAAGGGTGCTTTTTGATCTCTGAAAAAAAAGAACGTACTTTCTCTTCTAGTTGATCTAAAGAATACTTACTCATAACACAAAGAGCCATTCTTTCTGGCCCGTAATAACTATAAAAGAAATCTTCCAGTTCTTCTTTTGTTGTATTACCCAAAGTCTCAATGGAACCAGTATGAAAACAACTAGCAGGATGTTCTTCTTTAAGTAAAGATCTCTGCAGTTGCATCAAACGCCAACCATCGTCTAATATATTTTTTTGATGTTCAGAGTTGACTGCCTGGACTTCACGTTTTGCATAGTCGTAGCTAAGCAAAGGAGAGATAAAGAATTGAGCAAAACGGTCCATTGCTTCCCAGAGTCCTTCATGAGAAACTTCAAAATGATAGTTTGTCTGATCAGGAGCAGTAAAGGCGTTGGAATATCCCCCGCGTGATTTTAAGTACTCTCCATACTCATTGAGTTTAGGATATTTCTCTGTTGCCAAAAAAAGCATGTGCTCTAAAAAATGAGCTAACCCTTGCCTATCTGTAGGATCAGCTAAAGAACCAACCCCTACATCTATAGAAGCCGAAGATACATTTATTTCAGGGTCAGAAACGAGTATAACCTTGAGTCCATTTTCCAAAGTAAAAGAACGATAAACTCTTTCGCTTTCTTTAGCGCTCAAAGAGCCGACAAACAGGATATAACCAAAAAAAAGTATCCAGAAAATCTTGGGAACTAAGCGCAATGTTTCCTTCATGGGGCAACTCCAAATAGTTTTTTCAGATAAGGATTCAAAAAGATCCCTTGGGGATCAAGTTCTCTTCGTATATTATGAAATGAATTCCAGTTAGGGTAAAGTTCTTTTAAATCTTTCGCTTCTAAAAAATGCATTTTTCCCCAATGAGGTCGGCCTTGGTATCGGCGAAAAATTTTCTCCGCCCCTCGAAAATATTCTTCATAAGGAATGCCTTTGTATTGGTGTATAGCAATATAAATACTATTCCTGCCTTGAGAGGGGCTCAAGTAAATATCATCGCCCTGAGAAAACCGAATTTCAGCAGGAAAACTTACTCGAATTTTCTCTTTTTTAATCCAAGCATCTAACTCGCCAATCGCCTCTAGACCTTTATCAAAAGGAACAGCATACTCCATTTCATTAAAGCGAATCTTTCGAGGACTTGCAAAAACCTGCTCTGAGGAGCCACTTTTTTTCCCTTCTATGAAAATTCCTAGTTTGCTCATAGCTTTATTTATTCCAAAAGAAGAGCCCGGAAAAAAGCGATGACACTCACAAAAGAACCAGAGAAGTCCGTTCTCAACCATGTATTCAAGCGAATCTTTCCAAGTACCTGGTCTATCTTGTCCACTTTCTACAGTATTCAATTTTTTTTCAATAACTCGATCTGTTCCAGGAAGCCAAAAAAGCTCGTAGTGTCGATTTTCAGCAAGACTTTGAGGAAGTTCATCTAAGCTGAGATTAAAACCTCTAACTTTCTTTTCTGACTGCAAATGGTATTTAGGTATAAGTTGGAGCTTTATTTCTGAAATAATTCCCAAAGCTCCTAAAGAAACTTGAGCTGCCTTAAAGACTTCGACATTTTCTTTCTCGCTACACTCGATAACTTCTCCTTGGGCTGTAACCAAGGTTAAAGCAATAGCTTGGCTAGAGATATTACGAAAATTAATCCCTGTGCCATGAGTCCCTGTTGAAATGGCTCCTGCAATCGACTGGCGATCAATATCTCCCAAGTTCTCCATCGCCATCCCTTCTTTATTCAAGAAGGGATTTAGCAAATAAAGTTTTGTCCCTGCATGAACCCAAGCTTGGCACTGAGAAAAATCTATCTTGGTAACCCCAGAATGCTGATCTAAGGACATAATGATAGAGTTAGTTTCTACTAAAGGAGTAAAAGAGTGACCAGACCCCACCACTCGAATGTTCTTTCCTTTTTGCTTTGCCTCTTGAATAACTGTAATGATTTCCTCTTGACTTCGAGGATAAACTATTTTTTCTGGCTGGCATGAAACAGCCCCCGACCAATTTTTCCACTTCGCCATTTATCTATTTCCTTTTCTATAAAAAACATTTTCCTTCTCCCCGGTAGGTTGGAACCTTTTCGACAATCTTCCCTTCTCTCAGCAGATAGAGGGTTTTAAAATGTTCGCATAACTCTCCTGCTTTGCTGTGTCTCATAAAAATCGGATCCCCTAGCGTCAAATTTTCTTTGCCTTTGTAGTAAACAGGTGTCTGAACTTCTCCTGCTCCTTCATTTTTAAGCAAAGTAGCTCCTAATGGCAGATAAGGAAGAGGAAGCTTATCTTTACCTGCAGAACCTGAAGCTACAAATCCACCACCATGACAAGTAAAAATCTGAGAAGTAGGATGGCGAGTAATTTCAATGGCGTAAGCAGCCGCAGGTAAAAAAGAAAAATCGGTATAATAGTCGAAAAGAACGGGAGAAAAGAAACCAGAGCCAGCTGTAACCTCTGTAATTCCTTCCTCTTGAGAAGTAAAAGCAAGGCTACCAGTACCTCCTCCATTAACCAACGAAGGAGTTGATCCTCTTACTTTTAAGGCCTCTAAAACTTGAGCACGTTTTTTTGCTACTTGCTTTATCGAATGTTTTTTTAAGCTTTTCAGTACCCACTGAACTGGTCTAGGATGAACAGGATTAAGCTCCCCTAGGCCCGCAATTTGGGCCTCATATCCCATAATACCCGAAAAGCGAACATGAGATGCTTCTTCAACCTTTTGACTCAAGGCGACAACTTGGCTCGCTTCATTTAGAGGGGAACGAAACACTCCAAAATGAATTCCTGGATAAGAAGTTGACATATCTACATCCAAACAAACAGAAAAAACTACATCCGCTTCTTGACCAAGTTCTTGTAATATTCCTAAATGTTTTTCACTATCAATCATTAAAACAATTTTTTTATCTTTAATATAGGGTAATAGTTGCCGGAGAAGATTTTTTTGACAAGAAGGGTAAGCCACCAAAATATTTTCAAACCCTTCTTCGCAAAGAAAAGTCGTCTCGGGTATGCTATAGCTCATAATCCCATTAAAGTTTGCTCTTTGTTTTAGAATATATTCTATCAGCCAACGACAACGAATAGATTTTGAAGCGATACGAATTTTTTTTCCCTGGGCTTTATCTACTATTTTTTTTAGATTAAGATCAAAAAGATCTAAATCAACAAAGGCTAGAGGAAGAGAATGGTTTTGGAATATACTACGATAGTAGGAATAAGTTCTTGTATTGTTCATCTTAAGTTCTTTCTTCTGGTTAGGAGTCTAGATCACCGAAGACAAAAAAGAGAGGGAGGAGGAGAGGCAGGTACTTCAAAGGAAAGATAATTAAAATAAATAAATTTGATAGAAGATTGCCAAATGGCTTGGTAATCTTCTATCAAATTTCAGGAAACAGTTTAGTTGTCTAATTTAGTTGTCTAAGTAAGCGACAAATTCGGATTCTAGCATTGTTTCAATACCTAGCTCAACGGACCTTTGGTAAAGAGGATCATTAGCAAAGCCACTAGATAAAACAATAAAATCTGTTTTCGCTGTGATTTCTCTTTCAATTTTACCACCCAGCTTTTCAATTAAACGAGTAGCTTGAATAGGAGAATATTTTTGAGTTAAACGACCAGCAATAACAAAGTAGGTGGTTTTATTACGATCATAAACTGGATTGATAATTTTATCTCCCACTGTCACTGGTGACAAACTATCGTTCAACTCTGTAATACCAACCATACTCATATTTTTGCGGACTTCTCGTACTTCGATCTTTCCTTTGAAAACCTTGGTTCCTCCTTTACCATAGCGGAACACATCAAAAGTAAGACCTGGCAAAATTCCTTCTGGCCGTCCTAAGTCAATGTAAGCAATTTTTAAATTCTCATTGACATAAATGACTTCGCCGTCAGGATTCTCTTGTCCTTTAGACTCAGTTTGGTCGGAAGCAAAAAAACGATCCAACCCTTGTTGGCCAGTTGTTTCTGCTTTTAATTCAGCAATCCGTTGATTCAGATTCTCTAGCTCGGATTTATATTTTTTCTCTTTTTCTCTTTTTTCGCGGCTGAGTTTGGCTAATTTATCTTTTCCTTC
This sequence comes from Planctomycetota bacterium, assembly GCA_029260735.1. Lineage (GTDB taxonomy): Bacteria > Planctomycetota > Uabimicrobiia > Uabimicrobiales > Uabimicrobiaceae > JAJDCR01. The sequence continues at coordinate 208,579 of JAJDCR010000081.1, forward strand.
TATTTTTTCTTTTTGGCTTAAGATACGGCTTTCTTCAGCATCTTTTAATTCATCTTCCTTGCTCACACGAAACCGTTCAATTTTCTCACGCTTACTCCGAATATTTTCAATATTATTATTAACATCGGATTTATATTTGCTTTTTGTTGAACTGTACTGTTGAGAAAGAGAAGCACGTTCTTTACTCAGACTCTCAGATGACTTTTGTAGTTGAACAATTCTCTTTTCATACTCATTCCAAACATCTTCCAGAGTAACTAAGTTTCGAGAATAAGCCTCATCAATAAGACGTTCTTCATCAATTTTTATGGAATCCACATTAATTCCGTAAAATGATTTACTACCAGGAAAATCTTGATCGGTGCAAAGAGTATCCAGTTTGTGGACAATTGCTAACACACTCGATTCAAACATATTGTCATCTCTAACTTTTGCATAGAAATTATCTTCAGCCGATACTCGAGAATGAGCGCTGTAGACATCTTCTTTATATTCATCTTCTGAGACACTACGATAACCAGCAAGGTTTGACACTTGTTTTAAACGAAACTGTTTATCTTTAATCTGCTTCAAAGTTCTACTGTTAAGTTGATTTTCAGATGTTTTCAACTTCTTGGCTGTTTTTTGGCCATTAGAGTAAGACAAAAACAAAAGCCCTGCAGAGACTAACCACAAGACAAGAAATATAACAAAAGGGACTAATAAAAGTCCTCGTGTCGATTTTTTCATAGGAAACACCTCTACAAACTATTGGCCAATGTATCTCAGAAGAATTTGTTCAGTCATTACAGGAATTTTGAATTTTTTGGCGTCGAGATAATTTTTATGCTCTTTCCCCTTATCATCAGCAACCACAACAAAATTTGTTCGTGCAGAAACTTTTGACTCTACTTTTCCACCCATTCTTGTAATTTCTTGGGCTCCACGAGAACCATTGACCTTGCTGAATCTACCAGCATAAGTAAGGTAGATAGGCTTTTCTCGGTTAAATATCGGGTTAATGAGCATATCACCGCTGACAATAGGATCTAGTTCATCGGTATTTTCAATAACAACAGCCGTACTAACATTATCCATCACTTTTGTGATTTCAACACGTCCTCTATACTGTTTAGTTCCTTTTTCCCCTTGGCGATAAATATCGAATTTGAGACCGCGGAAAACACCACTTTGCTTTCCTAGACTAATGTAAACATTGCGAGATAGAGGATCTCCGTAAACAACCTCGCCGTCTGACTTTTCGCTAAAGGCTTGGTAGGGTCTTTCTTCGTTCACCTCAGAGTAGCTCGTTCGACCATATTTAGCCGCCTGCATACCACGAATTTCATTCTTCTTTTTGATCAAACGATTTTCAAAGTCTAAACTAGCGGATTGCATTTCTTTTTGCAACTCTAGTCTTTTTTCTTCCGCTTGATTTTTTTCAGATTCTGCTTCATTTTTTTTGTCTTGAACACGTTTCAGAAGTCTCTGATATTTATCTTCAACATCTTTGTATTCTTTATCCAAAGAAGCAATAATCTCTTCTTGCTTAGATTTTACTCGACTCGACTTAACCATTTCATTATCGATATCCCATTTGAGATCTTCAATACCCTTCTGGTTATCAGCTTCTTCATGTTTTAAGCCTCGAATTCGATCTTCAAAAGACTGCAAGACAAACTGAACATTAATCGGATAATCAAAAGAAGCAAGCAATTCTTCCTTGATTTCCATCTTATCCAAAGTTCCCAGACCATTCAACCCATAAGCATTTTCACCACTGCGAATAATTTCGTTAAGTTTACTCATGAGGAGTTTAACATCAACACCTTCTTCTTCTTCACTGGAGAAACCGACAAGACGTTCAAGTTTCACGATTTTTGTGTCCAGTGCAAGAAGAACATTCTTTCGAGCATCAGCTTCAACACTCTTATTACTTCGAATTTGGCTTTCTTTTTCTTGCCAATCTACATAAAAAACAATGGCGAGACAAGTTGTCAACAACCATAGGGCAGCTATAATAATAACTGGTATGAGTTCTCGTTGGTTTTTACTCATTCTTTAAAGCTTCCTATAAAAATACCGAAACGATACTCTAAAAAAGACTCAACAAACTCCATTACAGGAGGTAAGAATATCTTATCTAAATGGATGAATTCTTAGTTTAGAATTCTTCAGTCCATTTGTCAACAAAATTTGTAATCGTTCTTCATCTTTCACAATCAAAATGTTTTAAATTATAGAGCACCTACTCTTTCTCTTTTTTGCCCAAAGCAACAACATTGATGCTTCCCCACAAAAAAAGAAGCATAAAAAAGAACAGTCCACTGGTAATTCCTCCCCAAAAAACTTGATCGTCTCCTTTTTGAAGTTGAGAGATGCTAAGAAGAACTTCTACCAAACCAAAAGTTGCCGTGGCCGAAACAAATATATTAACCAATTGGATTCCTCGGTTTGTTCGAAGGGTATACTCTTGGAGAACATAGTCAGTAGCCAAATCCCTTTTTTTCTCTAATTTCTCTTGTAATTCAGGAATGCGATGAGCAAGTCGTGCTTTTTCTAAAAATTCTTCTCGGGAAGGGTACGGAGTAATTCCTGCTCGGTAGACAATAAGATCGTGCATAGACTGCTTTTGTAAACTTAACATTTTTTTCGGGGAAGTTTTTTCATCAGCAATGGCTTTTGAAAGAAGCTTGTTATAGCGCTCAATGATAAATTTTTCTAAGTAAAGCCAATCAAAGAGACAAGTGTAGTGTGCAGCGTTGTATAAAATTGCATTATAGTCGTTGCTTAAATTCTTTTTCTTTTTTGTCATTTCAATAATAGTATCAAGATTATTGTCAAAAATTAACAAATCAGAAAGACCAAAAGTAAAAACCCCTAGTTCTTCGTCTGAAGAAAGATTATTGCTTAAAAATTCTCCGACAGCAGCTTCAGATCGTTCCAAATATCCCTTGTGTAAAGTTCCCATTCCTAAAACTTCTCGGCCAAAATTTCCATAGCTCGTAAATTGCTCCACAGATGTGCAAACGGGATTTGTCCTATAGATCTGTGTCAAAGTTGATGATAAACAGCGATAAGAAAATATAGGTCCTATATCCAAGCTATTTTGTAAAAGACTTCGAACCATCGGCCGAATGATGCCTGTTGTTATATCTTTGAGCGATCCCACTAGATACTTATGTTCCCCGCTTTCTACAAAGCGAGTCCGATCAAGATCACTTTCACTATCAAAATAAGGAAGAAACTGCTCCGGAATTTTAATCGCTAAAGTTCTCAAGTTAATCCTAATTTTTTGAATAGCTTCGTCTACACTTATCCCCTCTTTCGACTGAAAACGCAAATACATATTGACCATTAAGGCCCCAGAACTATGTAAAGCAGGATAAACATCTATATTATAAGTTGTTTCTTCTTCAAAAAATTGAATTACCTCTTCATCCGAAGCGAAATACAGCTTCGGTTTATCTAAAACCTCTAACGAAGGAAGGGCAAAACGAACTAAGTCTTTCTTGCTCAAAGAACAAACCGTTTTGGAAACTTGATCTATCACTTTCAGAGATTCGCAAGAAGTCATTCTTATATCACTGAGCGCTTGGTAGACTTCATTCTCTTCTAAGTTTTTATGAGGTTTACCAATATCGACAAAGTTACGGAGTAAAACACCAAAATCTTGTATTTTTAGCTCGCTCACAACTATTTTCCCTTATTTTAAGTAGTTTATCGTTTATAACAAAAATTTTCCACATAACATTGTATCATTCAAGAAAGTAAGAGGCTATCTGAAAAATAATTTTACGGAGAAAGAAGGAAAAGCTTCCATTCGCAGTTAGAAGAAAAATGTACATTGCCACTCCCTTATAAACACTACACCATCAAATTTTTGTTGAATAGGTTGTCTTTATGTGATAAAATTTAGGTTGCACTAAAGAATGGTGACAAGAAAACAAAAACGTCAGAAATATTTGTAATATTACCGGTTATCCGGCTTTGATAAGGTATCGATTCATGTTAAACATTGAGAGCATCTTTTTCTGGGTATATAGTCGGTTTATCATCGAATTGCTCATTTTCCTAGTCTGGGGATGGGGAATTTTTTATGCCCTCAGCAAAGTAACCAAGTATCGTAATATGCTGTTAGGAAGCTTAGGCTGTTTTGGAATGATGATTTTTCGACTTTGGGAGAATTTTATTGCTTTACCCGAGCAAGTATTCTATGTATTTCCCCATTTCAGCAAAATCTGGGAGATTCGCTTAGAGCTTGCTCAATATTGGTCCCAACTTGATTTGTACTACCAAAAAGATGGCTTGCTCCTAATCTTCCAAATATGTATCATTGCGGCTTTAGCAGGACTTTTCAAAAAAGAACCTGAAAAAAGCTCTTCTTCCTCAAAAGAGGTAATGAAAAGTTCTAAAAATGAAGGTAAAGCAGAAGCTCCTCCCAAAGAGCAATTAAAAGATGACTTAGAAAGCTTAGTCGCTTCGGGAGATCATGATTTAAAAGAAGAAGCCTCTCAAAAAGATAATTCTTTAGTAGGAGAAGAGTCTGCTGTTTACGATGATGAATCGGCTGTTTACGACGATGAATCGGCTGTTTACGACGATGAATCGGCTGTTTACGACGATGAATCGGCCGTTTACGACGATGAATCGGCTGTTTACGATGATGAATCGGCTGTTTACGATGATGAATCGGCCGTTTACGACGACGATTCTGCTGTTTACGATGATGAATCGGCCGTTTACGATGATGAATCTGCTGTTTACGATGATGAATCGGCTGTTTACGATGATGAGTCTGCCGTTTACGACGATGAATCGGCTATTGATGACGACGATTCTGCTGTTTACGATGATGAATCGGCCGTTTACGACGACGATTCTGCTATTGATGACAACGACTCTCAACTAGACACAGTGATCTCTGAAGAAGACCTAAAGATTGTTCCTAAAGATGACTCCCCTAAAGATAACTCTCCTAAAGAGGATAGTACAAACACATCCATTCAAAAAGCCACAGAGGAAAGAGGAGAAACTCTCGACGGAGATTTCCTAGAGGATGGCTACGCCGAAACCTTGCAAGGGATAAAAGAAAACTTATTAGAAAAAGATTTAGTCCAAAAAGAAAACAGTGTAGTTGTTGAAGATGAAGTAGACACTCTTTTTGACATGCAAGCTAACAAAAAAGCAGCTCAGGTCGTAGAAAAGAAGTCTAGTCCTTCTGGTCCTCCTCCCGAAGACGAAAAACACGGTCTGCTCAAAAAGATGATTACTCCTACAGATGGCCCTCGCCTAACCCCTATGGGAGAACAACATCAATTCAAAAAACTAAAACCTTTCAAGAAAAAAGAAGAAAATTAGGATGAAGGGATGAAAAAAAGTGAACTTTTTTATCCCTTCATCCTAAATTTTCTAAATGATCTGGCGATCTTTTTTTTTAATTTAAGATTTGAAGAGGCTTTTTTTAGGCGTAGTATTATAGTGATTGGCTTGGGTTTATAGTGATTGGCTTGGGTTTAAACGTGGTGTTTTTGTAATTGGCTTGGGTGTTTGATTATTTCTTGGGGGAATGGTTTTGGTCTATAGGCGACAGATTAAAAAAAATACAACTTACTGCGCCGTGTAATCCAACTTAGCAAATTTTAACATGATGACTAGGGTTCCCACATTTGTGAGGATGACAAACGAAAGTCTAACTCCTATATTCTTTGGAGGGCAAGGCTCCTGCCGCGCCGGGGTTGTGCTGAGATAAAAACATCAAAAACCAATCACACCCCTGCAGCAAGAGAGTCCGCAATATAAAAACGTTTTTTCAATATGAAACCTCTGAGCAAATGAGTATTTTCAAATACCATCAGAAACCTTGCACATCCCCGGCGCGGCAGGAGCCTTGCCCTCCAAAGAATATAGGAATTAGAACGGTTTCAGATAATCTTTCCTTCTTCCTTCCCCTCTTCTTCCTTCCTTCTTCAAATACAGAAAATTAGAATGATGGGATGAAAAAAAGTGAACTTTTTTATCCCTTCATTCTAATTTTCTAATAGTCATCAATGATTTTCAGAAGAGGGTCTTTTTTCTTTTCTTCTTCCTTGAGTACAGCGCTCGCCCCCAAACCTAAGCCTACAGATGAAGCGTCGATCGCGGCAGCATTTTCCGCCCCTTTAACAACAACGTTTTCAATAACAACACCACCCGTTGCTCCGCCCACAACTGCGGGAGGAACAACTCCTACTCCAGCATCGGCAGAAGCTTCTCCTGCTGCTAGTTCAACGATAGCTGCTCCTGCCAGAATGGGAAGCTGAGTCACTCCAAATGTCGTTGTAACAGCAATGTCTACTGGTATTGTAATTGGGGCTAAAAGAATGGGACTGTGATTATATTCCGAGTTGGTCACCGGAAAAAGAGTTTTCATCGATTCACAACCGAAAATAATGCAAGATAAAATCAAAATAAAAGATATTTTTTTCCAAGAACGCAATTTCCCCATGGCGCACCTCATAAAAAACAGATAAAATTAACCTATTTAAAGTATAGAACATTTTTTTTACGGATCAAGGAAATTCTTCTAGTCAGTTTCAACACATTAGGAAAGTCAAGGAATACTATGAACATACGCATTCTTTTAATGCTCATATCTTTTTTCTTAAGTATAATAACAGGATTTGTCATTGCTCGAAGCCAATCAGACCAAAGCTTTGATCAAAAATCTTCCAAAGACAAGGTCTTGATTGGTTTTTCTCTCGACACCTTAAAAGAAGCTCGCTGGCAAAAGGACCGAGCAATTTTTGTCGAAGCTGCCGAGAAACTGGGAGCTGAAGTTTTAGTACAAGCGGCGAATAGTGATGACTCCCGACAAATTCAAGATATCGAAGCTCTTATCAGCAGCCAAGTTGATGTTCTCGTCATCGTTCCTCATAATGGACGAGCCATGGCTACTGCGGTAGAAAAAGCCCATCAGGCTGGTATTCCTGTTATTGCTTACGATCGCCTCATTCGTGACTCTGAAGTAGATCTTTACCTGAGTTTTGATAATGTCAAAGTAGGAGAAATGCAAGCTCAATTTCTTCTCGACCGCCTTCCTGGTAACAGGGGCAAGATCATTCGGGTATACGGATCAAAAACCGACAATAACGCTCTCCTCTTTAAGCTAGGCCAAGATAATATTCTCCAACCTCATATTGCAAGAGGCACCATTCAAGTTCTACATGAAGATTGGGCGGAAAACTGGAAACCTGAAAATGGTAAAAAAATAACCAATGCCGCGATCACTCAGTATGGAAATCAGTTTGAAGCTATCCTCGCGGCTAACGATGGAACAGCAGGAGGAGCAATCCAGGCTTTATTGGAAGAATTTGAGGAAAAGGGAGTCAAAGAAAAAATTATCATTGGGCAAGATGCCGAGCTAGTTGCCTGCCAAAGAATCGTGGCTGGTCTTCAAACAATGACTATTTATAAGCCATTGAAACATTTAGCGACAAAAGCAGCAGAATTAGCTTTTAGGATGGCCAAAGGTAAAGTCATCATAGCTCAGCAATCTGTCTTTAATGGAAAAGTGGAAGTCCCTTCTATTTTACTAGAAGTCCAAGTTGTTACAAAAGACAATATGATAGACACTGTAGTAAAAGATGATTTTCACAAGTACGAAGAAATCTATCGATCTATTCCCGAGGAACAAAGACCCAAACGGAGTAGATAATTATGCCACAAAAACAAAAAACCATTCTCCAGGCAAAAAGTATTCTAAAGAAGTTTCCCGGAGTAATTGCTCTAAAAAATGTCGATTTAGAACTTTACGCCGGAGAGATTTATTCGCTTTGCGGAGAAAATGGAGCTGGAAAATCTACCTTAATTAAGATTTTATCAGGCATCTATCCTGCAGGAAGCTACCAAGGTGACCTCTTTCTTGATCAAAAAAAGATGTCGTTTCAAAACCTAAAGGATGCAGAGAAATCAGGTATAGCGGTCATCTATCAAGAATTGGCCTTGGTCGAAGAAATGACAGTGGCAGAGAATATTTTCCTCGGAAGTGAGCCAAGCTCTTGGGGGCTAATTAATTGGGATCACATTTACCAACAAGCTCAAAAAGTATTAGAACAGTTTGGGCTTTCTATCGACCCTTCCGCAAAATTGGGTTCACTTGGTGTAGGACAACAACAGCTCGTAGAAATTGTTAAGGCTCTCCGAAAAAACTCTCGCATCCTCATTTTAGATGAGCCCACCTCCGCACTTAGTGAAACAGAAGTAGCTATTCTTCTGCAAATCCTCCTGGACTTAAGAAAAAAAGGGATCTCTTGTATTTATATCTCTCACAAACTAGACGAAGTTTTTGCCATTTCTGATCGCATCACTGTTTTAAGAGATGGAGAAAGTATTGTTACCTTAGAAGCCAAGAAAACAAGCAAAGAAGAAATTATCCGTCATATGGTCGGACGAGAAATTACAAACCTCTTTCCTCGTGAAAAAAGCCCGCTGGGAGGTATATTGCTCGAAGCTAAAAATCTTTATGTTTTAGATAATAGAGGAGAAGAAATTTTAAAGAATATCTCTTTTCAAGTGCGGTCTGGTGAGGTACTCGGCCTGGGAGGTTTAATGGGAGCAGGGCGCACCGAGCTCCTTATGCATATTTTTGGAGCTGCAGGTCAGCGCAAATCAGGTTCTATTTTTTTACAAGAAGAAGAGCTCAAAAATCATAATCCTGCTCAATCTATAAAAAAAGGCTTAGTTTTAGTCAGCGAAGATCGCAAAATTTATGGACTAGTTCTCGAACAATCTATAGGCTTCAACATGTCTCTCTCTTCTTTAGAACAATTCTCTTTTAGAGGCTTCATTAACCAAGACCAGGAGTTTCAAAAAAACCAAGAGTATTTTCAATTTCTTCAAGTAAAAGCCCCTGGACTAGACTCCTTTGTCGAAACTCTTTCAGGAGGAAACCAACAAAAGGTTGTTTTAGGAAAAGCTCTTATGACCAACCCCAAAGTCGTTTTTCTAGATGAACCTACCCGAGGCATTGATGTCGGAGCCAAACTAGAGGTCTATCACCTAATGAACCGCCTCACATCAGAAGGCTATGCCGTTGTCCTTGTCTCCAGTGAACTCCCCGAACTAATGGGAATGAGCGATAGGATCATTATGCTTTCCGAAGGACGAATCGGAGGAACTTTCACCCAAGCAGAAGCTACCCAAGAAAAATTAATCGCTGCCGCAATGGAACAAAAGGAGCCCATCGAAGATGCAAAATAAACTTTCCGTTAGAGATTTTTCTATGGCCATTTCCCTAGCCTTAATTTGGCTTTTTTTCGCGCTTTTAAATCCTAACTTTTTAACCTCCAGAAATATATCTATTCTCGTGATTGAGCTATCCATTACGGCTATCTTAGCCCTGGGCATGCTTCTTGTCATTTTACCCGGGCATATCGACCTTTCTGTCGGAAGTGGAGTCGGTCTTTTTGGAGGAGTGGCCAGCGTTTTGGTTTTTCACCATAACTGGCCCTCACCTCTAGCCATGACAGTCTCTCTGGTCATTGCCATTACCGTGTGGTATCTTATGGGAACTCTCGTCATCAAGCAGAAAATTCCCGCCTTCATTATTACCCTAGGTGGCCTTCTCATTTTTAAAGGTGTTTTCTGGTTGGTCATAAAAAACTCCACCGTTCCTGTTACTCATGGCACCGAGCGCAACTTCTACTCTCTCCTCACAACCTACTATATTCCCCCCCTCATCGGTTACATACTCGGAGCTCTCGTCATAGGCTCCATCGCATACACCTATTGCTTTACCAGGAAAAGACGCCAAAGCTATGGATTTAACGTCGAAAGTGCTGAAGTGACCTTCATGAAGCTCTTTGTCGGAGGCCAATTCATTTTTCTTTTTATCCTAGTGACTAACCAATACCGAGGAATTCCTCTACCCGTTGTCATCCTAGGAGCCGTGGCCCTCTTCGTATACATCCTCACCCAGCACACCCCCTTTGGCCGCCATCTCTATGCTATTGGAGGCAACGAAAAAGCAGCCCTCATCTCAGGAATCCCCGTAGACCGTGTGGTCATCCACGCCTTTGCTATAATGGGCTGCATCGTCGCCATCACCGGCTTCATGCAGACCGCCTACTCAGGAGCCTCCACTACCACAGTCGGAGACCTCATGGAGCTCGACGCCATCGCCGCTTGTGTTATTGGAGGAACCAGTCTAAAAGGAGGGCGAGGATCTGTTATCGGAGTGATTTTCGGAGCCTTAATTATGGCGAGCTTACTCAATGGAATGACCCTAATGGCCATTTCTCCCGAAATCAAGTTCATTGCCCGAGGAGGCGTTTTGACTCTTGCCGTCTGGATGGATGTTAAACTGAATACTGATTGATGACAGAGTCGAAATAGCTGAAAAAAATGTAGTGACACCGATTTATTTTTGCAATTTGAAAACAAAAAAAATCAAGATGAAATTCAACTAACCTAGAAAAGGAAAACCTATAATATGAATATTGAATTTCTGTCTAGTATTCTAGAAAACAAAAAAAAGGGAATCAAATTCTCTCGCACTATGGGGTTATCCTCCTCTACCATTCTTGGTATGGGAGCCATTATGGGAGCGGGTATATACATTTTAATCGGACTGGCTGCTGATAAAGCAGGTTCGGCAGTATGGCTATCATATCTACTATGTGGTGTCCTTGCTTATCTAAGTGTGTTAATGTATGCAGATTTAAGTCGTATGATCACGACCTCTGGGGGAGGCTACGTCTATGCTTATCACTTACTAGGACCTTTTTGGGGATTTATTACAGGCTGGCATTTAGCTTTGGGTAGTATTTTTGCCTGTGCTATTTATGCTCAGGGATTTGCTATTTACAGCACCAGTTTGTTTTCAGATAGTGAAGCCACCATCTGGATTAATCGTGGAATAGCCGTCGCTTTCACTTGGACTTTAACAATAACGAGTATTCGCGGCTCCAAGGGCGGAAATTCTATCCAACAAGTACTGACTCTAGGCAATGTGTTTATCTTGTTGATTATTGCAGGTATTGCTTTTGGGGAGGCAAAGCCACAAAATTTATCTCCCCTTTTGGGCCATGGGACGGAAGGAATTTTTGGTGCCATTGGAGTGATTTACCTAAGTTTTTTTGGCTACCAGCTTATTGCCAACAACAGCGAAGAAATTATTGAACCCAGTCGTACAGTACCACTGGCAATGAAACTATCCCTCATCATCAGCTTAATAATTTATCTTACTATTATAATTGCGGCTGTTCTTGCGGTTTCTTGGAGTGAATTAGCAGCAACTTCAGCGCCTTTGGCCCTAGTGGCAAAACGTACGGGAGGAAATTTTGGCTTATGGCTAGTGAGTCTGGGCGGACTTCTTGCCTCTGGAGCCGCTTTGAGTAGTACCTTACTAGGCCAAAGTCGCCAGATCTATGCTATGGGTCGAGACCGTTTGCTTATGCAAGCAATGGGGCATTTGCATCCTAAGCACGGAATTCCTTATTTTGCCTTTGTTACAGGAAGTGTCTTGGTCTCTCTCGTCATTCTTTTTCTGCAAACAGAAACCATCGTTCGGATCGCCAACTTTTGCTTTTTAGTCAGTATGCTACCCCTCTCCTTTGCTCTCGCCAAATTGCACCGACAAAAGATATCGGAAGGGGAAGTAGTCGGATTAGTGAGACGTATCATTCCTTGGGCAAGTTTGCTCGCCAATCTGTCTCTTTTGCTCACGGTGGGAGTATCAACATTACTAGTGGGAAATGTCATCCTAATAATCGGCCTTCTCGTATTTATCTTATATTCTCGTTCCAGTGAGTTTCGGGGAAAAACCGGCAAAAGTTTCGCTTTAGTTGAGGACGATAAGCCTGTGCTGTTTTTTGGAGATCGCCGTATCCTAGTACCGATGGCAAATCCCCAAACCCAAAAACCTCTCTTAGTTCTCTCAGAATCCCTGCTTCGTCACGACAAAAAGGGAGGAGAAATCGTCGCCATGTATGTGAGCATGATGTCTCTTAAGAAAGATGCTCATGACTCAAATTCTTATGAAGCGATAGACAGTGTTACGGAAAATGCTTTGGTTACTTTATCCGCAGGAGCCGCACTGTTAGAAGACAAAAGCCTGAAATTTTTTCCATTGGTGCGTGCCAGCCATAGTTTACCACTCGGTGTTGTTCATTGTGCTAAGGATGAAAAATGCTCGCTTATTGTAATGGGATTTTCGAATGACTCCAAAGCAGGTTCTACGGTTATGGACCAAGTGCTCTTCCACACCAAAATAGATACCATTTTTCTGAAAACACGTGGGCAAATGTTTGCCCCCAAAAAAATTGTAGTAGCCCTTGGGGGCAAACCGGACAATTTAGGCTTGATGGTTCAACTGGCCTGCTCCCTAGCCAATAGATTCCGTGGCGAAATTTGTTTTCTCAGCATTGTTCCTACTGTTTATGAAGCCAAACAAAGAGAACTCACTAACCGAATTTTAATCAAAGCCATCCAAAAGAACACAGCTCACACCATTTACCGTGCAGAAATGGTTACCTCAGATAATCCCTTTGAAACCTTGATTACCAAAACAAAAGACTTTGATCTTTTGATTGCGGGCACAGCAAGAGCAGGCATAAGGGAGAAACAGGTTTTTGGAAATTTCAGTATCGCCCTGGCCGAAGAAGCGGAATGCTCAGTGGCATTAATTTATAAAGTAGCTACTCCCAAAAAATGGATGATTGATTAGGTTTACGATTGGTTGAGTGCGCTTCTCTTTTGTTCGGTTTGCATTCTAAGATTCGTGCAAGCGATAATGTTATAGCGAAAATTAACCACTCGTGTCTGGCACTAGTCGCATTCAAAAAGAAACCTAACTTAACAGCATCAATACCACTATAGGCTAACGTTAATGCTGTTTACGTGGAAATAAAAAATTAACATATCTTAATGCGATGTTCCATACGCTGAAAGCGTTACACATCACAGCCCAGGGTAAAGTGAGCCAAAGGCGAACGATACCCTGGGTCACCGATTGGCCCAAAAGTAATATTTGTACCTTAAATCACGAAACACTCTAGGCCAAGAAAGTCCGTTTTGATCGACCAGACAAAACCATTAGAATGTGCAATTTTATATATGCTTGCTAAAATGGGATGACATACAGGAGAGAAAATTACCATTGTTGAGAAGACAGAGGAAGGTAGAAGAAGAGAGAGGGACATTTGTGAGGTTTGTAGGGTATCACCCACTCAGAGAAAGAGTGGGTAATACATTAAAGAATTTTTAAATTTATACAGTCTTCTCCTGTATTTTCTCAATATCTTTCTTCAAAAGTTTTTTAACTTTAGGTGCTCTTCGTTTTCTTGTTTTTTCAGGTATAAGATCTTTCATTGATTCAATTTTTCCAAAGCAAAGAATTCTATCTTCTGCTTCGAGCACTTTATCAGCTTTTGGATTAGGAAAAACTTTTCCATCCCGATGTAAAGAAAGTGCATTGATATCTTTTTCCTTAAGTCCAGAACTGGTAATTGTTTTTCCAACGTATTCAGATTCTTTAGGTATTAAAATTTCCGCAACGCCATACCCTCTACTTACTGATAGCTTTTCTCTTAAATCTATTTCGGGATAGTCAACCTTCGCAGCAATATAATCTATAAATGCTCCCGCTATATCTAGTTTAGTACAGCCTTCTATTCCTTCTAGTCCAGGAGAAGAATTAATTTCCATAATCTGAGGGCCATCTTTTCCTTCGAGCATATCAACGCCAGCAATTCCAAGACCCATTATTTTTGCAGACTTAATTGCAGCCTCTTTATAATCGTCACTAAGCTGAACTTTCTCCGCCTTTCCACCTCTATGGACATTGCTTCTAAATTCTTGTCCTTGGGCAACTCTTCTCATCGCTGCGATCACCTCATCTCCTACAACGATCGCTCTGATATCTTTTCCTTTGCTTTCAGCAACAAATTTTTGAATTAAGATATTCTGCTTTTGACTCTGAAGAAGTTCAATGATCGATGTAGCTGATTCAAAAGTCTCTGCCAGAAGAACCCCTATACCTTGAGTACCTTCCAAAAGTTTAATGACGATTGGAACTCCACCAACACGCTCTATACCAGGTACGACATCTAATTTGTCTTTAACAAAAGTTGTTGCTGGAATTCCAATCTTGTGTTTACTTAAAATTTGAAAACTTCTAAGTTTATCCCTTGAGTTCAAAATACCATCTGCCGAATTTGGACTATAAATACCCATTTGTTGAAATTGTCTAACAACTGCAGTTCCAAAATAAGTAATTGAAGCTCCCACTCTTGGTAAAACGGCGTCATAATGACTCAGTCTTTTTTGACGAAAGAAAAGCTCAGGAGACTCTTCTTCCAAATCCAGTGCAAATTTCAAGGTATTGAGTACCTTTACATTGTGCCCTCTTAATTTTGCCGCCTCAACAAGTCTTTGAGTGCTATAGTTTCTAGGTTCTTTTGATAGTATGGCTAACTTCATCTTGATTTCCTTTTTTTGTTAGGAAAGAACACTGATATGCACTCTTTGCACGAAACCAGAAAACATTTGAGCTATTTACTTTGTTTTGCTCTGTTCTTTCTTTTGCTTAATATTCAGAGGGAAAAAAGTATATGTTATGGAGTGAATTCTCCTAACATATATTTTCTCTATTACACAAATTCAAATACGTGTTTTTTCCCCTTATTTTTTCTATCCTATTTTTGGTTCTTCTGTGTGAGAAACCTGTGATAGAGATAGTTAATTTAACATTTTTGCACATTTTTTGCAATATCTACTTTACAGAGAAATCTAAAGCAAATTAGCAATAAAGCTATAGAAATTTTTGCAACTCATCCAGCGTTCTCCACCAGCATCTTTTCTTTTCATAAAGATCCCAGTCGGTTAAATCGGATTCAATTTCTAAATCAACTTCCAAATCAACTTCCCATATCAAGCCATTGTGAAAGTTTTTCCAATAAAGTCCATCATGAGATTCGCAAGATCTAAGCTTCATATCATCTAGCTCAAAAGAATAGAGCTTAGATTCCAGTGAAATTTTTGCAAATTCCAAACCTGTATCTCTTTCAAAACAAAATATTTCCAGATAGTCGCTATCATCTTCATTAGAGCCACTAGAATCTTCGCAAAACTTTTCCCAAAGGGGAGTGCGCTCTATCTCCCACAAATCCCCCCCTTGCTTCGTTAATAGATAATATTTTAATTCACTATCAGAAAGAGAAGCTAAATATCCTTTAGAGATTAGTTTTCTCATCATTTCTTCCAGGCAATTATCTGATATTTCGTGGGTGTATGAGGTGTTAAGATTAAGTGAATAAACTTCTTGTCTCATGAGTTCAAAGGGAGCTTGCCCTCCCATAGCCAAAAAATCAAATATCAATAGCTCGTCATTGCTCAGTTCCGTTTTGTAAGTTCTTTTTGGTCGCATTTCTAAATTTTCCAAAATAATACTAGCCTTTCTTAGCCTAGAGTATTTCTTTATTGGGCGTACAAATATTATTTTTTTGCTTCTGGGTGACCCAAAGCACCAACATTTTTCATTTTTTATACGTGTGTCTATCGGGGTTTCCAACGTATTCGATAACCTAACGTAATGATGTATAACGATGACACAAACCCTTAAATTTTAAAATGCCAAATTTTCCGTTTTAAAATCTTGTGTATAAAAGTAAGGGTTTCAGCCCCATAGCTGTCAACTAAGCCGTAAGTTGTTATAAAAAATAAGAGAGAATCTTATCTGAAACGGCCCTAAATACCGTGCGAGGATGGAGGGCTTTGGCTCCTGCCCAGCAGGGGATGTGCTTGGCTCTTGATATTGTAATCTAGGCACATCCCCTGCTCGGCAGGAGCCAAAGCCCTCCAGGGAACATTGTGCTTAAACAGTTTTCGGATAAGCCTCATTCTATATAGACTTACGGCTTAGGTTGACACATATGGGGTTTCAGCCCTTAGTCGCTACACGACCATAAACCAAAAACATTCGGTGCAACAGACAAGAAAAGAAAACCCACCAAAAAAGCACCATCAGCGAAATCTGTGGTCACAATCAGCGAGAATCTGTGGTCCATTTAGCGATAATCCCCTCGCGTACTTCAAGAGGAGTTTGCGGGGTGATGCGGCCAAAGTGCTCTCCGCTTAGCTTCTCTAAAAGCCAGAGTGATCCGTCTTTTAGATACCAGTCTTCTTTTTTGAGTACTCTTATAAGAAGAGGGATCGCTTGGTTTTGTTCTTCTGTTTCTAGAAGAACATCCAGGAGGGGGGCGACGTCGTAACCTTTTTTGCGAACGCTGTGGAAGAACCACTCCAGCACAGAGAGTTCTTGGTGTTTTTTCCACCACTGAAGGTAGGTTTTGTGGAGTTGGGTGGAGTTATTTTCTTGGAAGCGAGTGAAGGTAATTCTTTCTAAGGCTTGTTGGCTGAGAAGACGTAAGTTGGGGTACTCTTGTTTTTGGGGTAGGAGTCCTTCTATTAGATTAGGTACAGCTTCTTTTTCCCAAAATGGGGCTAGGTGGATAGCAACCATTGTTCGGATGAGTTTGTCTTCACTTTGTAGGAGGAGCTTGAGTTTTTTCGATGGCTTCTTTGTGTTGCCTTCGCTCAGGGCCTCCAAGGCTAGGCAGCGCAAGGGAGAAGATAGTTTTTCTTGGTAAAATATATTCCATAGAGCTGCTTGGACTTCGGGGGTATTTTGTTTAGCTAAACTTCTTGCTGCTGCTTTGCGTACTTCTTTGGAAGTGTCGTTCAGGAGAACTTGAAGGAGGGCATCAGAAAAGATCTTATCTGAGGAAACTCCTAAAGCAACGCAAGCGCTTTGCCGTATTTCTGATTTTGGCTCTGCTAAGTACTGTTGAATTGTACTAAAAGCTTCGACTCCCTCTATTTGTATAAGAGAAGAGAGAAGAAGTGTTATCATTTTAGCGTTCTGATGATTTTGCACTAAGAGAGTTCGTAAAGAATCAACGGTCGCTTTGATGCGTAGTTTACCGCAAGCTTTAATGGCCGACTCTTTAACCTCATCACTCGAATCTTCGAGGACACTTTGGATGTAGAGATTACTAGAGGAAGTCGGGGAGTATTCAGATAAAACCTCTATTGCAATACTTCTTAAGTGAAGATTGGTGTGACGCAAATACTTAATGAGAGTTTCTTGGGGAACTTGCCTTAAGAGAAACCCAATAAGTTCCCGAGCTCGCAAGGTGTATTTTTGTCCTAAAAAATCTAAAAGTGAAGTAAGAGCATATTCTTTTTTGCTGTAGGCAATCCCTCGTACCCAGTATTCTGTGATCTCGTTAATGTCTAGTTCGGTTTTAATATGTAATATTGCTAATTGAACACTTCCATCTGAAAGAAAGTCATTTTTCTGCATTAAGAGAAAAAACTGCCGAGCAACATCTTTTCTTTTCTCCGGCTTCAACCAGCTATATGAACTGACTAACATTTTTTTTAATCGTTGGTCTCTCTTTTCAGGATCTTTGTTTTTATCAAACCATGCTCTGTTTTGAGCATACCAATCATCCCAATCGGGGAAATAGTAGCTATCCCAATAAAGCTGCCAAACATTCTCCTCGGTGGTAGCCTCTATTTTGTCTATCACTTGGCGAAGAAGTCCTCCTTCTCGCCCATAAACAACGACTGTTTTCTCTTCGCTCTTGATTTTGACCTCTATGGTGAAGCGAGGAAGTCCTTTTTCTTCTAGCCCATAAACTTTTTCTAGCTCAAAAAAACTAATCTGGGGTAGAAGATTGAGAACTTCGATCATTTTTCCTTGGGATAGAAAAAAGATTTGTCCAGAGCCATTTGTTTTTTTAGGAGTTGCCAAAAAAGTTATCTGTTTTTTTTCTTTCCCTTGCTCGTAAATATAGGTAATTTTGGATTGAGCTACTTGTTCAGGAGACACGCCTCGAAGTAATCGAACCGCATGAAAGCTTTTTTTGTTCTTCTCCCACCATTGCCACCAGTTTTTTTGAGAGTAGCCATAGTCCTTCCCTGTCAACTGGGTCAATTTTTTGTATGCAAACTCACGTAAAACCAGATATTGTTTATAGTAGACTCCTCCCATTACTGTATGCAAAAGAATCGGGACAAGATGGGTATTCATAATCTCTATAATCTCGGGAGAATCATTACTAAAACCAATGTTTACCAGAGCTGTGGCGGCAGATCCCCGAATAAAGTAATCATTGTGCCGCAGCGAAAGGAGAATGCTACTGATCCACTCTTCGTTGAAAAGCGAAAGATGAAAGTAGTCTTCTTGCTGAACCAAAGCCAACAAAGCATAGCTTTGCATTTCTTTATCTGTGTTTTTGGAAAAAGCAAGTAATTGTTGGCGAACTAAGTCGCTATCCAGGGTTCCTAGTTTTTCAACAATTTTAGAGTTAACCTGGGCCGAATTATCACCTAGCTGGCTAAACAAAACGCTAATAGATTCTTTTGTTTGTAGGCGAAAAATTAACTCGATGGCATACTCTCGACTTGCAGAATATTTGCTTTTGAGAGCTTTTTTGAGAAGAGGTAAATGCTTTTCTTTCGTAATCAAAAGAAGATTTTCAAAAGCAGGATTTCGGTAAACAATTCGAGAAGACTGCATGTGCTTTAACAATAGAGAGTAGGCTTTATTTTCATCTATTTCTGCTAAGGCAGCAAAAATAGTGCTAAGCTGATTCTCCATGGCAGGATCAGAAATAATCTTGAGGATTTCAGAAAAGCCTTCTTTTGCTTTTAGCTTTCCTAGGCAATAAACAGAAGCTTGTCTCATTCGAGAAGATTCTTTGGAATCAAGCTTTCGCAAAAAGACGGGAACAGTTAACAAGGGACGCTTCATTAAGAGATTAGCGGCTTGCTTTGCTTTTGGTAAAGGCCAATCCTCTAAGTGAGAAAAAAGTTCATCCATTTGCTTCTGGGTTTTTTTACTTATTACGAAAGATTGTCCCATGCTAAAGGAAAGCAAACAAAAAAAAAGGATAGCTGTGGTAATATTTAGACGACTCCCACAAAACAAAGTGTTTTTAACCATCATAGAATGATCCTATTCCCACCGATCCCATTTTTCTATGCACAGGAACCATGGATGAAAATTAGGAGGAGGCATTTCTTCGATTTTATAATCGTGCTCCTCCAAGATTTGAATTTTACGTCGTGTAGGTTTTTCGGAAGAATTTTCTGGCATAATTAATCCTATCTTCGTCCTCTAAAAAACACTTCTACTTCATTGACAGAAGTGTTAAGACGCGTGGCACTGGCCTTAATCCATAAACTGAACTTTTTTTCTTACCTCTTGCTGATTTTGTTTCTTACCCCACTCCTCTTTCAGAAGAGTATATAGTTTTTCTGGGCCGTACTTGATATACCATTTCATCTTGCTGGAATCTAAGCCCCAATCAGCATCTTTGTATTGTCCAGGAGGCCTCACAGTTTCTGGCCGCATGAGAACATTGAAAACGATATCTGTGAGAATACGATCCACTTCTCCATTTACGGTATAGCAGGCTTTACCGCCAACTCCAGCAATCCGGGGATGATAAAGAGGAGTTTTATTTATAATTTTGATTTGAGCTAAATTTTGAGGATATTCCCGAGGTAAGGTTATTTGAAAGTGATGATAAAAACTCAGCTCAGGAGAACCTAATGAGTCAACTCCTGCTACTCCGGGCAAATCAATAAGTTCATAGTCTAAAGTTTTACATGCTTCATCAGGATATTGATCTGCTAGAGAAACTTTAAACTGCGGGTGCTCCCAACTCTTTTTTTTTTGCTCACTTCTGCCAAAGACCAAGCTTCTTTTTTGTATATATCCACTAGCATTGAATGATAAAACTCATCCACTAGATTTTCAATTCGTAAATTAAAGATCTTCGAAGGCAAAGCTCCTACTACCGGTTGCGTTCCTAACTTGAATCTTTCGCTATTTTGAATTTCGGGAGTAATTTCTTGTAAAGGAATAGAGGGACCTAAAATAGCATTGCCTTCCGCTTTTCTCAAAAGAACCAGTTGGTAATCACTTCCCACCTGCTTACTAGCCCATTTGCCAATGTCAATTCCTTCATCTTGGCATCTCTCGGCAATCACATCCAGTATCTCACCAGCCGTAGCGTCGGAATCCACACCCAAACGAAACTCTTTCCCTCTCGGCTCTACATCAATTAAAATTTCACGCCAAGGCTCACTCATTTACAATTCCTTTCCTTGAAAAAGATTATGGTTATTGGGACTCGCCCAGTCTCGATTATAACGATTGAAAAAAGAAAATTCAAGCTTCCCTCTTTTGGATTTTCTTTCCTTGCTGCATTTAGACCCTAAATTAAGGATAAGAATTTTGAGAATGTAATCTTTTTAGGATTAGGTACTTGGAAGGGGTGCTTTTTTTGTTATAATTCGGCAATAGAAGAAAGCAAGTCCATGTCACCAGAAGGAGTTTAAGTATGACCCAGTCAGAAGGGTTAAAAATTCTCATTGTCGGTAGTAGTATTTTAGAGCACGCTCTTGCCAAAAAGCTCCAAAAAAGTCCCCGAGTAAAAAAAATATTTGTTGCACCAGGTAACGCTGGTATATCAGAGGTAGCCGAGTGCCTTGATATTCAGGAAAGTGCTTATCCCCAATTAATTAAATTCGCAAAACAAGAAAAAATAGACCTTACTTTTGTCGGTCCTTATAGATTAATTGCTGACGGAATCGCAGATCATTTTCATAACGAGGGAATGAAAGTATTTTGTCCTCGAGCTAAGGACGCTGAAATTGGATCAAGTCGTGTTGTAGCAAAAGAGCTCATGCGCCACTACTCCATTCCTACTCCTGCTTTTCATATTTTTGATTATCTTGATGGAGCCTTGACCTATTGCGAACACGCTCGTTTTCCTCTTATTATAAAAATTGATGGAACAGCTTTAGGAGGAACTGCGGTCTGTAATTCGATGGAAGATGTTCACGAACATCTCGACAAGGCAATGAAGGAAAAAATCTTTGGCGAATCAGGCGAGAGAGTAATTATTGAGAACTTTGTTACCGGACAAGCCGTATCATCAACTTTACTAATAGATCGCAATACATTGATCCCCTTTCCTAGTTGCCAAATTATTCGAGAATTAATCGACAATAAAAGAGTTCCCGTTCGCTTAGGGGCCTTTACTCCCACTTCCTGTTTAAATCAAAGAGTTTTACATCAGATAGAGCGACAAATTTTAGTCCCTTTAGTCCATGCCATTAGTAGCCAAGCTAAAGACTACAAACACTTCTTAACCGTTGATATTGTTGTTACCGACAAAGGGCCCATGGTGCTAGATTTTAAAATCCAATGGAACGACCTAATGGCTCAAATCCTTCTTAGTCGTTTTGAAGGGGATTTTCTGGAGATGATTCTTGCAGTCGTCGAAGGAAAAACGGAAAATTTAGATTTCGCTTGGTCTAAAGAACTTATTTCGGGGATTGTTTTAATAAAAGACCCTGGCAAAATCGGAGGGATTGAAATTCCCGACCCTAAAACCTTGGATATTCCCGATAATGTAGAATTGTTTTTCGGAAAGTCAAAAAGACTAGCCGGAAAGATTATGTCTACAGGTGATCGTATTTTGGGAATTACAGCAACAGGTAAAGATATGGAAGAAAATCAGAAAAGCATAGAGATGGTTCTTGCACAACTCAATCTTGAAGACGTTTTTTATAAAAACTTACCTACCTCAGAAGAGGCCCGAACAGGTAAAGTAAAGGCAAGGTAAGTAGTGTAAAACTTCAAAACTGTTCTCGCCCCCCATTTTCCCTGGAGGGCGAGCTCGGCTGCAGGAAATGTGCGAAGACCACAATATCAGAAACCTAGCACATCCCCCGCGCAGCGAGAATTTATTTCAACAGTAGTCAAACCTCCCCCTCCACTACTCTGCAAAGCCAAAAGTATAAACTTTTCCATTCACATCAGCAGCCCCAATCAATCCTCCGTCGTAAGCCAAAGCTCCCGACCACAAAGTTTCATTGACAAACTGCTTAACCCTACGACTGGCTGTAACCGTGTTATAAATACGAATGTGCCCTTTACGAGAAACAAAAAGAAAGTATTCTCCGGTCGAAGTTAAATCGAGATGAATAATCGGCGTGCCATAAGTATTAAAAGGATGAACTGTTTTACTTTCATAAAAAGGAAACCAACCTGAAGGTTTTTTCTTCATATAGTAGAAGGAGTAGCGCCGAATTGCAGAGCTCAGAGTTGCAGGATCAATGAGGGAGATATCTTTATCTTTCTCTTTTATAAGAAACAAGCGCATTTCCCAAAGAGGGGTTTGCCCTTCCCAGTTTTCATCGGTATCGTAGGGATTGAGTAAAGCTCGCCACCACTTGATGTCGCCTTCTCGTCCCCCTGAAAAAAGAGTTCTCATATTTGGGTGCATAGCTATGGAAAGTGTTCGATCAAGGTGAGTATCCTCGCGTACATACTTTTCATTCCCCGTCTCTGCATTCCACATAATAATTTCTTTTTTCTCTGTCGCAGCCAAAATATAGCGACTATCTTGAGTAAAAATGATTTTATTAACATCCAGGTGATTAGAGATTTCTTTAATTTTTGTTTTACTTTCCAAATCCCAAAGTATAACGGGCATATTTTCTCCACCAGAAGCAGCGTACTTCCCATTATTGCTCAGGGCAATGGACTTTACCATGCTTTCGTGTCCCTTGAAAGTATGCACTAGCTTTCCTGTGGCCACTTCCCAAATTTTAACAGAGCCATCTTCTCCACCAGAAACAATATGCTGGCAATCATTAGTAACAATAGCACTTTTAACATACCCTTGCTGTGCCTTTATTTTAAGTATTTCCTTGAGAGTACGAGGATTGCTCACTTTGATAGTGCCATCATCAGAAGCACTCACCAAAAATTTATTATTGCGAGCAAAGTAAAGAGAACTGACAGCATCTTGATGGATTTTTTTTTCTGCCAGACCTCCCAGCCCATAATAGTCATCGTTTTTAGGAGAAGTAGGGATCGCAAACTCTTTCACCAATTTTCTACCACTCTCTAGTGTTGCTTTGATTTCTACCCAAGATTCTTGTGGTTTAATTTGAATCGAAGTGCTAAAAGCTATGCTCTGGACATTTTCTGCATTATTTGCTTTGTAGTAAAGGTCAGCATTGTAAGTTCGAGCAATCCCCCCTGTAAAACCACTGTGGATATGAACATCTACTTGATGCACAACTTCCTTAGATTGAATTTCTCCTCGCAAATTAATACTGTCTTTTAAAGTATTGGTAGGATAAGAAAATTCCAAATTGGGCTCCCAAACAACAATTTCCTCAATCGGTAAAATGATATCTTCTTCTGCATGAAGAGGAAAACAGCAAACTGCAAAAATCAAAATATAAATGCACTTTATGGATTTCATAAGATTCCTTTCAAGGAAGATTTTTCTTTTTAACCAAGAGAACTTATCTCTATTTTTGCTGGAAAAGTATTTAGAGTCAAATATAAATTTTTTATCTCAAAAAAAAAAGAGCCCTAGAAGGACTCTTTCGCGCGAATAGACTAAAAAATGGGGATTTTATACTAGTTTAGATAAAAAAGCATTGGCAAATCCTAAAACCATAAGAAAACCACACATGTCTGTCACTGTCGTTAAAATTGGTCCAGAAGCAAGAGCGGGATCAAAACCAAATCTTTTTAAAACCAACGGAATAGTCCCTCCGATGCAAACGGCAACAATGGTGTTCAAAGCCAAAGCTCCACCGACAACTAAGCCTAAATATACGTTTCCTTTCCAAATAAAGCATACCGTGCCTAAAAGTAGTCCTAAGACTAGGCCGTTGATTAAACCAACGGACAACTCTTTTAGAAGAACCCTCATGAATTCATATGGCTTTACTAAATTCATCGTTAATTCACGTATACTAACGGCAACAGCTTGATTACCAGAACAACCACTCATATCAGAAATAATCGGAAGAAAAACAGCTAGAACAATCACCGCTTCAAGAGTATCTTGATAAAAAGCAATGATACTTGCTGCCACAATATTTAAGATAATGTTGACCGACAACCAAGAAAGACGACGATAGGATCGAATTCCCACAGGCATACTGCGCAATTCTTCTCCTCCAACTACCCCGCTTACTTTCAAGAACTGTTCCGTGGCAAATTCTTCTGATGCTTCTTCTACTGCTGAACGTCGAACAACCCCCACCAGCTTTTGATTTTCATCGACAACGGGAACTCCAATAAAGTTATGCCCGTCAAAAAAAGCAACAAGTTCATCTAAGGGAGTTTGCACTCCAATAGACAGAGGGTTGTGGATTATAATATTCTCGACACTCTGATTTTTTTTGGAAAGAATCAGGTCTCGCAATCGCAAAACCCCTATTAGTTTTCCCTCTAGATCAGTGATATAGGTGTACTGAACATCGTAGTCAGAGTACTCTTCGTCATTCTCTCTCAAATCCTCAAAAACATCATTTACTTTTAAGTTAACGGGATAAGACAAGTACTCCTTTATCATAAGTCCACCAGCACTGTGCTCCTCATACTCCATTAAGCTCCGAGCATGTTCAGCTTCTTCCTCGTCCATCTTCTCCAAGATGGCCTCAGTGTGTTCTTTAGAAAGATCTCCCAAAAGGTCTGCTTGGGAATCACTGGGCATTTGATCTACAATGGAAGCAGCCTTATCTGGGCTAAGCCCATCCATTATTCCCGCAACTTGGATTTCTGGTAGCTGTTCAATCAAGTCTGCTGAGAGCTCTGGTCCGAGCATATCAAAAACTTCCAGCACCTCTTCTTTTTTTAGATGGGAAAAAACATGTGCCGCCTCCCCCAAAGGCAAATCGTCCAAAAATATTTGAAGTTCTGAAGGATCCTTGCTTTTAGTTAATTCACTTATTTTTTCCCAGGGTTCTTCTTCATAAGTATTAGGTTCTGTCATGGGTTAATTTTCCTTTAAGTTTAAAATGATCCCAGAGAGGGTACGTGCGTAATGTAGGCAAGGCTTGCCTGAAAGTTGCGATGAAAGTGTTGTATGTTTAGTGGAAAGGGAATAGAGAGGAAGTTGACAAAGGCTCAAAACTTGGAGGTGAGGTTTGAAAAGATTATCTGAAACCGTTCTAAGCATCATGTTTTATGGAGGGCTTTGGCTCCTGCCGAGCAGGGGATGTGTTTGGCTCCTGATCTTGTAATCTAGGCACATCCCCTGTTCGGCAGGA